>CAZVHY010000234.1:1325-5323 GCA_964627115.1 uncultured Solibacteraceae bacterium | reverse complement strand
GGTGACCACGTCCGGCCGTCGTCGCTGGACGTCGTCACCATGCCCCACCACGATGACGGCGTCGGTCCCACCTTGTAGAAGAGCATCAGCGGGCCGGATGCCGGCTGGAACAGCACGGGATTCCACGTGGGATAGCGAAGAGACGGCGACTGCACGCCGTTGACGATTTCCACCGGCGCTGTCCATCGCCCGGCCTCGTGACGCGACAGCCAGATGCCCACATCGGGGTTGCGTTCGGCCGTGCCACCGAACCACGCCGCAATCAGGCCGCCGTCGCGCGTCTCGACGATGGTCGACGCGTGCGCGGATGGAAACGGCGCCGTTTCATAGATGAACTCGCTGTTGATGATGCCTTGCGCTGTGGCACGTCCGACGAGCAGACACGTCAGCAGGCACGAGGAAATGACGAGATTGCGGCAGGACCGGCGCATCGGATGTCTCCGGTTCGTACTGTAGGGGCGGACCTTGTGTCCGCCCATGATGAAATCGGTTGGCGCAGACTAACACGTCACGACGCTCGTGCACCCCACGAGCCGAATCCAAGCGCGTGCAGTTGCTGCAGCAGGGCATCGACGTCGCCGGTCGTCGGATTGCCGAACGGCTGGCGCGCGGGTCCGACCGGCACGCCGAGACGGCCCATCAGGGCCTTGGCGGCGCCCATGAAGCCGAGCGCGACCAGCGCATCGACCATGGCCACCGAGATCGATTGCAGGCGCTGCGCGTCAGCGAGATCGCCGCGTGAGAACGCGTCGATGAGTTGCGCGTACAACGCCGGCGCCCAGTTGTACGTCGAGCCGACGGCGCTTCGAGCGCCGGTGGCCAGCGCGCCGAGCAGCGCCTCGTCGGTGCCCCACGGCAGATCGTAGCGACCCGCGGCCACGTCGAGGCTCCGCCGATACGAGATGAGGTCCATGTTCGTGAACTTCACGCCGGCCAGGTTGGGAATCCGCGTCTGCGCCACGGTCAGGAAGCGCTCCACGGGGAGTGCGACGCCGGTCATCGACGGGATGTCGTAGTAGTAGAAGGGCAGCGCCGGCGCCTCGGCGGCGATGGCCGCGCACCAGTCCACGAGTGCCTCGACGGTGGCAGGTTTGTAGTACGACGGCGCGAGCGCTCCGGTCGCCGACAATTCCAGGTCCGCGGCGCGACGCGCAAGCGCACGGGCATCGTCGAGCGTGTTGCTGCCCACGTGCGCCATCACGCTCATGCCTCGAGCCTTGCCCGCCTCAGCCCACGCGTCGTACAACGTCAGCCGTTCGTCGCGTGTCATCGAGTGACACTCGCCAGTCGTTCCTGTGATGAAGACCGTGCGGATGCCGTTGGCCGCGAGGAACGCCGCCTGTGTGGCCACGACCTCCGGCGCCAGCGATCCGTCCGGATGAAACGGCGTGTGGACTGCCGTGACGAGCTGCTCGATGGGTTGAACACGTGACATAGGTGTGATTCAGCAGAAGGGGCTATCTGCCCGCAGGCGCCGGCAATGGCGTCGTTTCCGTGTCGCGCGGCCGGATGAGCAGCACGAGCACGATCGAGACGACGGCGAGGCTGGCGAACGCCGAGAAGATGCCGAAGACCGGCACTTCCTGGTCGCGCAACACGCCGAAGCCCCAGTCGGCCAGGCCGCCGCAGCCGATGCTGACGAAGTTCATGATGCCGTAGCCGGTGGCGCGCAGCGACGGACGCGCAATCTGACAGAGGATCGGCATGTTGTTGCCGTCGAAGAATCCCCATCCCAGGCCGAACAGGATCAGGAAGACGACGGCAACCCAGAGCAGGCCGGTCTCGGGCGCGTAGCCCACGCCGAACATGGCCGGGACGATCATCACCATGCCGAGCGCGCTCGTATAGATGCGCCCGCGATTGGTGCGGCGCATCCAGCGGTCGGCGAGCCAGCCTCCGCCGATGGCACCGACGATGGCCGCCAGTTGCCAGTAGATCGTGGCCGACACACCGGCCAGCCCCTGACCGATGCCGAACTCCGCGCGAAGGATGGCGGGCATCCAGTCGCGGACGATCCACCCGGCCATGGCCGGCAGCGTGAAGTAGAGCACGAGCAGGATGAACGACGGATTGCCGAGGAGTTCCCGGGCAGCGTGTCCGGGGCTGCCGCTTCCAGACGGTGTCGTTCCCGGCGATGGCACCGCCGCCGTCGATCGATTGCGCAGCAGCAGGAACAGCGGCACGGCGTAGACCACGCCCACGAGGCCGCACGCGGCGAACGCCCAGCGCCAGCCGAACGCCGGGCTGTCGGCGATGTAGCCGCCGAACCCCCCGGCGATCACGCCGATGTAGATGCCCATCTGGTGGAAGCCCACCGCACGCGATCGCGTCGGCCCACGGTGGTAGTCCGCAATCAACGCGAGCGCGGTGGGAATGTAGAACGCTTCGCTGACGCCCATGAGGGCCCGCGTCCACAACAGCCCCTCGAACGTCGTCACGTGCCCGGTCATCCAGGTCACGAGCGACCAGACGAGCAGGCTGCCGGCAATCACGTGACGCCGGCTGTAGCGATCGGCGAGGTAACCGCCGATCGGGCTCATGATGGCGTAGACCCACTTGAAGAGCCCGAGAATCGTTCCCCAGTTGGCTTCGAGGCCGATGTCGGGGATGTCGCCCATCATCGAGAACTTCATCGACGCGAGCAGCTGGCGGTCGAGGTAGTTGAGCAGCGCGACCGGCACGAGCAGCGCCACGACGAACCACGCGTAGCGGCTCACCGCCTCGGGACGATCGGTGGATGTTGACGTCATCGGTTGGAACCGAGCGAAGGGAATCACGGCTGGCCGACCGTGTCAACAGCAGTACCGCACCGTGAAACATTTCGCCCGCGTCTCGGCTACGCTCTCGGAGACATGACCTGGCGCAAACGCATTCGTATCGTCTGGATGACCTTCGGTTTTGGCTTCATGGGCTGGATCGTCTGGAACATGCAGGCGCACGGTGTGCCTGCCGACGCCTGGCAATCGACGAGCTCGGTCGCTGTCGAGCGGGGCGATCACGCCACGGCGTTTCTGCCGGTGACGCCGCAGCCGGACCGGCCGTTTGTCGCGTTCCTGCCCGGCGGCGCGGTCGATCCGGATGCGTACGTGCCGGTCGTGCGCGCGCTGGCCGACGAGGGGTGGCCTGTTGCGCTCGTCGAGCTGCCGTGGCGCACCGCGTTCACGGACGACGCCAGGCGGGAGCTCTGGAGACGTGTCGCGGCGGTGCAGGAGCGCTGGGCACGCGGCCGTCCGCTCGTGCTGGGCGGCCACTCGCGCGGCGCCGCGCTGTCGGCGCAGTTCGCGGCGGAGCATCGCACCAGCGTATCGGCCCTGATGCTGATCGCGACGACGCACCCGCGCGACCACGATCTCTCGCAGTTGTCGATCCCGGTCATCAAGGTGAGCGGGACGCGCGACTGCGTCGCGTCCGAGGCGGCTTCGCGTGCGAACGCGCACCTGCTGCCGTCTGCGACGACATGGGTGAGCCTGGACGGCGCGAACCACGCGCAGTTCGGCTACTACGGCTCGCAGCTTGGCGATTGCTCAGCCACCATCACGAGAGAGGATCAGCAGCGGCAGCTGCTGAACGCGCTGTTGCGTTGGCTGGGGGCGAACACGGAAGGCATGACTCGTGCCCCTGTCGTCTGACGCCGGAGGCCAGGCTCGGCGATTGTTGCAGCTCGACAGCGGCGCAGGCCTGCTGGTTGGCCTGGCCATGTTTGTCGTGCACGAGTGGCTGGCGGCGTTGAATGGCCTGCCTGTTCCCGTCGTACTTTTCGTTGCCGCCGCGAATCTCGCGTATGGCAGCTATTCCGGATGGCTCGCGACGACCGCGCGCCGACACGGACTGCCGTCGCGACCGGCCGTGACGGTGCTCGTCATCGCCAACGTGGCGTGGGCGGCCGTGTGCGCCGCACTGCTTGCGCGTTTCGGCGCGTCCGCGACGGTGTTCGGGTGGCTGCACCTCGGCCTCGAGGGCGTGTTCGTCGCGGCCCTCGGCCTCGTCGAGTGGCGCGT
>CAZVHY010000234.1:0-1225 GCA_964627115.1 uncultured Solibacteraceae bacterium | reverse complement strand
ATGAAACCCGCGACGAGGCGCTCGATCTCGGCCGGCGGCAGGTTGTAGCGCGCGCGGCTGTCAGGCTCGCCCATATTGCCGCTGACGACGAACGCGCGAAGCCCGACGCAGGCCAGGCTTTTTGCCTGCGCGACGCTGAGTCCGCCGACCACCTGCACGGGCGCTCGTGTGCCGACGCGTTCGAAGACGGCGCGCGCCGCGTCGCCGAGATAGTCCTTTTCGATGAGCGTTGGATTTTCGCGCCGCGCGTCGGACTGCAGGTGAACCCCTACCGCGTCCACGCCGGCTTCGAGCATGCGAAGCGCCACGTCTGCCGCCTCCGCCGCCGGTCCCTGATGCGGCAGAAGAATGTCGGCAAAGGCCAGCCGCGGCATTGCGGGATCCGTGCGTCTGAATTCGTCGCGCACGGCGCACACGGATTTCGCCGTGTCCACGCCGGAGAGCGCGAGGAAGTCGATGATGTTGCCGCCGCCTGCGTACACGCCGCGGGCTTCGCCGCCGCCACCGTCCATGGTCTTCATGTCGGCCAGGAGGAGCGCCTCGGGGAATCGCTTGCGGAATGCCGGCACGACGTTCGCCACGCCCTCGTTCTTGAGCAGCGGCGTGCCCATCTCGACGATGGTGATGCCGCCCGCGAGTGCCGCAGCGGCAACGCGGAGACCTTGATCGATGGTGCCGACGTCCACGGAAATCTGGAATGAGAAACCGGTTTTGAGCCGATCGACGAGCTGGGCGGACGCTGGATGTGCCGCATTCGCCGCCTGTTGAGCCCGGAGTGCGTCGGGCCGCGCGATGCCGAAAACCGCGCTCGTCGCCATGCCCCCCAGCGCAAACCTGCCCGCGCCACCGAGAAACGATCGCCGGTCGATCTTCTGATGCTCCATCGCCGCAACTCCTTGAAAGGTGTGGCGACATCTTAATCCCAGCCGGCTCTCTGCCGGCACGGGGCGGCGGCCCCCGCTGGACGACCTGTTGCTTTCCAAAATGAGATGTGCCACATTCATTTTGGAACACAACAGGAGTGAGCTGGGATGGCGAAACGCGACGTTCAACAAGGCACGCTGGCGCTGATGGTGCTCAAGACGCTCGAGGTCCTGGGGACGCTTCACGGGTACGGCATCGCGCGCCGCATCGAACAGATCAGCGGCGATCTGCTCGCCGTCAACCAGGGAACGCTCTATCCCGTCCTGCTGAAACTCGAGCAGGAAGGGGCGATCGCGTCCGA
>CAZVHY010000233.1:0-5329 GCA_964627115.1 uncultured Solibacteraceae bacterium | reverse complement strand
ACTTGCACTCCCAGTTGCCGATCGAGTACTCGATGAACTCGAGCGACGAGTTCTCGCGGAAGTCGCTGATCGGGAAGACCGACTTGAACACCGATTGCAGGCCCACGTCTTCGCGCTCGGCCGGCAGCCGGTTCATCTGAAGAAACCGCTCGTACGATTTCTTCTGGATCTCGATCAGGTTCGGGATCGGGATCGGGGTCTTGATCTTCGAAAAGTCGATGCGCTCGCGGTAGACGTTCTTGGGCAGGCTGTACATTCAGTGACCCTCGGGACTTCCTGCGGTGACAGGGGACCCGCCCCCCCGTCAGGCAGACGGCCGTCGCGGCCCCGGCAGGAGGCCGCGATCGCCGCGCCATGGACTGCAGACCGCCGGCACGCAGGCCGGCGGTCTCGAAACAGGAACACGCGCCGTTGACGGCGCGGGGGTTACTTGACCTCGACCTTGGCGCCGGCGTCCTCGAACTTCTTCTTGATCGCGGCCGCCTCGTCCTTCGTGACGCCTTCCTTGACCGGCTTCGGCGCCGACTCGACCAGGTCCTTCGCTTCCTTCAGACCCAGGCTCGTCACTTCACGCACCACCTTGATGGTGTTGATCTTGTTGCCGCCCGCATCCGTCAGGATGACGTCGAACTCGGTCTTCTCCTCGGCCGGGGCCGCCGCCGCGCCGCCGCCCGCCGCCGGGGCCGCCACCGCGACCGCCGCGGCCGCGCTCACGCCGAGCTCGCCCTCGAGCGTCTTGACGAGCTGCGACAGCTCGAGCACCGAGATTCCCTTGATGTAGTCCACCACCTGCTGCTGCGTCACTTCGGCCATTGCTTTTTCTCCCTTGGGGCACACCCGCTGGCGCGCCCGCCTGCTTTTGTCTCTCCGGAGGACGGTCGGTCCCCGGACCCGTCACTCCGCCATCTATCCCTGGGTCTGCTTCTTCTCGTATTCCGAGAGCACCGTCACGAGGTCGCGCTGCACGCCGGACAGCACCGTGACCAGGCCCTGCATCGGTGCCTGGAGCACGTAGAGCAGCCTGCCGTACAGTTCCGCCTTGCCCGGCAGGTTCGCCAGGTCGGTGACCTCGGCGGCCGTGGCCGCCTTGCCCTGCACCACCGCGCCCTTGATGACCACCGACGGCGTCGCCTTCGCGAACGTCGTCAGGGCCTTCGCCACCGCGACCGGATCGGTCGCCGTCGTGACGACGGCCGTCGTGCCCACGAACTGCGCGGTGAACGCCTCGAACGGCGTTCCGGCAATCGCGCGCCTGGCCAGCGTGTTCTTCACGACGCGGTACGTCCCGCCGGCCGCCCGAATCTGACGACGCAGTTCGGTGACCTGCGGCACGGTAATGCCGCGGAAATCGACGAGTACCGCGGTATCGACCGCGCGGAACGCCGTCTCGAGCTCTCCCAGCTCGGTTGCCTTGTCGGCTCTACTGACTGCCATGGTCTTCTCCACCGGACTTCACACTCGGGAAGCCCGTCCTTCAGACGTTGTCCCTAGTGCTTGACCAGCGCGTCGACGTTGGCCGTGTCGATGGGCACACCAGGCCCCATCGTCGACGACATGGTGACGCTCTTGACGTAGCGTCCCTTGGCCGCCGACGGCTTGGCCTTGATGATGGTTTCCATCAGCGCGCGCGCATTGGCCACCAGCCGGTCGGCCTCGAACGAGATCTTGCCGATCGGCGCGTGGACGACGCCCGCCTTGTCGACACGGAACTCGACCTTACCCGCCTTGATTTCCTGCACGGCCTTGACCACGTCGAGCGTGACCGTGCCGGTCTTCGGGTTCGGCATGAGCCCGCGTGGTCCGAGGACCTTGCCGAGCCGGCCGACCGCACGCATCATGTCGGGCGTGGCCACGACGGCGTCGAAGTCCTGCCAGCCGCCCATGATGCGCTCGACGACATCCTCGCCGCCCACCTCATCGGCGCCGGCTTCGGAGGCCTCGCGCTGCTTCTCGGCGCCGGCAATCACGAGCACCTTCTTGGACTTGCCCAGCCCGTGCGGCAGCACGACCGTGCCGCGCACCATCTGGTCCGAGTGCTTGGGATCGACACCGAGACGGACGGCAATCTCGACCGTCTCGTCGAACTTCGAATACTTGACCTTCTGAAGGAGCGGCACGGCTTCCTCGATCGAGTGAAGCCGGGTCGGGACCTGGTCCCGCGCCGCCTGGTACTTCCTGCCTCGCGTGCGCATTACGGTTCTCCGTGGTGCTGACGGACGCTCGGCGCGTCCTCCCACATTGGTGCCATGTAGGGGCGGACCTTGTGTCCGCCCGCGGACCTTGTGTCCGCCCACCGGGCCGGCACGAGGCCGGCCCCTGCATTCTCTCTAGTCGATGACGTCCAGCCCCATCGACCGGGCCGTGCCGCGAATCGACGCCACGGCCGACTCGACCGACTCGGTGTTGAGGTCCGGCAGCTTCAGCCGCGCGATCTCCTCGACCTGCTTGCCGGTGACCGTGCCGACCTTCGTCTTGTTCGGCACGCCCGATCCCTTGGCGATGTTGGCCGCCCGCTTGAGCAGCACCGGCGCCGGCGGCGTCTTGGTGATGAACGAGTAGGACCGGTCCGTGTAGATCGTGACGACGGCCGGGATGATCAGCCCCTCGTCCTTGGCGGTCTTCGCGTTGAAGTTCTTGCAGAAGTCCATGATGTTGACGCCGTGCGGACCGAGAGCGGTGCCGACCGGCGGCGCGGGCGTGGCCTTGCCCGCCGCGATCTGGAGCTTGACTTGCGCCTGAACTTTCTTTGCCATGACTTAAAGCTTCTCCACCTGCAGGAAATCGAGCTCCACCGGCGTGGCCCGTCCGAAGATCGTCACCATCACCTTCAACGTGTTCTTGTCCGTGTTCACGTCGTCGACCGTGCCGTTGAAGCTGGCAAACGGGCCTTCGTTGATCCGGACCTGGTCGCCGCGCTCGAACGAGTACTTCGGCTTCGGCTTCTCGGCGGCCACGGTCACCTGATGGAGGATCTGGTCGACCTCCTCGCGCGACAGCGGCGACGGCTTGGCGCCAGCGCCGACGAAGCCGGTGACCTTCGGCGTGTTCTTCACCACATGCCACGCGTTGTCGGACATGTGCATTTCCACCAGGATGTACCCGGGGAAGAACCGCCGCGAGCTCTTCACTTCACGGCCGCCGCGCTTCTCGACCACGTCTTCGGTGGGGATGAGCACCTCGCCGATTTCGTCCTGCAGACCGTAGGCCTGCACGCGCTGCTGCAGCGACTCGCGCACCTTGTTCTCGAAGCCCGAGTAGGTGTGGATGATGTACCAGTGCTTGGTCTTGTCGTCTGTCATGGTGTGCACGACGGGCCCCGCTCCCGAGCTCTGGCCCGACATCCGCTCGACACTTACGCCCCGACCCGGTCGAACACCCACGCGACCAGTGCCGACAAGCTCAGATCCACCAGATAGAGGTACACCCCGATGATGACCGAGATCACGATGACCACGATCGTGGTCGCCCAGACCTCGCGCCGCGTCGGCCAGGTCACCCGGCTCAACTCGGCCCGCACCTCGGTCAGAAACCGGCGCGCGCGGCCGAACCAGCCGCTGACGTGCTCGGGCGATTCCTTCAGGGTGTCCAACATCGCTCGGCGCTTCCTCTGAAAATCTTGGCAGGCCAGGAGGGACTCGAACCCCCAACTCCCGGTTTTGGAGACCGGTGCTCTACCAATTGAACTACTGGCCTAGACCTTACGGAAGCCAGAAGTTCGAAGACAGACGCCAGAAGTTTCGAGAACTCCGAACCTTGACGTTCGAAGTTCGAACTTCTGACTTTGTCGTTCCTTCTGTCTTCTGTCTTCTACCTTCTTACTTGCTCTCCCGATGTGCCGTGTGCTTGCGGCAGAACCGGCAGTACTTGCTGAACTCGAGCCGCTCGGACGTCTTCCGGCGGTTCTTCGTGGTGCTGTAGTTGCGGCGTTTGCAGTCGGTGCACGCCAGCGTGACGATTTCGCGCATGACCTATCCTTCCGCCGTCGCGTCGCGCCGCCGCCCGAGGGACGACGGCGGACGCTCTGGCGAGAACGAGCTCTACTCGATGATTTCCGAGATGGTGCCGGCGCCGACCGTCCGGCCACCCTCACGGATGGCAAACCGCGCGCCCTTCTCCAGCGCCACGGGCGTCATCAGTTCGCCGGTGATCGTCGTGTTGTCGCCCGGCATCACCATCTCGACACCTTCCGGCAGGTTGAGCGTGCCGGTCACGTCGGTGGTGCGGATGTAGAACTGCGGACGATAGCCGTTGAAGAACGGCGTGTGGCGGCCACCCTCGTCCTTCGACAGGATGTACACCTCGGCCTTGAACTTCGTGTGCGGCTTGATGGTGCCCGGCTTGGCCAGCACCTGACCGCGCTCGACGTCGTCCTTTTCCACGCCGCGCAGGAGGATGCCGACGTTGTCGCCCGCCACGCCCTCGTCGAGCAGCTTGCGGAACATCTCGACGCCCGTGACGACCTTCTTCTGCGTCTCGCGGTAGCCGACGATCTCGATTTCCTCGCTGACCTTGACCTTGCCGCGCTCGATACGTCCCGTCACGACCGTGCCGCGACCCGAGATCGAGAACACGTCCTCGATCGGCATCATGAACGGCTTGTCGACGTCGCGCTCCGGCAGCGGAATGTACGTGTCGAGCGCGTCCATCAGCTTCAGGATCGTGTCGACGCCCTCGGGATCGCCCTGCAGCGCCTTGAGCGCCGAGACGCGCACGACCGGCAGGTCGTCACCCGGGAAGTTGTAGCTCTTCAGCAGGTCGCGCACCTCGAGCTCGACCAGGTCGAGCAGTTCCGGGTCGTCGACCGCGTCGACCTTGTTCAGGGCGACCACGAGATACGGCACGTTCACCTGACGGGCGAGCAGCACGTGCTCGCGCGTCTGCGGCATGGGGCCGTCGACCGCGCTGACCACGAGAATGCCGCCGTCCATCTGCGCGGCGCCCGTGATCATGTTCTTGATGTAGTCGGCGTGGCCCGGGCAGTCGACGTGCGCGTAGTGCCGGTTCGGCGTCGCGTACTCGACGTGGCTCGTGGCGATCGTGAGGATCTTCGTGTCGTCACGGCGTCCCTGCGATTCGGAGGCCTTGGCCACCTCATCGTACGGGACGAACTTGGCCCAGCCCTTGTCGGCCGCCACCTTTGTCAGCGCCGCGGTCAGTGTGGTCTTGCCGTGGTCGATGTGGCCGATTGTGCCAACGTTCACGTGCGGCTTCGAACGATCAAACTTCTCTTTCGCCATTGCTCTCCGTCCTCACTTGAATGGCGTCCCCCGCCATCGACGGGCGGGGACCCCACGTCCCTCTGCCCCACTTGCCTTTCTTCGAATCCACC
>CAZVHY010000232.1:0-5339 GCA_964627115.1 uncultured Solibacteraceae bacterium | reverse complement strand
TCGTCGGCGACGATGCGGCCGGATCGCAGGATGATGACGCGCGTGCTGATCTTCTCGATGGTCTCGAGCTGGTGCGAGCTGTAGAAGACGATGCGCCCGTCGGCGGCCAGCGCCCGAACGGCCACGCGCAACACGAGCGCCGTGGCCACGTCGAGACCGGACTCCGGTTCGTCGAGCACCACGACGCGTGGATTGTGCAGCAGCGCGGCCGACAGCAGGATCTTCTGCCGCATGCCCTTCGAGTACTCGGTCAGTGACGCGTGATAGTCGCGGTCGAGACCGAACAGCCGAAGGAAGCGATCGATCTTCGTTTCGAGCTCCGACCACGGGATGCCGCGCAATCGACCCACCAGACGCAGGTACTCGGGACCGGTCAGGTAGGTATAGATATGGGCTTCTTCCGGCACATATCCAACCTGCGCTTTGTAGTCGACGAGCCCTTCCTGGATGTCGACGCCATCGAGCAGAATCGCGCCTTCGGTGGGCTGCAACAGGCCGACCACCATCTTCACCGTCGTCGACTTCCCCGAACCGTTGGGCCCCAGATATCCGAGCACTTCGCCGGGCGAGACGGAGAAGCCGACATGATTGACGGCCGCGAACGCGCCGTAGCGCATGGTGACGTCCCGGACTTCAAGCACGTGGCACCTCCGTCGCCTTCGCGGGGACTGTGGTCGGCGGCGCGAGGTGCGTGTCGCCGCGACGATGGGCGACGAGCGCCAGGTCGAGGAGAATCAGGCCGCGCTGGTCGTTGGTCAGCGCGTTCACGACCGCCGCGTCGCCCGACAGACGTCGTACGACGAGGCAGACGACGAGAAGTACCGCGGTCAACACCCACGCGGACGTGCGATCTGCCAGCCACACGCCCATGGCCGGCACGCCCGCGGCATAGGCCAGCAGGCCACCGAGGTAGAACGGCCATCGCCCTTGAATGTTCGATTCGGAGACGGCAAGTGGTCGTGTGCAGGGCACGCCGGAATATCCCCACGTGTGCGCGTCGACGAGGATGACTCCGGCGATCAACGCGTTCGCGATGAACGGTGCGCTGGCGGAGATGCCCCAGGCGCCAATCCAGATCGGCGTCGTGATGGCGATCGGGATGAGGACGCCCGTGGCGATGGCGATGCGCTCGATGGCCGTCCGGCCGGCGAGACCGTGCAGCGGCGCGGCGAGGAACATCCAGCGCGCGCCGAGTTCCGACGGCATCGACGCTGCGGTGCGCCAGCCGGCCACGACAGCGGCCGAGAGCAGCAATGGTGCGATGAGGAGCACGACAGCGGGGCGAGCGGGCAGCCCCCACGTCATGACGAACAGCACCAGCGGCGCCGTCAGCGTCATGCCCACGCCAATCGCGCCTGCCATCGTCAGCCGGAACCGTCCGACACGACCGGCCGTTGCGATCAGGAACTGCAGTGCCGCCTGGACGTCGAGCCTGGTGGTCAGGCGCGTGACGAGCCACGAGTCCACCTGGCGACGCCAGCGACGAGTGCTCGCGGCGCTGCTCGTGACGGCATTCGCGAGGATGCGACGACTGGCCAGTGGATAGAAGAGGCCGACGAGGAAGAGCGTGGACGCGATGGCTTGCATGGCCGTTGCGGCGAGAGCCGGCATCTGGTGTGTCGATCCCGACAGACGTTCATAGAGACCGAGAAACCAGACCGGTGGCAACGACGCGATCCACGCGGGCATCGTGACGCCTCGAGCCGTCTCTCCGGCGGCGTGCGCGAGCGCGGGTGTCACAAAGAGCGTTGCCGCAACGGCGACGACCAGCAGCATCTGGACGAGTGTCGCGACTCTGGCGAATCGTCGCGGTCCAGCCAGCGCCACGCAGATGCACTCGAGTGCGACGATCGACAGGAACACGAACGCGCCTGCAGTCGTTGCCGTTGTGAGGTGTGCGATAGCACCCCGAATGGCTGAGACGCCGCTCTGCACGTCTCCGATGAATGCGCCGAAGAGTACCGCCGCGCCCGCGTGCATGCCGAGGCTCAGCACGCCAACGTAGATGGCGAGCGCGAGGAACTTGGCGGTCACGATCGCGAGCGGGCGCGCGGGAAGGACGCCGAGCACGAGCGCATCGCGGCGATCGACGATGAGCGCGTTGCGTGTGGCGATCGTGACGACACTCATGACCACCATCGTCAGCGCCAGGTACACGGTTTTGTCGTGAAGCAACTGCGCCTGAAGGCGCACGACGGCATTGGGGCCGCGGGCCGCGAACTGCCAGAAAAACTGCTCGTAGACGGCGAAGAACATGCCCGGTGCGGCCAGGCCGCCCACCAGCCAGAAGAACGACTCGCGCAGATCCGTTCGTCCGGCCGTCGACTCGTTCTCGAAGAAGCGTGCGAGAAACGCGCGCGTCAGCACGACGATCTGCGACGCGGACCGGGCGGCCGGCGATGTCATGGCTGTGGATGTGTTCGACACCGGATGTGCGACGCAAGTTCCCGATCGGCTGTCCTGTCAGTCGGATCGCAACGTCGTGGCCGGCGGCATACGGGACGCACGCACGGCCGGCCACGCGCACGCCACGACCGCGACGACGATGAGCACGATCACCGGCAGCAGGTTCAGTGGACTGGTCAGGGATGCGCCCGAGGCCGTGTCGCCGAAGGTACGGCCATACACGTACGTGAGGGGGAGTCCGACGGCCAGGCCGAGCGCGACGTAGGCGAGCGCGCGGCGCAGGACGAGCAGCGCCACCTGCCGGGCCGTGGCGCCGAGTGCGACGCGCACGCCAATCTCCTGCGTTCGTTGCGCGATGCCGTACGCGGTCACGGAGTACAGTCCGATGACGGTCAGCAGCAGCGCCACGCTCGAAATCGAGCGAAGCATCACGGACGACACCCGCCCGGCCCAGTTCGATTCGTGACGCGCCGTGATCAGCGGCACGACGCGGTGGACGGGCAGGTCACGGTCGATCGCCGCCGCGGCCTCGCGGATCCGCATGCCGGCGAGCTCCAGACTGCCGGACGCGCGGACGACGAGCACGACGGACGAAGGTGGGGCGTCGTACGGAACGTACACGAGTGCCCGTGGTGACGGGCCGTGCTGGAGATCGGGCGCAATGCCCACGATCGTGCGCCAGATCGGCTCGCTGTTCGCGCCGCGCGCGTCGACGAGGCCGATGCGCTCGCCCACGGCAGGACGATCGGGAAATGTCCGACTCGCGAAGTGCTGACTGACGACAGCGCCTTCACTGCCCGCGAGGCTGTCCGATATTGCCAGATCGCGCCCGGCGACCAGCGGCACGTCGAGCGTGTCGAAATAGCCGGAACCGATGGTTGCGGCGAACACGCGCTCGCCTTCCTCACCAGCGCCGGGAGCCTGCGCCGGCAACCGCAGGAGCATGGGCATTCCACCGGCCGGTGGAAGCTGCGCGACGAGCGTCGTCGAGGTCACGCCACTGGCGCGGCGCACACGTTCGTCGAGCTCGTCGAAGAACCGGCGTCGGTCTTCGGGCGAACCGTATCGCGTCGGTGGCAAGGCGATCTGCGCCGTCAGCAGCGGAGCGGGATCGACCTCGAGCCCGGGCCCTGCCGGCCCGAACGTGCTCCGCACATCTATCGACATGGCGACGAGCAGAACGAGAGCCAGCGCGAGCTGCGCGACCATGAACGCGCCGCTCAGGCGTCGCGCCCGTCGCGTGGCCGTGCCGTGACGGCCGCCGTCCTTCAACAGGCTGTTCGTATCGACCTTCGTGCCGTGCAGCGCCGGCACCATGCCGAAGATCACGACGCTCGCCACGCACGTGACCAGAAGCGCGAGCAACACGCGGCTGTCGACCGCATAGGTGATCCAGTAGGGGAGTGGCGCGGACGTCGGCACGCTCCAGGCGAGCAGGCGCACGGCGGTGAAGGCGAGTCCGAGACCGGCGGCACCGCTCACGAACGCCAGCACGAGGCTTTCGACGAGCAGTTGTCTGACGATCCGCGCGCGTGTCGCACCCATGGCGAGACGCAGCGCGACTTCGCGCGTACGCACGGCGACTCGTGCGATCAGCAGGTTCGCCACGTTCGCGCACGCCACGAGCAGGACGAGCAGGCCCGAGGTCAGAAATGCCAGCCACGTCGGCTCGGTGATGCGGCCCGTGAACCGCTCGTTGATCGGCACGGCCGCGATGCGCACGTCGCCACGTGCTGGTTCGCTTTTCTCGGTGAGCTGCTGCGTCACACGCGCCAGTACCGCGTCCGCATCTGCTGACGTGACACCGTCGATCAGCCTGCCGAAGCCCGAGAGATTCCTGGTGGAGGCGTCCGACGCGGACCCTGGCGCGGACCGCAGCGGCAACCAGGCATTGGCGTGACCGGGAAAGCGGAAACCGGACGGCATGACGCCGACGACGGTCGACGGCCGGCCGTCGATGCGTACACGTCGGCCGATGATTGACGGGTCGCTACCGTAGCGCGACGTCCACACGTCGTGACCGATCACGACAACGGCTGCTGCCGCAGGCGAGGTGTCGTCGGCGTTGAACTCGCGGCCAATGAGCGGCCGCCCGCCGAGGACGCTGAAGCCGCCGGCCGAGATGTAGCTGCCGGCAATGCGCTCGGGCGCCGTCAGATCGTCGGCGACGCTGAACGCGGTCGACGTGTAGGCCGCAACGCCGCTGAAGGTTGTCGTCTCGTGCTGAAGCGCATCGACGTCGGCGAACGAGAGTCCCGCCTCGGCATCGCTGCGATCGCGTGTGGAGAGAAAGAGGACGCGATCGGCCCGCGGGATGGGCAGGCCTCGCAGGCAGTGCGCGTTCACGATCGTGAAGAACGCCATGCTGACGCCCATGCCGAGACCGAGGCACAGCACGACGAGCAGCGCCGAGGCCCGTTGCGTGCGGAGTTGCCGGAACGCGAGCATGGCGTCGTGCCCGACCGAGTCGATGAACGGCCAGCCTCGCTGGTCGCGGTACGACGCCTTGACCTGGTCCACACCGCCGAACTGCCGTCGTGCCTCGGCAGCGGCGTCGGCGCGTGACATCCCACGCTCGACGAGATCGTCGGCGAGGTCGTCGATGTGCGCGCGGATCTCGTCGTCGAGCGCGCGATCGCGCGACGAGCGACCGAAGAGCCCGGCGACGCGCGAGAGCCAGACGCGGAGCGGCGTCATGGCTGCTGCTCCAGGAGACGCGCGAGTACGTCGACCGTGCGCGTCCAGTTCTCGGTGGCGGCGGCGAGTTGGTGTCGGCCGGCAGGGGTAATCGTGTAGAAGCGCGCGCGACGATTGCGCTCGCTCACACCCCAGTCACCCGCGATCCAGCCCTTCTGTTCGAGACGAAGCAGCGCCGGATAGATGGTGCCCTGGTTCAGGCTGAGTGTGCCGGCCGAGACTTGCTCGATGCGGCG
>CAZVHY010000231.1:0-5340 GCA_964627115.1 uncultured Solibacteraceae bacterium | reverse complement strand
TGACAGCTACACAAATGTCGTTGTCGATCCGGCGCGCGTGGTGCTGACGGCCAGCACGAGCGAGGCCTACTCCTTTCTCTTCAAGCTGCTCTGCGATCCCGGCGACGAGGTGCTCGTCCCGCAGCCGAGTTATCCGCTGTTCGATCTCTTGACGACGATCGATGGCGTGCGCCCGGTGCCGTATCGGCTCGACGCCGCCGGCGGATGGTGCCTCGACCGCGACACCCTCACGCAGGGCGTCTCCTCGTCGACCCGCGCGGTGCTGATCGTCAGCCCCAACAATCCCACCGGTTCCAGAATTCGGCGCGACGATCGCGAGTGGCTCGTCGCGTTTGCCGCCGCGCACGACCTCGCGCTGATTTCCGATGAGGTGTTCGCGGACTACCCGCTGTCGTCGCGTGACGACGTGACGACGATGGTGGGGGAGGCGCGGGTGCTGACGTTCACGCTGGGCGGACTGTCGAAGTCGGCAGGACTGCCGCAGATGAAACTCGCGTGGACGATCGTGAGCGGCCCGGGCGAACGTGTGGCCGCGGCCCTGGAGCGGCTCGAGATCATCGCGGACAGCTACCTGTCGGTGTCGACACCCGTACAGGTGGCCGCGCCGCGGCTGATCGAGGCAGGACGCGCCGTGCAGCGCGCCATTCACGACCGCGTGCGGCGCAACCTGGCGGCGATGCGCCGCGTCGTGGACGCGACCGCGTCGCTCACCCTGCACGTCCCCGACGGCGGCTGGTCTGCGGTGGTTCGCGTCCCGGCTATCCTGTCTGAGGACGAGTGGGTGCGGCGCCTGCTCCAGACGCGCGGCGTGCTCGTGCACCCGGGCTACTTCTTCGACCTCGATACCGGAGTGCACCTCGTGGTGAGCCTGCTTCCCCAGCCAGACACGCTCGATGCCGGCATGGCGGCCGTGGCCGACGTTGCGCGGAGCCTGACGTCGTGACGCGTCACGCGGGCATCAACGTCCCGCTCTTTTCGCTGCGATCCGCGCACGGCTGGGGCATCGGCGAACTGCCCGATCTCGCCACGGTTGGCACGTGGATGGCCGAGGCGCGTCTCGATCGGCTGATGCTGCTGCCACTCGGTACCATGCCGCACGGCCAGACGTCGCCGTACTCGGCCGTGTCGACGCTCGCGATCGATCCGATCTACATCGGCCTGCGCGATCTGTCGGACTTCGAGCGCGCCGGCGGCGTCGATGCGCTGTCGTCCGATGCGCGCGAGGCCCTCGACGCCGCGCGCGCGTCGACGCTCGTCTGGTACGACAAGGTCCGCGTGGCCAAGGACGAGGCGCTGCGGCTGGCGTTCGACGCGTTCGTGGCCAGCGAGTGGGAACCGCGCACGGCGCGCGCCGAGGGGCTGGCGGCGTACATCGAACATGAACGCTGGTGGATCGACGACTACGCGCTGTTCCTCGCGCTGCGCGACGCGCACGGCCGCGTGAGCTGGCGCGACTGGCCGGCGCCCATGGCCGAGCGTCACGACGAGGCGTTGCACGAGGCGCGCGCGCGGCTGTGGCGCGATGTGGTGTTCCACCAGTACGCGCAGTGGATTGCCGAGGCGCAGTGGCAGCGCGCGCGGGCCGAGGTCCATGCGCGCGGCATCGGGCTGTTTGGCGATCTGCCGTTCGTGGCCGGCACCGACAGTCCGGAGATCTGGGCCAACGCCGGCGAGTTCCGGCTCGACGTGTCGACTGGCGTGCCGCCCGACGCGTTCAGCGCGACCGGACAGGACTGGGGACTGCCGACGTATCGCTGGGACGTCATCGCGGCCGGCGGATACGCGTGGCACCGGCAGCGCGCGCGACGGATGGCCGCGCTGTTCGACGGCCTGCGCGTCGATCACGTCATCGGCCTGTTCCGCACGTACGGGCGGCCGCTGGTCGGCGATCCGTTCTTCACGCCAGCCGACGAACCCGCACAGATCGCGCAGGGGCGCGCGCTCATGCAGATGCTCGCCGAGTCGGGACTCACACTCATTGCCGAAGACCTCGGTGTCACCCCGGACTTCGTCCGCGAGTCGCTTGCCGCGCTCGGCATCCCTGGCTGCAAGGTGATGCGCTGGGAGCGCGACTGGCACGCGCCGGGCGCGCCGTTCTTTCCGCCCGAATCCTACGCGGAGCGCTCCGCCACGATGACCGGCACGCACGACACCGAACCGCTCCGCACGTGGTGGGAGACGACGAGCGACGACGAGCGAGGGGCGTGTTTGCGCATCCTGACCGATGCGCCGGCAGGTGGGGATGGGACCGTGCCGCCCTGGTCCGACGCACTTCGCGACGCGCTCCTGCGCGCCGCGTATCGCGCGGGGTCGTGCGATCTGTTCATGCCCATCCAGGACGTGTTCGGGTGGCCCGATCGTGTCAACGTGCCGGGCACCGTCGGCCCACACAACTGGACCTGGTGCCTGCCGTGGCCGGTCGAGCGGCTGGCAGACCTGCCGGAATCGGTCGAGCGCGCGGCGTTCCTCCGGCGCCTGGCGCAGGACACCGGGCGGGGGGCTGGCTGACGTAGACTTAACGCCGCAGGCACGTGTATCGGCGTACGTAGCCGCAGGGCTTTACGCCCTGCGGGTCCCGGCGGGCGTGAAGCCCGCCGGCTACGACCGCCAGCAACGCAGCCGCGACGCCAGAAGGTCACGCCCAGCATGAGCAGCCCGAATTACCTGATCCGCGAGTATCCCCTGCAGCAGGGCGCCCTCGAGATTGCCTACATCGAGGAGTTCTTCAACGAGTTCCAGACGCGCAAGAGCGCGGCGGAGATCATGGGACGGCTCGAGGGGCGCGAGTACCAGATCCTGATGGCCGAGTCCCCCGTGCCCGACGAGAGCGCGGCGGTCGTGCCCGTGTCGTACAAGGTGTCGCACGAGCTGCGCGCCGAGGAAAACGATCCGAAGCTCGCCGATCTGGTCGCGCGCCTCAGCGACACCATCGACTTCGAGAACCAGCGCGTGCTCTACAACTGGCTCGGTGCCACGCGGCTCGACTGGCGCGGCCAGGGCCACTTCCGCGCGCTCACCGAGGAGCAGGAGCTCTGGGCCGTGACGCAGGGGTACGACGCGATCGTGGTCAAGACGAAGAACCGCTACTACGACATGCGCGGCACGCTCGACAGCCTGCAGTTCAACGTGATCAAGCTCGAGCCCTCGCCCGATCCGCTCGACTCGAAGGTGTACCTCGCGAAGCGGCTGGGACCGTTCGTGCTCGATGCACACCGCAGCCAGCGGCAGGTCGTGCGCGGCTGACATTCGAAGCGAGCGTCCGTGTCGACACTCAGCGCACATTCACAATCGCGCCGGCTCGCGTCGGTGCAGACGCCGGTCATTCCCGTCGTGGGGCGATGGATTGCCGCCACGCCGGGCACGATCTCGCTCGGCCAGGGCATCGTGTCGTACGGGCCGCCGCCGGAGGTGGTCGAGGCGATTCGTCAGTTCGGCGGACCGATCGAGGATCATCGCTACGGCCCGGTCGAGGGACTCGGCTCGCTCGTCGAGATCATCGAGGCCAAACTCGCCCGCGAGAACGGCATGGCCGTACGGCCCGACAGCCGCGTCGTCGTCACGGCCGGCGGCAATCTCGCGTTCATGAACGCGGTGCTCGCCGTTGCCGATCCCGGTGACGAAATCATCCTGTCCGTCCCGTTCTACTTCAACCACGAGATGGCCATTGTCATGGCCGGCGCCCGCCCCGTGCTCGTGCAGACACAGCCGGACCTGCAGCTCGATGTCGACGCCATCGCGCGCGCGATCACGCCGCGTACGCGTGCGGTCGTCACCGTCTCGCCGAACAACCCGACGGGCGCGGTGTACGACGAGGCGTCACTGCGCGCGGTGAACGCGCTCTGCCGCGATCGCGGCCTGTTCCACATTCACGACGAGGCGTACGAGTACTTCACGTACGGCACGCGGCACTTCTCGCCCGGATCGATTCCGGGCGCCGCGGCACACACGATTTCGCTCTTCTCGCTGTCGAAGGCGTACGGCATGGCGAGCTGGCGCATCGGATACATGGTGATCCCGGACGCGCTCTGGAGCGCGGTCAACAAGATTCAGGACACGCTGCTCATCTGCCCGCCGGCCGTGTCGCAGCGCGCGGCCGCGGCCGCGTTGGACGTGGGGGCGTCGTGGGCCACCGATCGTCTCGCGGGGCTCGACGCCACGCGTCGCCGCATGCTCGAGGCGCTGTCGGCCGAGGGCATGCCGGTCGACGTGACGGTGCCGAACGGTGCGTTCTACTTCTTCCTGCGCGTGCATTCGACGATGGATCCGATGACGCTGACCGAGCGGCTGATCCGTGAACACCAGGTGGCGGTGATGCCGGGAACGGCGTTCGGCGCCGCGGGCTGCGCCATCCGCGTGTCCTACGGCGCGCTCGACGCCGACACGGTGGCCGAGGGCCTCGGACGCCTCGTCTCCGGCCTGCACGCCATCGTCGGAGCTCGAGCGTGAAGGTCGTCACCTGGAACGTCAACGGCATCCGCGCGCGTGCGGCGCAGCTGTCGGAGCTGCTCGAAGCCGAGCAGCCGGACATCGTGTGTCTGCAGGAAGTGAAAGCCGCGATCGACAAGGTGCCGGAGCTGCTCGTGGCGGCCGACGGCTACTGGTGCTACTGGCACGGGTCTGGCGGGTATTCCGGCGTCGCGCTGCTCGTGCGTCACAGTTTTTTCACGGAACGTCCGGTGTTCAGTCATCCGTCTTTCGACATGGAGAACCGGATTGTCGTGGCCGACCTCGGCCCGCTGAAAGTCGCGTCCGTTTACGTGCCGAATGGCGGAAAGGACTACGACGCGAAGCTCCGGTTCTGCCAGGCGCTGGTGGGCTGGGTGGCGGAAACAAAGGAGCTCGGCCAGTCGCTACTCATTTGTGGCGACCTCAACGTGGCGCGCGAGGAGCGGGACGTGCACCCGAAGGAGCGCAAACCCAACCAGATTGGCACGCGGCCCGAGGAGCGCCGGTGGCTCGCGTCGATGCTCGACGAGAACCTCACGGATGTCGGCCGTGCGCTCGACCCCGACAACAACGAGCTCTTCACCTGGTGGGCGCCATGGCGTAATCTGCGACAACGCAACATCGGGTGGCGCATCGACTACGTGCTGGCCAGCCGCGACCTCGCCGCGACGGCCACGCACGCCTCGTCGCGCCGTGAAGTCGGCACGAGCGACCACGCGCCCGTGGTGGTTACGTTCGGCTAGGGGCCTGCTGAACAACGCAGGCCCCCAAGCCAGAAGCTCGAAGGCTTTTGGCTTTGAACTTGAGGTTGCTGGCTTTGTCAGCAACCTCCTAAGGCAGGTCTGCCATGAGTCTGCGACTGCGACTGATCGTCGTGTTCTTCCTGCTGTCGGT
>CAZVHY010000230.1:0-5350 GCA_964627115.1 uncultured Solibacteraceae bacterium | reverse complement strand
ACCCGGTCTTCCTGCTCGACGAAGTCGACAAGATGTCGATGGACTTCCGCGGCGATCCGTCGGCCGCGCTGCTCGAGGTGCTCGATCCGGAACAGAACGCGACGTTCCTCGATCACTACCTCGACGTCGAGTACGACCTGTCGAACGTCATGTTCGTGTGCACGGCCAACGTCCTGCACACCATCCCGCAGGCGCTGCGCGACCGCATGGAAGTGCTGCAGCTGGCCGGCTACACCGAGATCGAGAAGATCGAGATCTCGCGCCGGTTCCTCTCACCGAAGGCGATCGAGGGCGCGGGCCTGACGGACGCGAACATCCGCTTCACCGAGGACGCCTTCCGCACGATCATCCAGCGCTACACGCGCGAAGCGGGTGTCCGCAGCCTCGAGCGCGAAATCTCGTCGATCTGCCGCAAGGTCGCGCGCAAGGTCGTGGTCGAGGGCAAGGACTTCAGCGAGGACATCGACAGCGCGAAGGTGACCGGGTACCTCGGCGTCCCGCGCTTCCGGCCGTCGATGGCCGAGGAGAAGAACGAGATCGGCATCGCCACCGGTCTCGCGTGGACGGAAGTGGGCGGCGAGATCCTCGTCACCGAGGCGACGCTCATGCCTGGCCGCGGCAAGCTCACGCTCACCGGCAAGCTCGGCGACGTGATGCAGGAATCGGCACAGGCGGCGATGAGCTGGGTGCGGTCGAAGACCGACGACCTCGGCATCGCGAGCGACTTCAACCGTCGCACCGACGTGCACGTGCACATTCCCGAGGGGGCCATTCCCAAGGACGGTCCGTCGGCGGGCATCACGCTGGCCACCGCGATGGTGTCGGCCCTGGCGAAGGTGCCGGTGCGCCGCGACGTGGCGATGACGGGCGAGATCACGCTGCGTGGCAAGGTGCTGCCGATCGGCGGCGTCAAGGAGAAGCTGCTCGCCGCGCATCGGGCCGGCGTCATGAACATCCTGCTGCCCAAGGACAACGAGAAGGATCTGGCCGACATCCCGAAGACCGTGCTCGACGCCATGAGTGTGAATCTCGTGGAGGGGATGGACGAAGTGCTGAAGATCGCGCTGGCTGGTCCCCTTCCCGTGGCGCCGCCACCAGCGGCCGACGGGGAGCTCCAGTCGGATCTGCACACGCGGCATTGATCGAAGACGACAAGGCCGCGAGGCTGCAAGGCTACGAGACGGGCGCCATCGGTGATGGCGCCCGTTGCTTTTTGGGCGCGCGAGGTCGATAGTGGAACGGCCAGCCGTCGTTCCCCAGGAGGACCTCATGCGTCTCGGCGTTATCTCTTCCCTGCTGCTCACGGCCGCCATGGTGGCCGTTCCGCTGACCACCGCTCCGGTGGCGCGTGAGCAGGATCCACGTCAGATGGGCGGCATCGGCCTGAGCGTCTGGCAGGACGCCAACTTCCGCGGCACGAACGCCACGTTCATCGAGGACATGCCCGACCTGCGGTCCACCAGGCTCGACCGCCGCATCTCGAGCCTGCGCGTTGCGCCAGGCGAGGTCTGGCAGATCTGCACGGAGCGGAACTATCAGGGGCGTTGCCAGGTCGTGTCGGGGTCGGAATCCAACCTGCAGACCACCGGCTGGAACGACGTGATCCAGTCCGCACGGCGCGTGCAGGGCGGTGGCGTCGGCCGTGGTGGTGGGATCGGACGCGGTGGTGGCCGCGGCGGCGCGGGCCGGCCGGCGCCGGGCACCATCGAGCTGTACGCCGGCACCCAGTACACGGGCCAGGTCGTCGTCGTCGAACGGGCCGAGGCGAACCTGCGGCGCGTCAACTTCAACGACCGCGCGTCGAGCGTCCGGGTGGCGGCAGGCGAGGCGTGGGAGCTGTGCGTCAACGCCAACTACGACGACTGCCGGCTGATCGACGAGGACCTGGTATCGCTCAATGCGCTCGGCCTCAACCGGCTGGTGTCGTCGGTGCGGCCGCGGCCGGACTGGGGCCGGGGTGGACGAGGCGGCATTGGACGCGGCGGGCAGCGGCCGCAGGCCGTGCTCTACGACCAGACCAACTACCGCGGGCGTTCGATCCTGCTGACCGGCGACGAACCGCAGATCCGGCTGAGCAACAACACGAACGGCAGCCTGCGCGTGTTCGCCGGGCGATGGGAGCTGTGCGCGCAGCCGCAGTTTGGCGGTCAGTGCGTGACCGTGGCGCAGAACACGCCGGACCTCAGGAGCCTGTCGCTGCGCGGCCGCGTGTCATCGGCGAGACCGAGGTAGAGCAAGTCAGAAGTTGGAAGCCAGAAGCCAGAGGTTCGGGTACGTTCGAACTTCGAATTTCGAACTTCAACGTTTCCCGCACTTCTGGCTTCTGGCTTCCAACTTCTGGCTTGCTCTACCTATTCCTCCGGCACACACGCCAGACCAAAGCAGATCGGCACCAGGGCGAGGACGAACGTCTGCAGGCTGAACGCGAGCGCAATCGACACGACGAGCATCAGCCCGGTGCCGAGCGCGAACGCGCCGGCCACGCCGCGCAGCAGGCGCGGCGTGAAGTCGTACTGCCGCACGACCGCCAGCCCCGCCGCGCCAATGGTCAGGAACGACAACGCAAAGGTCAGGCTGAGCGCGTTGACCACGCTGACGAACGTCGGCTGGGGACCACCGGGCACGGCAATCACGTAGCCGGGCGACAACATCGCCAGCCCGGCCTGCGCGTGCGGCGACAGATCGCCGCGGCCGGCAACGTGCATCACGACGTGCAGCGCAGCCACGGCGAACGACACCCAGCATCCGAGTTGAAAGAGCCAGACCTGACGGGCGGGCATCGCCGGTGCGCCGCTCACGGTCGGGAGCCTTCCCGTCGCGGCAACGGCGTCTCGCGCGCGGCCGCGTGCCAGACGAACACCGTGGCCACGACGGCCGTACGTGTCAGGTCTGCCGGCTGCAGCCGATCGTAGAAGTCCATCGTCGAGTGGTGCGTGCGCGAGGTGTACTCGTAGCGTTCCTGCACGAACTGGAACGCCGGCACGCCGAGCTCGTCGAACGGCACGTGATCGGTCGACATCACTCCTCGCGGACTGAGCAGATCGACACCGAGATCGGTGAGCGGCTTGGCCCAGGCCTCGAAGACCGGTGCGACGCGCGTGTTGCCCTGCATCCACACGCCACGGATCGGCCCGGTGCCGTTGTCGAGATTGAAGTACGCCGTTGTCGCCCCGAGCGCCGGCTTCGGCTCAGCCCTCGTGCCGAGATGCGCGGCCGCATACGCGCGCGCGCCCAACAGGCCGTTTTCTTCGTTGCCCCAGAGGGCGATGCGAATCGTGCGGCGCGGCCGCAACCCTGTGGCCTTGATGATGCGGACGACTTCCATCATGGCCGACACGCCACTGGCGTTGTCGGTGGCGCCGGTCGCGCCGTGCCACGAGTCGAGGTGCGCGCCGATCAGCACGATCTCGTCGGCCTTGTCGGTGCCCGGGATCTCGCCGATGACATTGAAGCCGTTCAGCGCGTCCTCGGCCTCCTCGCGGAAGCGGACGTCGACGTTCAACTCGACGCGCACGGGGATGCCACGCTCGACGAGCCGCAGCATGCGGTTGTAGTGCTCGACGGCGATCGTGACGCGCGGGAGGCCATTGGCCGGGTCGTCGTAGGGCGACGCGCCGGCCTGCACGAAGAGCGTGCCGCCATCGGGACGCTGGTGCCGCCACGACAGATTGCTGCCGCCCTGCCCCATGTCGGTCGCGGCCCCGTAGTCGAAGAGCGCCACGACGCCCTCCTCGCGGTAGAAGCGCATGACATCGAACGGCGCCGGCGGCGCTCCTGCGGGTGCAGCGGCCGCCGGCGGCGGAGGGGACGGTGGGGGGGACGGCGTCATGGCCTCGCGCCTCCAGCGCCCGTCCTGATCGTCGTAGCGCGCGACGAAGCCGTCGCCGTACTCGAGCATGCGCACCTGACGCACCGGTTGGGTGAGGACGATGCGGCCGCGCAGTTTGCCGCGCCAGGCTGCCGCGTCGGCTTCGCTCGTGATGACGGGACGCACGAGCTCGGCCGTCACCGCACCGCCCGTGCCCGGTGTCCACGCACGCGGCATCCCGATGATCGGCATCACGCGCGGTGTGAGCATCGTCGCGTGAAAATTGGCGAGCGACCAGCCGCGGCCCGAACGGAAGCGTTCCTTGCGAACGTTCTCGAGCCCCCACGAGCGCAGTCGTTCGATCGCCCAGTCCCCCGCTTCCTCGTGCTCGGGCGAGCCGTTCAGGCGCGGGCCGTAGCGATCGGTCAGCCAGAAGGCCGTCTCCATGACCTGCGACCGGTTGAATCCCTCGTCGCGGATGCGGGTGATGGCCGCCTCGTCTATCGGTTCGGCCGACTGAGCCAGGAACGCGCCGGAACCGAGAACGGTCAGGCCGAGCACAACAGCGGCGAAAGGCTTCATGGCAGGACGATCATACAGAGAAGGCTGGGAGGCTGCAGGCGGGGAGGCAGGCTGGAAGGCGGGGAGACAGGAAGACGGGAAGGCGGCGGGCGGCGCGGCGGGGAGGCATACGGAGCGCAGGGGCTTCAGCCCTGCGTGGCGCCGGCCATCTACGCCCGTGCGAGCCGCGACCGCGCCACGCGCGTCACCGCGGCGAGGCTCTCGAGACGGGCACGCAGCACCAGCTGACCCGCGCGCGTCAGTCTGTACGGCCGGCGCCGATCGTCGGCCGGCAGCGGCTCGATCCACCCGCGCTCCTCGAGGCGTGTGATGGCACCGTACAACGTGCCCGGGCCGGGCCGCTGGCCCGAGATCGCCTCGATGTCGATCGTCATCGCATAGCCATGCTTCGGTCCGTCGGCCAGCGAGATCAAGATCAGTAGCGCGGGCTCGGAGAGTCGGCCCAGACTGGCGAGCACATCAGTGGGTTTGGTCATCGAGTGGCCACCGTGCGCGCGGACCGAGGGAGCACGACGATGCACCGGTGGGCGACGAAGCCGACCGCGCCGAAACCCGCGTAAAGGAGTATCAACTGCGGGTACACCTGCCGCCACCATGCCGCATTCAGTAGAAAATCCCCCGCACGGCCCTCAGCGAAGGCGCTGGACAGCAACGCGCCATGACTGACCACCGCACAGAACAGCGCCGACAGCGCGGCCATCTTCCACGATGTGGCCGCTCGTGACGCGACGCGTCGGAGCGCGATGTTGCTGCACACCGCAACCGCCAATGGCGTCAGCCACAACTGTCCGAGCACCTCTGGGTGGAGGAGCAGACCGAGCAGGGGATCACCCATAGCCCCCATCATCCGTAGGCTCATCGCCGAGTGCAGGAAGTAGTAGGTCACCATGAATGGCAACAGCGCCATCAGCGCCACCGCGGTCACCTGCCACGCCAGACTCGACGCGGCCCGTTCACGCA
>CAZVHY010000229.1:2006-5385 GCA_964627115.1 uncultured Solibacteraceae bacterium | reverse complement strand
AGATGGTGCCCTGGTTCAGGCTGAGTGTGCCGGCCGAGACTTGCTCGATGCGGCGGGCAATGCCATACCCGTGCAGGCGCTCCATCGTGGCAACCGTGGTCAGGACCATGAGATCGAGCGTGCCGTAGGGGACATCTGAGGGCTTGGGTGACATGACGCAGTCTCCTGTTGTCTGTCGGACTATTTCACATAATAGTCAGACAGGCAACAGGAGAGATGCGTCAAATGTCCGGTGCTCGCGAAAGATGGACCGATATCGTTGTGGCAAACGGTTCAATATTTTTGTGTCAAATGGTTCAATAGGCCCGCCCGTGCCGCGCGACGGCGTCCTGCTCGGGCATCTCTTCGAATCGCTCGTCACGCAGTCGGTCCGCGTCTTTGCGCAGGCCGCGGAAGCATCCGTGCGGCACCTGCGCACGCGAGGCGACCTGCGCGAGATCGACCTCATCGTCGAGCGTGGCGACCATCGCGTCGTCGCCATCGAAGTCAAGCTCACGCAGCGTGTCGACGACGCGGACGTGCGGAATCTGCGGTGGCTGGCCGCGACGATCGGTGATGACCTGCTCGACGCGGTGGTCGTGACGACGGGCCGGGTTGCGTACCGGAGGCAGGACGGCATCGCCGTCGTGCCTGCCGCGCTGCTGGGGCCGTGACGATGTGTTCTAATGACACCGCTCATCAACACCTGTCGGCCTGAGGAGGCCATCATGATGGACCGGCGGACGTTTCTGGGACAGGTCGGAATGCTGGCGTCGGCGGCCGTCGTGCCGGCGTGGGCAATGCAGGCGCCGCAGCGGTACCCGATCGGACTGCAACTCTTCACGCTCAACGCCGCGATGAACCGCGATCCCGTCGGCACGCTCCAGCGCGTGGCGGCGATGGGATACGAGGAGGTCGAAACCTACGGCATCAACCCCGGTGCGATGACCTACTACGGCATCCCCGCGCGCGAGTTCGCCAGTCGCCTCCGGGACCACAACCTGCCGACGCCGAGTGGACACTACGACCTGCAGAATCTCCTCAACAGCAGCGCGGACGAACTGAACCGCTATGTCGATCGCTGCGCCGAGGGCGCGCGAATTCTGGGGCAGCGGTACATCACGTGGCCGTATCTCGAGCCGTCGATGCGGACGCTCGAGACGTACAAGCTCGTCGCCGATCGCCTGAACGCGATTGGCGCACGGATCGCGAAGTCGGGTCTCCACGTCGCGTATCACAACGGCGGTGGTGAATTCGTTGCACAGGGCGGGCAGTACCCGTACGACATCATCCTGAAGCAGACCGATCCCGCGCTCGTGAAGCTGCAGATCGATCTCTACTGGTTCGCGTTCGACACGACCGACACGCCGCGGTCGTGGTTCGATCGCGCGCCTGGCCGCTTCGAGATGTGGCACGTGAAGGACATGCACAAGGTCAACCGCCGCTACACCGAGCTCGGGAACGGATCGATCGACTACACGCGCATCTGGCCAGACACCGCGATGTCCGGCATGAAGCACTTCTTCGTCGAGCAAGGCGGCAACTTCGCCGTGGACGCGATGCAGAGCGCGGTCGATGGCATCGCGTACGTCAGGCGGCATCTGCAGAAGTAGCCGCGCCGCCGTGCCGCCCGCCGCCGCGCAGCCCGCAGCCGTGCCGCCCGCCGGATACGCTACCCTTCGTCATGCCCTTGAAGTCCCTTCGATCCTGGATGGGCCTCGACCGTGCCGACGACGAGCGCGAACTGGCGCCGCTGAGGGCGACGCTCGAGGCGCTGGATCACCTCGAACCCGACCACGCGCGGTATCTCGGCGCGTTTGCCTACCTGCTCGGTCGCGTCGCCCACGCTGACGAACATGTCTCACCGGAAGAGACACGGGTGATGGAGCAGCTCGTCCAGGAGCAGGGCGGCATTCCCGCGGACCAGGCGGTCGTCGTCGTGCACCTTGCGCAGGCCAACAATCGTCTTTTCAGCGGCACGGCGAACTTCCTCGTGGCGAGAGAGTTCGCCGACATGGCGACCTACGACCAGAAACTCGCGCTGATGCGATGCCTGTTCGCCGTGGCTGCGACCGACGAGACGATCTCACTCGCTGAAGAAGGCGAGATTCACCGCATCGCGAAGGAACTGCGCGTCGAACAGGCGGATCTCATCGCGCTACGCGTCGCGCATCGGCGGCACCTGCCTGGGGTGTCGGGGTAGACGGCTGCGGGCTGCGCGGCTGCGGGCGGCGGGCTGCGCGGCGACGGCCGAATGGGCGGGCACGGGGGCCCGCCCCTGCGCGGATGGGATCATCGCGTCTTCGGTCGAAATCCCTGCACGGCTGCCCGACAGATCCTTTCGCACAATTCGGCGAAGCCGATGCCGACGACTGCGGCCGATTGCGGCAACAGGCTCGTGCGTGTCATCCCTGGAACCGTGTTCACCTCGAGGCACTACGGCTGTCCGTCCGCATCGAGACGGAAGTCGACGCGACTGTACGGACCGGCTTTCACGGCGCGATGCGCGGCCAGGCCGAGCTGTTGCACGAGGCGTGTCGTTTCGCCCGGTAGATCGGCCGGAAAGATCTCGTCGGCGCCGCCTGATTGATACTTGCTGGCGTAGTCGAAGACATCGGCCATGCGCGGGATGATTTCGCCGACAGCGAGCGCCTCGCCTTCGAGAATGCCCACCGTCAGTTCGCGGCCCGCTACGAACCGCTCCACCATCACCTCATCGTCGTAACGCGCGGCCTCGGCGATGGCGCGATCGATGTCGCTTCTGTCGCGCACGACCGTCAGGCCAACGGTCGATCCTTGCTTGTTGGGCTTGACGACAACGGGCAGGCCGAGCGGTGTCACGGCATCGGCAGCGACCGGCGCCATCAGCCAGTCCGGCGTCGCGACGTTCGAGGCGCGGAAAAGCCGTTTGGCCACGTCCTTGTCCATCGCGTACGCGCTGGCCATGTGTCCGCTGCCCGTGTACGGCACACCGGCGAGATCGAGCAGTGCCTGCAGCGTACCGTCCTCGCCGCTGCCGCCGTGCAGCGCGACGAAGACCACGTCGACACCGGTGAGATCCGCCGCGCGCGCAACGATGGAGGCAGATCCGCGTCGCGCGAGTGCAAGCGCCTCGTCTGACGGCGGCGCGGGGGCGACGCCGCGCGTGAGAAGGCGTTCGCGCTCAGCGGCCGGCAACTCGCCGCGAATGGTGTCGACGGCGATCACCTCGTGACCGCGATCGGCCAGAGCGCGCGAGACCTGCGTGCCGCTGGCAACCGACACGTCGCGTTCTTCACTCGTGCCACCAAAAAGGACGGCAATGCGCATGGGGGCATCATACGGCTGCGCGGCTGCGCGGCTGCGCGGCTGCGCGGCTGCGCGGCTGCGCGGCTGCACGGCTGCACGGCTGCACGGCGGC
>CAZVHY010000229.1:0-1906 GCA_964627115.1 uncultured Solibacteraceae bacterium | reverse complement strand
CGGCTGCGCGGCTGCGCGGCTGCGCGGCTGCACGGCTGCACGGCTGCACGGCGGCACGGCTGCGCGGCCGTCAGTCGGCGCGTAGCACGTCGGCCGGATTGACGGTGCCTGCACGACGGGCGGGGAGCGCGGCGGCAAGCGCTGCGACCAGCAGCGCAATGCCGATGGCACCGCCGATGATCGCTGGCTGCAGACCGTCGACGCCGAAGAGGAATGATTGTCCCAGTCGTGCCAGGACGACGGCACCGACGCCGCCGATCGTGACGCCGACAAGCGCAATGCGCCCGATGCGGCCGCCGATCGACCGGCGGACGTCGCCGATCGTGGCGCCGAGCGCCATGCGGATGCCGAGCTCGCGCCACCGAGTGGCCACCACCTGCGTGAGCACGGCATAGAGGCCGATGCCGGCCAGCAGCGTGGCCAAGCCTGCAATAGCCGCCGAGAGCACGGCGAGGTAGCGGTCGCTCGTCGTGCGCAGACGGACCTGTTCGTCGACCGTTCGGAGGTTCGTCACCGGCAGGTTGGGATCGATCTGCGCGACGAGCGGCCGGATGGCGCTGATGACCGAGGCGGCGTCCGCGTCCGTGCGCACGTAGAACCAGACCGTTGGCCCGCCGCCGTCGTCCTGCGCGCGCGGCAGGAAGAACTGCGGCGGCGGGACGTCGCGAATGTTGCTGTAGGCTGCGTCGGCGGCGAGGCCGACGATCTCGATGTCGAGCGGGAGGCTGGAGCCGGCGCCGAGAGCTATCCGCGTGCCGATGGCGTTGCCGCCGAGCTGGAACTTGCGAGCGAACGCCTCGTTGACCACCGCGACCTTGGGCGCACCCGGCACGTCCGCGGACGTGAACTCGCGACCCGCGAGGAGCGGAATGTCGAGCGTGCGGAAGTATCCCGGACCGACCGACGCCCGGCTCGAACGCGTATCGGCCTGATCGCCGGCAGCAAAGCCGTCGACGGTGAGGTTCTGGCCCCAGTCCGATCCCATCAGGAGCGCGATGGTCGTCGTCGCGACCGAGTGTACGCCGGGCACCGTTGTCAATTGTTCTTCCAGACGTCCCGTCAGCGCGCGTGCCGCATCGCCGCTGTAGCCGTTGAGGCCGGGCGAGATGCCGAACATCACGAGTCCCGTCTCGCGAAGGCCAAGGTCGATTTCCGTGACGCGCGACAGGCTCGCCAGGAACAGGCCGGCCTGGGCGAGTAACGCGGTGGCGAGGGCGATCTGTGCGGTCGCGAGCACCGCTCGGTATCTCGACGTGGTGCGCGAGCTCGACGCGCGCGTGCCATGACGCAGCAGGCCGGCGCCCATTGCGGCCCGCACGCCGTGACGCGCCGGCACGAGGCCGAGTCCGAGACCGGTGAGGCCGCCGAGCGTGAGGGCGAACACGTATGCGGCGGGCGCGAGCTCGAGGCGCACGGCGCCGTCCATGGCCGCCGTGCCGGCCAGCAACCGGACCGTGATCTCGAGCACGACGACCGCGACAATGCCGCCGAACACGCCGACGACAGCGGCTTCGGTGAGCAACCAGCGGGTGAGTCGGCCCGCCGATGCGCCGACCGCCAGGCGCAGCGCAACCTCGGCCGAGCGATCGGCGGCGCGCGCGAGCAGCAGATTGGCCACGTTGGCCGCGGCAATGAGCAGCACGCAGCCCGTGACGGCGATGAGCAGCGTCATCGCCGTCGCCATCTCACCGCGATCCGAGTTGCGTCCGCGCGATCCGTCTGCCAGTTGGACCCGGCGTTCGAGCAGGGCCGACCGTGCCTGATCGCCCATGTGGCCGCGCAGTTCTGGCGCCTCGATGTCCCGCGTGATCGACGCGAACGGACCGTTGAGACGTTCTTCGGCCTGCGCCATCGACACACCGGGCCGAAGTCGTCCGGTGAGATACAGCCAGTGGACGAGGCGGCT
>CAZVHY010000228.1:3434-5415 GCA_964627115.1 uncultured Solibacteraceae bacterium | reverse complement strand
GGCAGGCCGAGCATGTAGTAGAGCTTCAGGTTCTCGATGCCCATGCGGAAGATGAGGTCCGCCTTGTCGAGAAGCTGCTCGTTGGTGAAGGTCTTGTTGATGACGCGGCGCAGGCGATCCGATCCGGTCTCGGGCGCGATCGTGATCGACCGCTCCCCGCTCGCCTTGAGCAGCGCCACGATGGGCTCGGTCAAATCGTCGAGCCGCAGCGAGGCAGGACTGATCCCGTAGCCCATCGCGTGCAGCTTCTCGAGCATGGGCACGATGTCCGGGTGGTCGCAGAGCGCGATCGACACCAGGCCGACGCGCGTGGCGTGGGGCCGGGCCGCTTCGGCAATTTCCAGGATGCGGTCGGTTGGAAACGGGCGGACGGGCAGATAGTTGTATCCCGCCCAGCAGAAGCGACACAGGTTCGCGCACCCGCGCACGACCTCGATGAGAAGGCGCGACCCGAACTCGGTGTCCGGCGTGAACACGCGCGTGTGCGGCGGGTCGAGCCGTTCCGTGGTCTTCACGGCCGCCTTGCCGACCACGGCCGGCGCGCGGCTGCCGGGCTTCGGCGCAATCGCGGCCACGCGGCCTGGGCCGTCGTAGGTCACGTCGTACAGACTCGGTACGTAACACCCGCGCCTGGTCGCCAGCGTCGCGAGCAACGCCTCGCGGTCGCGCAGGCCCGTCTCCTCCACCGCGTCGACGATGGCCGGGACGAGCAGTTCGCCTTCCCCCGCGGCGATCAGATCGGCAAACGGCGCGAGCGGCTCCGGGTTCACGAACGTCACCGCGCCACCGACGATGATGAACGGATCGTGGCGGGTTCGCCTGGCAGCGCGGGGCTCGATGCCGGCCATGCGCAGCATCGACACGACGTTGACGTAATCCCACTCGAACGACACCGAGAACGCGAACACGTCGAATCGGCCCACCGGCGTGCCGGACTCGAGCGTCACCAGCGGTTCACGCCGCGCGTGGTCACCCGACGCCCCTTTCGGCGGCAGGAACACCCGTTCGCACACGACGCGGTCGTCGGCATTGAACAGCGAATAGACCGTCTGCAGCCCCAGGTTGGACATGCCGACGAAGTACGTGTTGGGGAAGGCCAGCGCCACGCGCAGGCGTCCGCCGTGCGGCTTGGTGATCGCGCCTACTTCGCGGGCGATTGTCGTCTTCCGGTCGGCGGCTGGATTGTGCCCACCGCGGCGGCGCGGGGACGGACGGGAGGCGGTCTGGTGAACAGGCACGGTGATGTCGAGGTTGTACGGGAGCCGCGGGTGATCCGGCGGCGCTCTCGCGCCGCCGGCATCCTTCGATTGTACCTGCGGGACGGCCCCCTGCGCGAATGCGGGCCGGGCGTGTCCCCGACAATGGTGCTGCCCTGGTGCGGGCCTGTCGTGTCAGGTACGCGACGCGGTCTTCGCGGGCCGGAACACGAGTGCGAACAGCAGCAGAATCACGCCCGCCATGGCGGCAGGCACCACCCAGATGCTGCGCCAGTCATGGCTCCCGTCCGCCAGAACGTAGGCATCGACGACGCGCCCGGAGACGAGCGCGCCGACGAACAGCCCCAGGCCGTTCGTGGCCAGGTTCAGGAAGCCCTGCGCGGCGGCTCGCAGTTTCGGTCCGGCATGCTGGTCCGTATAGATCTGTCCGCTCACGAAAAAGAAGTCGTAGCAGATGCCGTGAAGCACGATGCCGACATAGATCAGCCACATCCCGCTGCCGGCGTCACCCCAGCCGAACGCCATGTACCGGACCGCCCAGGCCAGCATCCCGATGAGCAGGATGCCTTTGATGCCCACGCGTCTCAGCATCAGCGGCAGCAGCAGCATGAAGACGATTTCGCTCATCTGGCCGAACGTCTGAATGAACGCCGGATTCGGCGCGCCGATCTCGTTCAGGAACACGTTCGTGAACGTGTAATAGAACTGGAGGGGGATGCACAGCAGGAACGAGCCCACGATGAACATGAGGAACGAGCTGTTCC
>CAZVHY010000228.1:1671-3334 GCA_964627115.1 uncultured Solibacteraceae bacterium | reverse complement strand
CAGGGTGGGATAGAACCACGCCCACTCCGTCTGGGTCGACAGGAGCCACATCAGCACGGCGCCGCCCAGGTGCAGGACCGCGAGCAGCCGTTGGGCGGCGAAGAACCGATCCGCAATCACGCCCATGAAGAACGGCGAGATCATGGCGGCAATGGCCGTTGCACCATAGGCAAGGCCGATCTGCGGGTCCGAGAACCCGCGCGTACTGCCCAGGTACGTGCCCATGGTGACGAACCAGGCCCCCCAGATGAAGTACTGGAGGAACATCATCACTGACAGCTTCCCGCGTGTGCTCATGTCGTGCCCTCGTGCCTGTCGATCCTCGTCAGAAGCAAAGTGCCGGTATCATACGCGCGCGCCTCGTCCGGGGCCATCCGTGCCGCCTGTCCTTCTGGAGACCTGATGCAGATTCGTGTCATCGAGACCGTCGACGAACTGAGCCGGCTGGCCGCCGCTGACGCTGCCGATGTCCTGGTGCGTGCCATTGCCGCGCGAGGCACCGCGCGTCTCGTCGCCGCCACCGGTTCGACGCAGTTTCCGTTCCTGGCCGCGCTGACCGCGACGCCCGGCATCGACTGGCGCCGCGTGGTGCTCTTCCACCTCGACGAGTATCTCGGTCTGCCGGCCGATCATCCCGGCAGTTTCTGCCGCTTCATCCGCGACCGGATCATCGCGCCGACCGGCATCGTCGACGCTCACCTGATCGACGGGATGGGTGAACCGGCGGCGGTCATCGAAGCGCTCACGGCCGAGCTTCGACGCGCGCCGGTGGACCTGGCCGTGACCGGCATCGGCGAGAACGGTCACCTGGCCTTCAACGAGCCGCCGGCCGATTTCGAGACCACGGCCGCATTCAAGGTGGTCGCGCTCGACGACATCAGCCGGCGTCAGCAGGTTGGCGAGGAGTGGTTCAGGCGGGTGGAGGACGTGCCGACACACGCCATCACCATGACGGTGCCGGAAATTCTGAAGACGGGGTCGATCGTCTGCCTCGCCCACGGCGCGCGCAAGGCGCGCGCCGTGGGCGCGTGCTTCAACCGGGCGCCGTCGCCCGAGGCGCCGGCGTCCGCGCTGGCCACGCATGCGGCCGCCACCGTGTACCTCGACGCCGCGGCAGCCGCGGAACTGCTGCCCGGCGTCGCCCACGCGTCATCGTAGGGGCGGGCCCCCGCTTGCCCCGCCGAAGCTCCTGGAGCGGAGGCGGGTGCCCGCCCGGATCAGGGAGGGCCGGACCTTCAGGTCCGGCCGAACCACAAGGCACATGGCCGCACCTGAAGGTTCGGCCCTCCACGGGTCGGTCGCCGCCGTGCAACTCCGGTAGCCGGTGGTCGGTAGTCGGCCGCCGCGCGTGTCGGCTGGCGCCCCACGATCCGGGGCGCCAGCCGACACGCGCTCAGCTCTCCCGATTGCGCAGGAACGGCGGAATCAACAGCGCGTCGTCGTCGGCGTCGGCCGAATCGGCCGGCGTCGGCGGCACCGGGCGGCGCACCACCGACGACACGTCGAGTGATCGCCGCCGCGTGAAACCGGCCGTGCCGCCGTTGACGACCAGGCGCTCCGGCTCTTCGACCGACACGCGCGCCGTCGCGTAGGCGCTCATGTCGATCGGCGTCGGAATCGCGGCCTGCGCGGCCGGCGACGTGGCCGCGCGGGCGCGGTCGAA
>CAZVHY010000228.1:0-1571 GCA_964627115.1 uncultured Solibacteraceae bacterium | reverse complement strand
CGCGCGCGCCCTTCGCCCGTCGCGATGCCGGTGCCCATGATGGCAAGCCCCATCCGCGACATGATCGTCTTCACGTCGGCAAAGTCGAGGTTGATCAGGCCCGGCACCAGGATCAGATCCGAAATACCCTGAATCGCCTGCCGCAGCACGTCGTCGGCCGCTTCGAATGCCGCGGCCATGCTGGTGGCGCGATCGACGGTCGCCAGCAGACGCTCGTTGGGGATCGTGATCATCGAATCGACGGCTTCGGCCAGTTCCTGCATGCCCCGTTCGGCTGCGGTCGAGCGCTTACGCCCTTCGAAGCGGAAGGGCTTCGTCACGACCGCAACGGTCAGCGCGCCCATCTGATTCGCGAGGCTGGCAATGACCGGCGCCGCGCCCGTGCCGGTGCCACCGCCCAGCCCCGTGGTCACGAACACCAGATCGGCGCCCGTCAGCGCCTCGAGGATCTTGTCGGTGTCCTCGAGCGCCGCCTCACGTCCGACGTTCGGATCGGCGCCCGCACCGAGCCCCTTCGTCAGGTGCGAACCAATCTGCAGCTTGACCGGCGCGGGACTGTGCAGCAGCGCCTGCGCGTCCGTGTTGGCGACGATGAACTCGACATCGCCGAGTCCCGCGTGGACCATGCGGTTGACGGCATTGCAGCCGCCTCCGCCGACGCCGATGACCTTGATGCGTGCGCCGGCCTTCAGATCCTCGTCGAGCAGGATGCGCAGGCGATCGGCGGTACTGGCGGGTGAGTGGGAGTGGCGAACATCCATAGCGGTGGCGTCCTTTCCTGTCCTGGCGAGCAAGGGGGGCTCAGAAGAAATCCTTGAACAACGTGCGCAGCCGTCCGGTGAGCCGGCCCAGCGCTCCGCTGGTCACGGGCTCGTCGAACGGCATGTTCCTGTGTGTGTAGGCGACCAGTCCGACCGGGGCGGCAAAGGCCGGATTGTTCACGTGATCGGCCAGTCCGCCGGCGCGCTCGGGCGCGCCGCGGCGAACGGGCAGATCGAAAATCTCCTCGGCAATCTCCACCATGCCCTCGAGCATCGCCCCGCCGCCGGTCAGCACGATGCCGGAGTTGAGCGACTTCTCGTAACCGGCACGACGGATCTCGTCCCAGAGCAGGTGGCAGATCTCCTCGGCGCGCGGCTGGAGGATTTCCGACAGCACGCGACGCTGCATCACACGCGGCCGTCGGCCGGCGATGCTGGCCACTTCCATCGTGTCGTCGGGCGGCACGAGCGCGGTGAGCGCGCATCCGGACCGCCGCTTGAGCTTCTCGGCGTCGGGAATCGGCATGCGCAGGCCCACGGCAATGTCGTTGGTGAAGTGATCGCCGCCCACCGGCAGTACGCCCGTGTGCCAGAGACTGCCGCGCTCGAAGACCGCGAAGTCCGTCGTGCCGCCGCCGATGTCGACGAGACACACGCCCAGTTCCTTCTCGTCGACGGTCAGCACACCATCGCTCGCGGCCAGCTGCACGAGCACCGTGTCGACGACTTCCACGCCCGCCCGGTTCACGCACGCGACCATGTTCTGCATGGACGTCGTGCTGCCGGTGACGACGTGCACGTTCACCTCGA
>CAZVHY010000227.1:0-5438 GCA_964627115.1 uncultured Solibacteraceae bacterium | reverse complement strand
TTCCACGCGGCCCCAGCCGCGCGTCGCGGCGAGCTCGACCAGACCGTTCACGAGCTCAGGCAACTCGGCAGCGTCCGACACCAGGGGTTCACAGTGATCCGAAAACGGGAGCGACACCACGCGGCTCGTTCCGAAACCGCGGACGCGACACGCCACGAGGCCATTGTCGATGACCGGCCCGCTCGATGTTGTAACGACGACGGGCTCGTAGCCATATGTCCGGTGCAGCGCGTCGAGCCACGCGGGCGTGTGGAAGATCGACGCCGACGGGTGGCGCGCCACCAGGTTCGACCAGCGGGGGTCGTGAATGGGGTCGGGGATGATGAGGCTGCGAGATTTCATGGCTGCGCGGCTGCGCGGCTGCGCGGCTGCGGTGAATAAACCAGCTGACCGTCTTCGAGCGACGCGTACGCGACGCGCGCTCGTTCGCTGTCGGGGCCTTCGATGCGCCAGCCGGCGCCGTCGGGGACGAGCGTCATCTCGCGCCGGTTGCGCCACCAGCGGTTGATCTCGCCGGGCAATGCCATCCACACACCTTCGCGATCCCGGAGATCGGCCAGGTGACGCAGCAACTGGAGATAGACATCGCGCTCGCGTGCGCCCGTCAGGTAGTCCGGGTGCGCGATGACGCTGATGAGCCCATGACGCTCGACAATCGTCCGGATCTGTTCCTCCCAGAGCGTGGTCGAGTAGTCCCCCAGGATGTGGAACAACGTGTAGTCCTGCGTGGTCGTGAGCGGCAGTTCCAGCACGTTGCCGATGAAGTACGGCATCACGGTGCAGCAGCCGCCGCGTTGCGGCTCGAGGTGCGCGACGTTGGGCACCGACATGTCGTACGCGAACTCGAACGCGTCGAACCAGTCCTGCTCGCGATACATCGCACCCGACCGGAATCCTTCACACCCGAACTCTCGCGCGTAGTGATTGATGCGGCGTGCACGCTCGAGGAACGTCTCACGGTCGGCAAACAGGCGGCCGTCGTGATTGAGGTCGTGCAGGTTCACCTCGAAGCCACGGTCCCGCAGGCGCTGAGCCGTTTCCGGCCACAAGCGCCGGTGAATTTCGGGAATGAGCTGGAACGCCGAGGGCACACCGTGAGCCTCGTCGATCCCCGCCAGCTCGTCGCAGAACTCGAGCCCGGCTTTGCCCTCGACGTCGTGCGTCATCATCCCGCACGCCGGGGCGCCCTCGGGCCAGAACCAGATGAACGGCATCCGCTCGCGTCCCGATGCCTCCAGGGCCAGCGTCATCGCGCTTTCCATCAGCACGTCGACCGAGAGATCCACGGGCCAGCGCGGAAACGCAATCTTCTCCCAGCCCTTGAAGCGCGCCTTCTGGAAGTGGCGCCGCACGGCCACGCCCATGAAGGGCCGGAAGGCGTAGTAGAGGCGCCTGGCCGCATCACCCGCGCCCGATCGCGGCTGCAGCCAGTTGTCCTGCCCCTGCCGGTAGTGCTCACGCCGCAGGTTGTCGACCACGGCCGACAGATCGAAGGGCAGCCGCACGCGGCCGCCACCGGCCGACGCCAACGGCCGCAGGTCGGCAAGTGCGTGGCTGGCACACCGCGCCGGATCCGCCCCTGCAACCTGTCCGTACCCGATGGCATCGCCAAACCTGAAATAGCCGTCCGCGCCCGACAGCGAACCCGCCGTCGTCAACACGTCGTCCTGACCAGAGCACCGGTAGTACTCGACGAATGCGTTCATCGTGGCTGATGGCTACAGCGCCACGATGCGCCCACGGTGCTTCAGGGAGTCTTCGGCCGCCTCGAGCAGGCGGACCACGCGCAACCCGGCCTCACCGTCGTTCGACGGTGTGCGGCCGCTCGTCACGCACTCGGTGAAATAGTTCAACTCGACCGCCAACGCCTCGGTGTTGCTGACTCTCGGCGACCAGACATCGCCCGACCGGTAGCTGACGAGCAGGTCGTACACGCTCTGCCCGTTGGTAATCTCGACGCCCTTGTCGTACACGCGGATCTTCTCGTCGGGCTCGAGATCGTTCCAGACGAGCATCTTCTCGCGCCCGCCGATGAGCGTGGTCCGCACCTTCACGGGAGACAGCCAGTTCACGTTGATGTGAGCGGTGATATTACCCGGAAAGAACACGGTGATGTACGCCATGTCCGCCAGGGCATTGAAGTGATTGCCGCCCGTGGCCACGACAGCCTCGGGCCGTTCACCAATCACGTAGTCCATCACCGACAGATCGTGCGGCGCCAGGTCCCACACCACGCTGACGTCGTGCTGGAACAGGCCGAGGTTCACGCGCGTGGAGTCGAAGTAGTAGAGCTGCCCGAGCGTGCCGTTGTCGACGAGCTCGCGGATCTTGCGCACGGCCCCGCTGAACAGGAACGTGTGATCCACCATGATGCGCAGGTTCCTGCGCGCGGCAATCTCGATGAGCTCGCACGCCTGCGCCGAGGTGGAGGTGAACGGCTTCTCCACGAACACGTGCTTGCCGTTCTCGAGCGCGCGCTTCGCCAGATCAAAGTGCGTCCAGACCGGCGTCACGACGGCGACGGCGTCGATGTCCGTGGCCTCGAGAATGTCGACGCAATCGGTTGTCAGCCGCGCCGACGGATGCGCCTTTCGAGCGCGCTCGAGGGCGATGGGATTCCGATCGCCAATGGCCACCACCTCGCACCGATCGATCGCGGCGAGGTTGCGCGCGATGTTCGGGCCCCAGTAGCCATACCCGCAGACCCCCACGCGCAGGGCGCCCGTGGGAGCAGGACCGGCACGAGGCCGGCCCCTACGGCGCTCGTCAGACTGGCTCACTGTCCAGTCTCCGGATCACCCGTGCGGGATTGCCGGCCACGATCGTGTCGGGCGGCACGTCACGCGTGACGACGCTGCCGGCGCCAACGATCGCGCGCTCGCCAATCGTGACGTTCGAGAGAATCGTCGCGCCAGACCCGATGGATGCGCCCTGACGCACCACGGTCGGCTCCACCGTCCAGTCCTTCTCGGTCTGCAGCTCGCCCGACACCGTCGTCGCACGCGGATAGGCGTCGTTGACGAAGACCACGCCGTGTCCGATGAACACGTGGTCCTCGATGGTGACACCTTCACAGATGAACGTGTGGCTCGAGATCTTGCACCGGCGCCCGACGGTGGCATTCTTCTGAATCTCGACGAAGGTGCCGATCTTCGTCTCGTCGCCAATCGTGCAGCCGTAGAGGTTGACGAACCTGGCCAGACGTACGTCCCGCCCGAGGCGGACATCCGCGGCAATGCTCACGTATTCGACGGGGTCGGGGGACACGGGGACGAGGTCAGTACGCACCCCTGCCGGACAACACGGCGCGGGGCGTGGCCAGCAGGATCTTGAGGTCGTTCAGCAGGGTGTGGTTGCGGGCATAACGGAGATCGAGCCGGACCATTTCATCGAAGGACGTGCGGCTGCGGCCGGTCACCTGCCACAGGCCGGTCATGCCCGGTTTGGCCTCGAGCACGCGGCGGCGATGCCACGTCTTGTAGCGCGCGACCTCGTACGGCAGCGGCGGCCGCGGGCCGACGAGCGACATCTCGCCAACGAGCACGTTCCAGAACTGCGGGACCTCGTCGAGGCTCGATCGGCGGAGGAAACGCCCGACGCGTGTCACGCGCGGGTCGTTCACGATCTTGCTGACGCCATTCGTGCCCGCCGGCCGGTTCGGGCCGGCCTTGATGTAGCTCTCGACGTACTGCTGGTGCAGCGTCGAGTCCGCGTCGGTCCTGATCGTCCTGAACTTGATCATCCGGAACCGGCGCCCGCCCGATCCCACGCGCGGCTGGAGATAGAACACCGGGCCGGGCGACGTGGCCTTCACGAGCGCCGCGATGACCACCATGAATGGCGCCAGGAGCGTGAGCATGACGACGCTGCCGATCAGGTCGATGACACGTTTGGTGGCCGCACGCGTGATGTCGGTGGCCGTGCGCTGACGCGCCGGGCCCGTCAGCAGCCACTGGGGAAGCGCGTCACACGCCGGATCGTAGGTGTCGATCTGCACGGAGCAATCGGTCAGATCGGAGGTGAGGCAGGCCGCGAGCTCGCGCCGCATCAACTCGGCGGCTTCGACACCGTCTTCCGTCACCAGAGCACTCGTGCCCAGGGGCCGGATGATACCGAGGAGGGACCCGGCACTGAGCCAGCCCACGATGTCGCTGTCGAACGTGCCGTTGGAGAGCGCAGCGGCGACGCGATCCCATTGACCTGTGAGGGCCCCGCGGCGGTCGCGCGAAATGAGCGCAATGAGGAATGGCTCCTCGAAGCGATCGGCACGATGACGCTCGCGGAGCAATGCGCCGCGGAACAGCGGCTCACCAAGCAGACCGGCAAGGGCGCCGGACGTCGGCTCGTCTGTGACGATGGCGGCTCGACGCTCCACGTGCGGCGCGCGCGTGGCTGGTGCCACGAGCGGCTGAGACAGCGGTGGAGTGTGCGAGAGCGTACCCATGGGTTATGAAGGCAGGGAAGACTGCCGCGCCGCGCCGAGACGGACGACACGGATGCGAAGTGCGCCGGACGCCTCGGGCAGGTGCGGCTCGATGGCCTTCCGGATGCGGGCGAGGATGCCCGGCACGGCAGCCGGGTCGACGGACTGCGCACCGGACACGAGCAGCGCCGCGGCCACCGACCCTTCCCGGAACCAGCCGACGAAGTCCACCTCGCGCATCGACGTGGCCAGCCCCTTGAGCGTGGCCGACGACGCGCGGGATGACAGGGCGATGGGGCGTCCCGGCTGGCGGCAGACGGAGATGAGCACGAGCAGCAGACCGCGCTGGAGCTTGCGGGCGCGCGTCAGGTCCGTGCGAACGAAGCGCCGAAACGCGGCCTCGTTGTAGACCTGTGCGCCGTTGAGCTCGACGTAACCGGGAGTGAAGTCCTGCATCATGAGACGGGCGGGCGCGGGGGCCCGGCCCTGCGTGTCAAGGTTGGTTGCCGTACCGGCCGTAGTAGCCGGCGTCCGGAATACGGTGCTGCTCGATGCGGTTCAGGACGGTGCCGATGATGGCGTCGGGACCACCGACCTCGGCCACGGCGCGTTCGACGGCAGCCGCGGGCGTGCTGCCCGCGCCGATGACGAGAATGACGCCGCCGGCCAGCCGCGCCAGCACCTGCGCATCGGGCAGCACCCCAACGGGAGACGTGTCGAGCAGCACCCAGTCGAACCGCGCCGCAGCTTCCCGAAGGATCTCTTCCATGCGGGGCGACGACAGGCCCGCGAGCGGATTGAGCGCACTGCGCCCGGCGGTCATGACACTGAGGCCGCCTGTCACCTGCCTGATGGGCAGATCCGTGTCAGCGTCGCGCAGGGCTTCGCTGAGGCCACGTTCGTTGCGGATCCCCAGCGCGGTGTGGACGGACGGCGCGCGGAGATCCGCGTCGATGATGAGCACGCGCCGCCCGTACGACTCGCTGAGCGTGAGCGCCAGGTTGACCACCGTCAG
>CAZVHY010000226.1:4338-5459 GCA_964627115.1 uncultured Solibacteraceae bacterium | reverse complement strand
CCCTCGCACCTTATAATCCCCCGGATGCTCCGCCCGTATCGTGGCCGCCTGCCGGTGGTCGACCCGTCCGCCTACATCGATGACAGTGCCCAGGTCATCGGCGACGTGACCATCGGCGCCGAGAGCAGCGTCTGGATGAACGTGGTCGTGCGGGGCGACGTGCACACGATTCGCATCGGTGCCCGGTCGAACATCCAGGACGGGACGGTGGTGCACGTGCAGAACGGCACCCATCCCACGCGGATCGGCGACGACGTGACCGTTGGCCACGGCGCGGTGGTGCACGGGTGCACGTTCCAGGATCGGTGCCTGATTGGCATGGGCGCCATCGTGCTGAACGGTGCCGTGGTGGGGGAGGACTCCATCGTGGCCGCCGGCACGCTCGTCACCGAGGGCATGGTCATTCCGCCGCGGTCGATGGTGATGGGCAGCCCGGGCAAAGTGCGGCGGCCGCTGTCGGACGAGGAAGTGGCGTCCATCCTCGTCTATGCCCGCCGGTACGTCGGCTATCGGCTCGACTACATGGTGCGCGGCTAGACCGGTGGCTTCGGCCCCGGCGCGCAGACGACCTCGACGATGACTTCCACCCAGCCTGCCCGCGGCACGCGCGACTTCCTGCCCGACGACCTGCGCCGGCGCCACTACGTGATGGACGTGGTGCGCGACGTGTACCGGCGCTACGGGTTCGAGCCGCTCGAGACGCCCGCGTTCGAGAACATCGCGACGCTGATGGGCAAGTACGGCGACGAGGGCAATCAGCTCATCTTCAAGATCCTGCGGCGAGGCGAGCACGAGGCGAGCGGTCAGGCGGATCTTGCGCTGCGCTACGACCTGACGGTGCCGCTCGCGCGCGTGGTGGCGCACTACCAGAGCGAGCTGCCGAAGTTCTTCAAGCGGTACCAGATTCAGCCCGTGTGGCGTGCCGATCGGCCCGCGCGCGGCCGATACCGCGAGTTCTACCAGTGCGATATCGACGCGGTGGGGTCGACGTCACTCGTGGTCGAGGCCGAACTGCTGGCCGCGGCCAGCGACGTGTTGACGCGGCTCGGTTTCACCGACTACACGATCCGCCTCAACCATCGCCATGCGCTGACCGCGATGCTCGAGTGCGTCGGCATTCC
>CAZVHY010000226.1:0-4238 GCA_964627115.1 uncultured Solibacteraceae bacterium | reverse complement strand
GAAGGAGAAACTGTCGTGAACCCGTACCGCACGCACACCTGCATCGTGTTGCGTCCCGAACACATCGAACAGACGGTCCGCCTGGCGGGCTGGGTCCACCGCAAGCGGGATCACGGCAATCTGCTGTTCATCGACCTGCGCGATCACTTCGGCATCACGCAGTGCGTGGTCACCCCGGGATCGGAAGCGTTCCGCGTCGCCGAGGGGCTGCGCAACGAGAGTGTCATCTCCGTTGCCGGCACGGTCGTCGCGCGCACGGACGAGAACATCAATCCCGGGCTGCCGACCGGACGAATCGAGGTCGACGTCACGTCCATCGACGTGCTGTCAGCCGCCGAGACGCTGCCGTTCCAGGTATCGGGCACGCAGGACATCCCCGAGGAGCAGCGGCTGCGTTACCGCTTCCTCGATCTCCGTCGCGACCGCATCCACAACAACATCGTCCTCCGGTCGCAGATCATCGCGAGCATCCGGCGGCGCATGCAGGAGCAGGGTTTCCTCGAGTTCCAGACGCCCATCCTCACGTCGAGCTCACCGGAAGGCGCGCGCGACTTCCTCGTGCCGAGCCGCCTGCACCCCGGCAAGTTCTACGCGTTGCCGCAGGCGCCGCAGCAGTTCAAGCAGCTGCTGATGGTGTCGGGTTTCGATCGGTACTTCCAGATCGCGCCGTGTTTCCGCGATGAAGACGCGCGCGCGGATCGATCGCCCGGCGAGTTCTATCAGCTCGACGTCGAGCTCTCGTTCGTCACGCAGGACGATGTCTTCTCGGCCATCGAGCCGGTGCTGGCCGGCGTGTTCCGCGAGTTCTCGGAGTGGACCGTGTCGGACGCGCCGTTCCCGCGCATCCGCTACGAGGATGCGATGGTCATGTACGGCAGCGACAAGCCGGACCTGCGCAACCCGATCAAGGCGGCCGACGTCACCGATCTCTTCCACGGTTCGGGCTTCGCGGTGTTCGCGCAGGTCGTGGCCGAGGGCGGCGTGGTGCGTGCGATCCCCGCGCCGGGCGCGGCCGACAAGTCGCGCAGCTTTTTCGACAAGACGGTCGCACTCGCCGGCACGCTCGGCCTCGGCGGCCTCGCCTACATCGTCAACGGCGACTCACCGAAGGGACCGCTCGCGAAGTATCTGCCGGACGACGTGCGGCAGACGCTGTTCGAGCGCGCGGGCGTGAAGCAGGGTGATGCGGTGTTCTTCGTCGCGGGACCGGCGAAGACGGTGGCGCGGCCGATCGACGGCCTGCGCACGCACCTCGGCCGCGAGCTCGAGCTCATCGAGCCGAACGCGTATCGCTTCTGCTGGATCACCGACTTCCCGTTCTACGAGCTCGACGAGGAGACGGGGCAGGTGGCGTTCAGTCACAACCCGTTCTCGATGCCGCAGGGGGGACTCGACGCGCTCAACACGCAGGATCCGCTGACCATCAAGGCGTTCCAGTACGACATCGTCTGCAACGGCGTCGAACTGTCGTCGGGCGCGATCCGGAACCATCTGCCCGACCTCATGCTGCGCGCGTTCGAGATTGCGGGATATGGCGCCGACGAAGTCGAGCGCCGGTTCGGGGGCATGCTTGCCGCCTTCCGCTACGGCGCGCCGCCCCACGGCGGCCTGGCGCCCGGCATCGATCGCATCGTCATGCTGCTCGCGCAGGAACCGAACCTGCGCGAGGTCATCGCGTTCCCGATGACGCAGAACGCCGAAGACCTCCTCATGCGCGCCCCGTCGACTGTCAGCGACAAGCAACTGCGGGAGCTGAGCATTCGGGCGGTGGTCAAGGAGAAATGAGGGTGCGAGGTGCGACGGTGCCAGGGTGCGAAGGTGCGAGGGTGCGAGGGTGCGAGGGTGCCAAGGTGCGGCACGCACTGAAGCTCACCTCGCCCTTGGCACCGTAGCACCCTGGCACCCCTCGCACCGTCGCACCCCTCGCACCCTGGCACCTCGCACCCTGGCACCGTCGCACCCTCCCCCATGTCCCTCCGTCTCGGCATAGATCTCGGCGGCACCAAAATCGCGGCGGTTGTCCTCGATGCTGACGGCAGCGTCGTCTGGCAGACGCGCATTGCCACGCCGCGGCACGACTACGGCGCGACGGTAGAGGCGCTGGCGGGTGTCGTGGCGGCGGCCGATGCGGCTGCCGGTGCACCGTGCACGGTCGGCGTCGGCATGCCCGGTGCCATCTCGCCGGCCACGGGCCTGGTCAAGAACGCCAATTCCACCTGGCTGAACGGCCAGCCCTTTCAGCGGGATCTCGAGACGCGGCTCGGGCGCGCCGTGCGCTGCGCGAACGACGCGAACTGCCTGGCGATGTCCGAGGCGGCTGACGGCGCCGCGGCTGGCGCGGCGGTGGTTTTCGGCGTGATTGTCGGCACCGGCACGGGCGGCGGCATTGTCGTCAATCGCCACGTCGTCACCGGCGCCAACGCGATTGCGGGGGAGTGGGGACACAATCCGCTGCCGTGGCCATCGGCCGATGAACTGCCCGGCCCGGCGTGTTATTGCGGCCGTTTCGGGTGTCTCGAAACGTGGCTGTCGGGGCCGGGGCTCGCCGCGGACTTCACGCGGCAGACGGGTGAGACCGTGCGCGCCGAAGACGTCGTGTCGCGCGCGTCAACCGGCGACGCGGCCGCGCGCCGCGCCCTCGACGCCTGGACGAGCCGCCTGGCGCGCGGGCTGGCCAGCGTCATCAACCTCCTCGATCCCGACGTCATCGTCATGGGCGGCGGGCTGTCGGAAATCGCCTCGCTCTACGACGATGTGCCGCGCCTGTGGTCGTCGTGGGTGTTCTCGGACCACGTGGACACACGCCTCGTGCCCGCGAAGTACGGCGCCGCCAGCGGCGTCCGCGGCGCCGCGTGGTTGTGGGAGTAGGGGCGGCACGGCTGCGCGGGTGACACTCTGATATGGAGCCCCGGGTCTTTAGACCCGGGGATCTGGCCGCGTGTCCCCCGGGTCTGAAGACCCGGGGCTCCATTTGGTGATCTGCCGCCGCGCCGCCCGCCGCCGTGCAGCCGCCCCGTCCCCCGTGCTAATGTCCTCTGAGCGAATGCCTGCTTCGACGATGCGCCGCATCGCGATGCCTGAAGACGGCATCGAAACCCTGTTCGGATCCCTCGACGACAACCTGCGCGCGCTCGAGACGGCACTCGGTGTGCGCCTGCGCACGAGTGGCAACAACGTCGTCGTCGTGGAGGGTGAGCCCGATGACGTCGCGCACGCGGAGCACGTGTTCGGTCAGCTCGGTGCGCTCCTGCGCGAGGGCTACCGGTTCACGCGCAACGACGTGAAGATGGCCGCGCAGCTCGTGGCCGACGATCCGGACGTCGCGCTGGCCGACTACTTCCTGAAGGGATCGTCGCGCGTCGTCGGCCGCCGTCAGGTGGCGCCCAAGACGCCCACGCAGCGCCGCTACCTCGAGGCCATCGACCGCGCGGACATCGTCTTCGGCGTCGGCCCTGCGGGCACGGGCAAGACCTACCTGGCCATGGCGCAGGCGGTCAGCGCGCTGCTCGCCAAGCGCGTCTCGCGCATCATCCTCGCGCGTCCGGCCGTGGAAGCGGGCGAGAAGCTCGGGTTCCTGCCGGGCGATCTCCAGGAGAAGGTGAATCCGTACCTGCGGCCGCTCTACGACGCGCTGCACGACATGCTCGACGCCGACCGCGTCGAGCGGCTGCTCGAGCGCGGCGTGATCGAAGTCGCGCCGCTCGCGTTCATGCGCGGGCGCACGCTCAACGAGGCGTTCGTCATTCTCGACGAAGCGCAGAACACCACGTCGGAACAGATGAAGATGTTCCTGACGCGTCTCGGCTACGGATCGAAGGCCGTGGTCACCGGCGACGTCACGCAGATCGATCTGCCGACCGGCCGTGTGTCGGGCCTCATCGAGGCCCTCAAGGTCGTGGCGTCCATCGAGGCGATCGCGACCGTGCACTTCGACGAGCGCGACGTCGTGCGCCATCCGCTCGTACAGCAGATCGTGAAGGCGTACGAGCGGTTCGAGTCGCCGTCGCGACCGGCATGACCACCCGGCGTCCGGCTCCTCCTCGCGTGACGGTCACCGTGTCGGGCCGCCGTGTGCCCCCGGCCGCTCGCGGCCTCGGCGCGTGGCTCGCGAAGGCCGCGCCCCGATCGGCGCGCGGCACGGTCGACATCGCGCTGGTCGGCGACGGCGCGATGCGCCGGCTCAACCGCACGTTCCGACACGTGGACAAGGCGACCGACGTGTTGTCGTTTCCGGCGGA
>CAZVHY010000225.1:3498-5605 GCA_964627115.1 uncultured Solibacteraceae bacterium | reverse complement strand
CCACGGGGGGAAATCTTACAGGTACGTCGGGTACGTTGGGTACGTGAGGTACGTGAGGTACGTGGGGTACGTGGGGGACGAGGGGGACGTGACCTGACTACCACGCGACGCGCGCGGCGATACCGGTGCTCCCGGGGCGAACCAGCGGGAAGACGGTCACGGTTCGCGCAGGCGCCGCACGCTCGAAGATGGTGTCGCGGTTGCGATGCAGGCCGTCCACGGCTGCGCCGCCCGCCGCACCCAGCCCGCCTCCAAGTCCGGCACCGATGATCAGCGCACCCGACATGTTCATGCAGTCGCCGCGACACGCGGCGTTGAGGATGGCCAGGAGTGCGGCGCCCGATCCAGCGCCGACGATCGCTCCACGCCAGATCCCGTCGCCAGTCCCATCCGGCCGCTCGAGCCGCTGCACGTCGGCCGCCGGCACGAGCACCAGCCCTGCCGTCGTCGCGAGAACGATCTCGTCCGGATCGATGCTCGTCACGCTCCCGGCCACCTCGATCCCGTCGGCTCGCGTGAGCCACACGTATTGCCCGGTACGGACGATGGCCGCGCCGAATCTCCGCGATTCGATGGCCCCGCCCGTTGGATAGCGGCCAATGGGCACGCTGAACCCGAGCTGGGCGCGTAGCTCGGAACCATCGCCGGCAAACACGAACCGGAACTCCTGACGGACGCTGAAGTGGCGGCCGACACGCTGACCGAATCCGGCGCCAACGATCGCGGCGGGCAGCGGACGGGTGCCGCCGCGCACTTGCGTGTCCCTTCGGAACGACACGCCTCCACCGGCGATGACGTTGAACGTCAACGGACCGGACTGCGTCACCACCTGGCGGATCTCCGCGCCCGACAGGCGCGACGACCAGGCGTGGGCGCGCGGGCTGCCCTTCTCGACCCGGCTCTCGCCGAACATCACGAGTGCGGTTTCCGGCGAGAGATTGAAGGTGACGCGTGGCCCCCACGGACGGCCACCGCCGTCGTAGAAGTCTCGCGCGACCGCCCCCTCGACGCCAATCTCGATGGCCGGGATGTCTGCGTCCTGCTCTGCCCACGCGCGCAGCGGCAACGTCAGCAGCGCGACAACGAGAATCGGATGAACCCATCGCTCGGCCACGGCGCGCTCCTCCACGACACGACTGGTGGTGTCAGGGAGGAGTGCGCGAACGGCTGGGAGTCTGGCTCACGTCGTTGCCGTCGTCGGCGTTTTTCGCACGCCTGCCGCGACAGGAACGAGCGTACCGCGAACAGCCGGCAATGCCAGGCCACACGCCCGCGTCACCGTCGTACAAAAAAATGGCCCTGGGAAGTGCCGGCCCCACCTCTCGCCCGTCGCACCTGTTGTCCCTGTCGCACCTGAAGATCTGAAGCCCTACCAGTACAGCACCCACGTCCCGTCCACCGGCAACGCGTGCGCCTGCATCGTGATGCGTTCGTCGCCTGGCTGCAGATGTGGTGCGGGGCCGATCTGGTGCAGCTGGTGACCGGAGTGAATCGCGAGTGTGCCGACCTCGTACGCCTCGAACGTCGCCACCTTGTTCGCGCGCGAGTGTTCGATGCGCTGCTCCAGCGGCATCTTCTCAATCTCGATCCGGTTGATGTTCCAGACGAGCAGGCCACCGCCACCCGCCGGTAACTTGATCGACAACGTCAGCGACAGCTGCGCGTCGGTGTCGGGCGTGCCGAACTGCGCCCAGTCGATGTGCTCGAACTGCTTGTCGTAGTGCACGCTCGCACCCGACTTCCGGAACGCCTCATCGAACAGGAAGACATGGAATCCCGGCAGCGCAAGGCGCGGCTCGTAGATCATCTCGGCGCCAACCTGCTCGGACACCCGCTCGCGGAAGCGCTCGAGCAGCCAGCCGAAGTGTTCGCGCAGCATCGCATTCGACTCCGCAACTTTCGCCTGATAGTCCGCGAACTGCCCGTCGCGCGCGTCCATGTACGCAGCCGTGCCGAGCGTGAAGAACGGTTGCGTCTCGTGCCGCTGCTTCCAGAGCGGCCGGAGCGCGTGCACCTCGCCGGCCACACGGGCCGCTTCGTCAGTCGAGAGGACGGAGACGCGATGCAGAAGAGGATGCGACATGGACGGATACTCTACGGTACGTCA
>CAZVHY010000225.1:1492-3398 GCA_964627115.1 uncultured Solibacteraceae bacterium | reverse complement strand
GTACGTCGGGTACGTGAGGTACGGCAGATGGGGCTGCTCGTGTTACGCTCCGACCTGCACCTGCCAGCCTGGGATCACCCATGAACCTTCCCGCACGAGTCGTTCGGGATGTTGCCGCGTGTTGCCTGCTCGTGGCCGCGGCGCTGCCGCCACTGGCGGCACAGGATCCGGCGGGCGCGCAGGCTCCTGCCTCGCCACCTGACCAGGTCTTCCGCGGCGCCGTCGACTTCGTTCGTGTCGACGCGTACCCGCGCCGCAACGGTCTCGTCGTCGAGGGCCTGACCGCCGCTGATTTCTCGATTCTCGAAGACGGGCAACCGCAGGCGATCGACACGTTCGAGTTCGTCCGGCACGCGGCCGATCCGGCGTACGAACGTCTCGATCCCCGCAACCGCGCCGAAGCCGAACGCTGGCTCGCCGATCCGCAGCGGCGCCTGTTCATCGTCTATCTCGACCTGTACCACATCACGCGCGTGGCCTCACACCAGATCCGCGGGCCGCTGATGCAGGTGCTCAGCGAATCGATCGGTCCGTCGGATGTCGTGGCCGTCATGACGCCCGAAACACTCATCGGCGATCTCCAATTCACGCAGACGCTCAACACCGTCGCCGCCGAGATCGAACGCTACTGGGAATGGGGACTCGAGGACGCCCCCGTCTGGCCGCGAAACCCGGCCGAGACCCGGCTGGCCGCCTGCGGCGACAGCCGCAGTGGCTTCACGGAAATCCTCAAGCGCTTCCGCGAGGACGTGTTCTTCACGAGCCTGGAGTCGCTCATCGCGCACGTGAGCGCGCTCAGGCAGGACCGCACGAACGTCATCCTGCTCTCCGAGGGCTGGCACAATCGGCAGGGCGGCATCGACATCCGCAACCTGAACAGCCTGCCCGGCCGCGGCCACATTCCGATCGGGCAACAGATGGGCATGCCGCCCGGTCCAGGCCGATCCGGTACCGATCAGTTCGGCCGGCCGGTGACCGGTACGGCAACGGCGCGCACACCGTCGTGCACCGAACAGCTCGTGCGCCTGGAAGTCGACTTCGAGGATCGCTTCAAGCAGTTGTTCCGGCTGGCCAACGCGAACAACGTCAGCTTTCACACGATCGACGTCGGTGGTCTGCGAACCGGTGCGGCCACCGCAGACTTCACGACAACGGAATTGCTCGCGGGACGACGCGCGCCCATGGGCCACCCGCAGGTCCTTCAGACGCTGGCCGAGAACACCGACGGCGTGTCGACGATCAACACGAACGACATCGCCCTTGGTCTGCGGCGCGTGGTCGAGCACACGTCGTCGTACTACCTGCTCGGATACGCGTCGACGAACACGGCAACCGACGGCCGCTACCGGCGCATCGACGTGCGCGTGAACCAGCGTGGGGTCGATGTCACGGCGCGGCGCGGATACATGGCGATCTCCAGCAACATGCAGCAACGAGCCGATACGCGCGCGATCCGCTCCGCGGTACCAGCCCCCGTAGCCGCTGCGATCGGCACGCTGGCGCGCTGGGATGACGGCCGGGCGACCCGCGACGGCTCGGACCTCGCCGCGGCGCCGGCGGTTGTGACACCTGCGACGCCGATACTCGGACAGGCGGAGATGTTCCGCATCCCCGCGATCGGTCGACCAACGCCACAGACGGCCTTGTCTCCGGTGTTCCGTCGCGGCGAACGCCTGCGTCTCGAGTGGCGCCCGTCAGCGGTACCGTCGTCACACATCGTCCGCCTGCTCGACCGTCGAGGCCAGACGCTCACCCCCGGCGCCGCGCTGATCGCGTCGTTCGACAACGACACCCGCGTACTGCGCGTGGACCTGCACATCGCCGCACTCGCCGAAGGCGACTACCTCGTCGAGGTGACGCTGGGCGATGACGATGGCGAGCGTCAGCTCGTCGCGTTCAGGGTGGG
>CAZVHY010000225.1:0-1392 GCA_964627115.1 uncultured Solibacteraceae bacterium | reverse complement strand
CGGGAACGGACCGTGCACTGGCACGTCGCATGGGAGTTCGACGCTACGACGAGCTGGTCGCCTGGCAGCTTGCCGAGGCATTCAAGAGCGAAGTCTTCACGCTCGTCCGGCAGAGCGCCACGGCCCGCGTTGACTACAGGTACCGTTCGCAGCTGGTCGAGGCGTCGAGTGCCGCCACCAAGGACATCGCGGAGGGATTCCTGCGGTACTCGGCCGGCGACTTTGCCAGATTCCTCGCGTTCGCGCTGGGATCGCTCGGCGAGGCCGACCGCCGCCTGGCGGACGGAGTCGAACTCGGCCACTTCACCGCCGAACAGTGTGCCGAGGCCTTCCGCTTCGCCCGCCGCGCGTCAGTCGCCATCACGCGCCTGCGTCTCAGTCAACTTCGATATGTACGGGAGCAGAACACGTCGGATCGTGTTCCGCGTACCTCCCGTACCCGACGTACCCCACGTACCCCACGTACCCGACGTACCTGACGTACCTGACGTACCCCGTCTAGCTCTTCCAATCCGCCATGAACACGTTCGTGTCGCCCTCTTTCGCCTGGTTGCGGTTCGAGCCGAACACGAGCTTCGTGCCGTCGGGCGAGAACATCGGGAAGCCGTCGAAGCCGTCGAAGAACGTGATCTGCTCGAGCCCCGTACCGTCGACGTTGATGAGGAAGATGTCGAAGTTGTTGCCGCGCGGGTTCTTCGCGTTCGATCCGTAAATGATCTTCGTCCCATCGGGCGTGAAGAACGGCGCCCAGTTGGCGCCGACGCCGGTGTTGGTGACCTGACGCACGTTGCTGCCGTCGCGATCCATCACGAACAGTTCGAGCGCCGTTGGCCGCCAGATGCCCTGTTTCAGCAGCGAGAAGTAGCTGTCGAGCTCGGCGCCCGGCTGCAGCGTCCGGCCGCGCCAGACGATCTTCGATCCGTCGGCCGAGAAGAACGGCCCGCCATCCGGGCCCGGCCGGTTCGTGAGGCGACGGACGTCGGAGCCGTCGCCGTTCATCGAGTAGATCTCCATGTCGCCGTCGCGCACGCTCGTGAAGACGATGCGGCCGTCCTTCGCGATGGTGGCTTCGGCGTCGTAGCCGGGCGTATTCGTGAGGCGCGTCAGGCCCGTGCCGTCGATGTTCACGCGGAAGATGTCGTACGAGTCGTAGATCGGCCACACGTAGCCCTGCTCGCGTCCCGGCACCGGCGGGCATTCGGGCCCACCGAGGTGCGTCGAGGCGTAGACGATCGACTTGCCGTCCGGCGTGAAGTGCGCGCACGTCGTGCGGCCGAGGCCGCTGCTGATCATGCGCGCGTCAGACCCGTCGACCTTCATCGTGTAGATCTGGTCGCAGGCGTGCGCGCGGTTCGACTGGAAGCTCAGCATCGTGCCGTCGAACGAAAAATA
>CAZVHY010000224.1:1818-5631 GCA_964627115.1 uncultured Solibacteraceae bacterium | reverse complement strand
ATCGGGCAGCGACTCCACCACAACGGCATCCGCGCCGGCATCATCGGCGCGATGCAGCTCCGCGTAGAGCAGGCGCGCGTACGCGTCGGCGTCGTGTGGCATCACGCTGACGCCGCGCCGGCCGGAAGCCGGAGGTACGCGATGGTGGGCCAGCACGTACGTGCCCGCGCGCGGAAGCGACAGCGCGTCGAGTCGGGCATCGAGATCGGCGGTGTCTTGCCAGGTGAGGACGACGAGACGCGCACGCGGTGAGTAGTGACGCGTGAGCAGTCCCGGGCTGCGGAGGTGATCTGTCGTTCCGCCACTCCCGCTGCTGCCGAACGGGCCGTCGAGCGCTGCAGCCAGCGCCGCATCGTGAATCATGCCGGGTCGCAGCACGCGCGGCGGAGACGCGACGAGGTCGACGACGGTCGACTCGATGCCGACGTCCGACGCGCCGCCATCCACGATCAGCGCGAGGCGATCGCCGATCGACTGCTGCACGTGCAGCGCGGTGGTCGGCGACAGCGCGTTCGATCGATTGGCGCTCGGCGCGGCGAGCGGAAATCCGCACGCATGGATGACGGCCTGCATCACGGGATGGCTCGGCCACCGAACGCCGACCGTGTCGCCGCCGGCGGTCACGATGTCGGGGATCACGTCTGCGCGTGGAAGCACGAGCGTCAGCGGTCCCGGCCAGAAGCTGCGCGCCAGTCGCTCGGCTGCCGGCGTCCAGTTCGCCACGCACCGGCGCGCCATGTCCAGATCGGCGACGTGCACGATGATCGGGTTGTGCGCCGGACGATCCTTGACCGCGTAGATGCGTGCCACCGCTTCGGCATCGAGCGCATTGGCCGCCAGTCCGTACACGGTCTCCGTTGGCAGCGCGACGACCTCGCCGGCGCGCAACCGTTCGGCGGCGCGAGCCACGGCGGCGTCATGCTGCGCATCGGTTGCTGTCGGAAGGATCTCGGCCATCATGCGTCGGTCGCGACCGTCAGCACGATCTTGCCGATGTGATGACCGTCTTCCATCACGCGATGAGCGTCGGCCGCGCGCTCCAGTGGAAACGTGGCGTGAATGACGGGACGGATGGCGCCACCTTCGACGAGCGGCCACACGCGTGTCTCGAGTGACCGCGCGATCGCCGCTTTGGCGTCCACGCTCCGTGGACGCAGCGTCGATCCCGTGATGGTCAGGCGGCGCCGCATGACCGCGCCAAGATCGAGCTCGGCTTTCGCGCCTCGAAGCAGCGCGATCTGCACCAGCCGGCCGTCGTTGGCCAGCGCTTCGATGTTGCGTGGCAGGTAGTCGCCACCGACCATGTCGAGGATCACATCCATGCCGTGCGCGGCCGAGTGCTCGTGCACGCCGGCGACGAAATCGTGCGTACGATAGTTGATGGCCCGTTCGGCGCCGAGCCGCTCGCACGCGTCACACTTCCCGGGCGAGCCCGCCGTGGCGATCACACGCGCGCCCAGCGCGCGAGCCATCTGGATGGCCGTTGTGCCGATACCGCTCGACCCGCCGTGGACGAGCAGGAATTCGCCGGCCGCGAGCCGGCCACGATCGAAGACGTTCGTCCAGACGGTGAAGAACGTCTCCGGCATTGCCGCCGCTTCCACCATCGTCAGACCGGCGGGGATGGGCAGGCACTGCGTCGCTGCGACGGCCACGAATTCCGCGTAGCCGCCGCCTGATACCAGTGCCATGACGCGATCGCCCGTCGACCAGCGCGACGGTGCATCACCTGAAGGGCCGACGGACTCGATGATGCCGGCGACTTCGAGCCCCGGGAGATCCGATGCGCCAGGTGGCGGCGGGTACTTTCCCTGCCGTTGAAAGACGTCCGGACGGTTGACGCCCGCAGCCACGACGCGAATGACGACGTCCCCCGGGCCGGCCACCGGCCTGTCGCGGACGGCGGGACGAAGGACGTCAGGGCCGCCGAAGCCCGCGATCTCGACGACGCGCATCCGCGCAGTATGGCATGGGCAGTTCTCAGGGACGACGGGGACAACAGGTGCAACAGGTGCGACGGGCGAGAGGTGGGCCCGGCAAGGCCCGGGGCCGACGATCTTCCTTCGATCGGGCGGGCACGGGGGCCCGTCCCTACCGTTATCCGCGCGGCGATGCCGGGCGTCCGACGCGCGAGAGCCAGGCGGTGAGTCGCGTGATGGCTTCCTCGGCGGTGGCGCCGTAGAACGGCATGAGGGCGTTGGTCGTGCCGCGCGCCGCGATGCGTGCGCGCCAGCGCGTGCGATCGACCTGCAGCGCTTCGATGGCGTACGTCTTCCCGTTGATTTCCTGCATGTGCCGAATCGGCTGCGCCGCCCGCGTTCGTGCCATCGTCGTCATAGATGCAACGACGATGATTCTAGTGACGCACGGGAGTGGCGCAAGCGAAAGCAGGTGCGAAGCTGCCCCATTGTGCAGCGAAGGGCCTCGTACGTTCGGAAGCGAGCGGAAAATACTTCGATATCGACAGAGCATGCACACGCGATCCGCTGCCTTTCCACAGGATTTCCACAGCCCGTAGCGTCTGGGGCAGAATGAGCCGGTGTTGCGTCACGTCCATCTTGCCGTGTTGACCGCGATGCTCGTCGTGTCAAGCGTGATCGCAGGCGCCCAGTCCGCGACGCCAGCGCGCAGCACCACGTACCGTGTGTTCCTGGCGTCGGGCGAACCGCTGCCGAGTTACGGCGAGCCGGTGTTGGTCGACGGCCGCGTCATCTTCAATCTGCTGGTCGGTGAGGAAACCGACGGCACGGCCAACGTCCAGCTCGTGAGCCTGCCGGCCTCGGGCATCGACAGCGAACGGACGACGCGGTATGCGGAGGCGATGCGGGCATCGCACTACGGTGCGACGCGGGGCGAAGCCGACTACGCGGCACTCACCGCGGAAGTAGCCCGCGTGCTCGAGCAACTCACCGTCATCACCGATCCGCGGCGGCGTCTGAGTCTGGCGGAAGATGCGAGGCGTCAGTTGCTCGCCTGGTCTGATGAACACCATCAATACCGCTCGGCCGACATCCACGAGCTGGCGCGTCTGTTCGAGGCCGTCATCTCCGAATTGCGTATTGCGGTTGGCGAGCCAGCGGTGACGTTCGAGCTCGTGGCGCGGCCTGCGCCGCTCGAGCCGCTCCTCGCGCCGCCGACCTTGCGCGAGTCGGTGGCGCTGGCGCTGTCGGCGGCCCGAATGGCCGACATCGGGACCGAGCGCGTCGATATCCTGCGCCGCGCGTCGGAGTCTGCCGCGCGCATGAACGACGACAACGTCCGCGACACGTTGTCTGCCGTGCTGGCCGAGGAAGTGAAAGCGGGAACTGCGTATGCGTCGCTCATTGCCGCGCTGCGCACCCGCGCCGACGATGCGCGCCGCCGCGGTGATGTGGCGGCCGTCGAGCGGATCAGCCGCGAGCTCGAGCGGCAGGACGATGCGCTCGGCCGCCGCCGGCCGACGGAGGTCAGCGAGTTCCATGCGCAGCTCGACGCCACGATCGAGGCCACGCGCACGTTCCGCGCGGCGCTCGACGCGCATACGCGTCAGTTGACCGCGCTCCGGCGGTACGACGCCGGTCTGCGGCCGCTGCTCGATCGATTCGACGCGATCGCGCCGGTGCTGACGGCCATCCGCGAGATGCGCGGCGTATCGCCGTCGCAGATCGATCTGACCGACGCCGCCATTCTGCGGCTCGGCCGCGACCTCGATGGCGTGCGTCCGCCGCTGGCGCAGGGGACGGTCCACGTGACGTTCCAGAACGTGCTCCGTATCGGACGCGAGGCGCTGGTGCGGCGGCGCCAGGCGCGATCGAGCCAGTCGTCCGAGATGCG
>CAZVHY010000224.1:0-1718 GCA_964627115.1 uncultured Solibacteraceae bacterium | reverse complement strand
GCGCGTGACCTGGCGACATTCCGCCAGGTGCTGATCGATTTCGCCGTGGCCGGCGATCCGCTGGCCGCGCGTCGCCGCGTGGTTGTGGTCCCGACGCGTGCGGCCGCGGCGTTGCTGCGCACGTCAATGGAGCGCCAGGCCCGCGCGCGGGGCGCCGGCAGCGTGATTCCGGCCGATCTCCTCACGCGCGACGAGTGGCTGACGCGCATGCTGGTCGCGTTGCCGGAGGCGCCGCGCTGGCTCGGCCGTCTCGAACGGCTGGTGCTGTTCGAACGCGCGATCCGTACCACGCTCGAACGGCGCCGTCAGCTCGTGCGGCCGTTCGAAACGCGACCGGGTCTCGTGGCGGCGATGCTCGACTTCTACGACGAACTTCGCCGGCGCCAGCGGCGCGTCCGCCACTTCGCGCGCACGATCTTCGACGAGCTGCGCGTCGAACGCGGTACCGATCGCGGCAGTGAAGGGCTGATCGATCAGACACGGCTGCTCGGCTTCGTCTTCCTCGCGTACGAACGCGCCGCGCGCGCCAGTGGCGGCGTCGACGAGCACGAGCTCCGGCGACGGCTGCTCGCCGAGCAGCCGCCGCTGCCGTTCGACGATCTCGTGATTGCGGTGGCCGATCATCCTGCCGATCCCCGCGGCCTGTGGCCCGTGGACTTCGATCTGGTAGGACGGCTGCAGTCGCTCGCGAACCTGCACGTGGTGATGACCGACGAGGCGCACGATGCCGGGTTCCGCGCGCGTGTCGAGCAGGAGTTGCCGGGTATCGAGGAACACCGCGCAGCGGAGCTGTCGCGGTCGCCGGTGCTCGTGACTACGCCCGCCGACCTCGCGGCTGACCGCGACGTGCCCGTCGCGGTCAGCCGCGATCGCGAAGAAGAGCTGCGCCAGCTCGCGCGGCACGTGCGCGCACGTGCCGCGACGACAGGCGGCGCGCTCGCCGGTCCGACGGCCGTCGTGTTCCACCGGCCGCTGCCGTACCTGTATCTGGCGCAGCAGATTCTCGCCGACGCCCGCGTGCCGTATCAGGCGTTCGACGCACTGCCGCTGGCGGCCGAGCCGTACGCGGCGCTGCTCGATCTCGCCCTCGGCGTCGCGCGCACCGACGGTGCGCGCGACGCCGTGTTTGCACTCCTGCGTTCGCCGCTCGCGTCCATCGTCGCCGACGACGAGCCGGTGACGCCGGCCGATGTGCAGGCGCTGGCCGACCTGCTCGCCGAACGCCGCGCGCCTGGCGGCGCCGCGACGTTCGGCGCGGAGGTCGCCGCATGGGCCGCTGGTCGCGATGGGCGCGCGGCGTGGGCGACGCGTCTCGATCGCGTCGCCCGCGCCGCCCGAGACATCGCCGCCGCGCTCGCCGGGTGCCGCACCGCGCCGACCGCGTCGGCGCAGGTGCGGTGCCTGGCGGCGTTCCTGCGCGCGAACGAGCGGCCGCCCGATCCCGGCGCGCCCGACGTCGATCGGGCGCGCCGGGCGCGGGCGGCGGTGCTGGGCGTGCTCGACACGCTCGCTGACGCGTTCGCGCGCCACGACGATCGCGCGCGCGAACACGACGACCTCGCGGCCGTCGTCTATCACGCGATCGAGCACCAGACGTTCGCGCCGGCCCGCGGCGAGGGCGGCGTCCACCTCGTGGACGCCGCCTCGGCGCGGTTCGGCGAGTTCGACGACGTGTATCTGGTCGGGCTGGTCGAGACCGACTGGGCCGAACGCCAGCG
>CAZVHY010000223.1:0-5695 GCA_964627115.1 uncultured Solibacteraceae bacterium | reverse complement strand
AGCGCGATCTCGCGGCATTCAACGCCCAGGTGGAACGGTACAACCTGATGGCGTCTTATCCGCACGGGCTCGACGAGTAGCGACGGGGCGGCGGGCTGCGCGGCGGCCCGGCAACACCTGGACCGGTCTCTTCGAAAACGACTGGGGAAACGTCAGTTGGCGCGCTTACAGGTTCCTGTCGCCTGTCGCACCTGTCGTCCCCGTTGCACCCGAAAGGTGTCGATGGAGAAACGCGAGCGCTTCGCGGCGCGCTTCCGGCGTCTCGAAGTGCCCGACGTCGTAGCGGCGGATCTGCCAGTGATCGGGATGGCCGAGTGCGGCATACACCTGCGTCAGTTCGCGATCGATGACGTCGAGTCCTTCGGCCGGCGCGAGCCGATCCTGGAGGCCGGCAATAGCGAGGTGGGGCCGCGGCGCGATGAGCGCGTTGAGCTGCGAGGCGGTGAAGTGCTTCAACAGCGACGGCACGTAGTAGTAGATGCCGTGGCCGGAGAGCCCCTGCTTCTCGATCAGCGTGTGGTAGTCGACCAGGCAGCAGATGTCGACCACGGCCCCGATGCGCGGATCGAGCGCGCCGAGCCACTGCGCCATCGAACTGCCCATCGACATGCCGACCGTCCCGAGACGCGCGGCATCGACATCGTCGCGCTGCACGAGCCAGTCGACGGCCCTGAGGCTGTCGAAGACCATCATGCCCCACAGCACCTGCCCCCGCCAGATCATCGACTTGAACATGTCGAGCTCGGTCGTGTGACTGCGCTCGCCGAAGATCCAGTGATCGATCGAGAGCGCCACGTATCCCAGATCCGTCAGCGCCTTTGCGTACGGCACGGGTTGAAGGTACTGACGCCCCTCGATGAACTCCGTCTTCCCGATCGTGTAGTCGCCGCCATGGGAGTGGTTGAACACGACTGCCGGGCGCGGGCCGGCCGCCGCCGCAGGACGCGCGAGATACGCGGGCACGATCTCGGTGCCGTTCAGATCGAGCGCCCACGTCTCGAGCACGTAGCCGTCGTGCGACTCCTCGCTGCGCTTCTGTCCCGACACAGGACGGTCGCGCTCGGGCAGGTCGCCGAGCAGCGCGTACAGGTCGGCGCGACGCGTCACACTGGCTGCCTGATCGGACGACGGGTCGATGCGTTGAGGAGTCATGGCAGTGAACAGAGCAGCCGACTCACCCGGCAGCGTCGATGAAGGCGGCAATCGCGGGATCGACGCGAAGTTGCGCGAGCTCGGCGGCGGTCGGCAACTGGGGTCGATCGCGGACGCGATCGGCCAGACACAGAAACCCGAGCGGCGCATCGTCGGCCGCGCGGAACTGGTGCCAGGTCATCGGCGGAACGGCAACCAGGTCGTGCTCGGCGATCTCGCGAATGACAGTGCCCACCAGGCAGCGGCCTCGGCCGCGCAACACGATGACCGCGTGCACGTGCTGGTGCCGCTCGAGCGTCGAGTGACCGCCGGGGCCGACCTCGAAGTAGCGGAGCTCGCCGGCCATGTCGTCGCGCAGAAAGAGTGTCTGCCGCGTGACCTCCTTGAATGGCGCGGTGCCATCGGCCTTGTACTCGAGCACCGGCACGTCGTCCCAGCGGTAGTCGTGGAAGCGGCGGACGGTCGGATCAGCAGCACTCATCGTCATCCCCCGTAGGTCTGCGTCTCGACGACGCGCACGAACGCCGCTGCCGCGTCGGTCAATCGATCTCCGGCGGTGAGCAGTGCGCCGCCGATCAACAGCATCACGTCACGTCCGTAGAAATCGAGCATCCCCGGCACACGCTCGGGTGTCATCCCGCCGGCAGGAATCGGCAGTGCCGGCGCCAGACCACGCCATGCAATCCGCGCGGCGTCGGCCAGGGCACGGCACGTGGCTGGCGAGTAGCCGAAGCGACCGCCGTGGTTCGGAAAGACGACGCCATCGGCGCCCAACAGCCGGAAAAGCTTGCCGTAGAGTGCCGGCGGCGCGATACGCGCGGCACCGGCCATGGTCGGGTGCGCGATGAACGCGACGTCCGGACAGCCGCGTACGAGCACCTGCACGTGCGATGCGCCAACGATCATCGGCGCGATCATGACGATGTCGATTCCCTCGGTTCGTGCAGCGTCGATCTGCCGGCGGCACTGATCGAGATCGCCCGAAATGCTCGGCACGTAGCAGGTCCGACGGCCGGCACGATCGGCGACGTCGCGCAGCGCCGCCGACACGGCAACAATGCGCGCCGCGAATGGCGAGTAGTGCTGATCGGCCAGGCCGTGGTCGTCCTTGACGATGTCGATGCCGCCCTCGGCGAGTCGTCCGGCAAGTGATGCCAGTTCAGCGGGAGGAAGTCCCTGCGGCTTCAGCGCCGACGCCGTCAGCGCGCGGCCCTCGACGCCCGTGCAACGACGAATCCCGTCGATACCGTGGCGCGGCCCGCCGAACGCGCGCGCCAGGTCGTCGGGCAAATCGAAGTCCTGCAGCGTCACGTCCTCGAGCAGCGAACTGTTGCCGAACAGCATGTTCAGCAGTTGTCCGCCGTCGTTTCCAATCGTGTCGACAGACAGGCCGATGTGCACGTCGTGCAGGTGGTCGTCGATCTGTTCGATGCCGAGCACGCGGCCGACGATCTCCTCGCGGACGTACGTGTCGCCAATGCCGGCCACCGGCATCTCGACGCTCTGCTCGACAGCGATAGCCTCGGCCCGTTCGGCAATCGACGCCGCCGGGCCGCGTACGCGATAAACGGCCGTCAGTCTCGAACCCATGACCGGAGCCGGCGCGCGATGATGCGAATCATGCTGTCAGTCTACGGGATTGCCTCCCGGCCTCCTCCCAGGCCTGCCGCCTCCCAGCCTCCCTACTCCCCCTTCAACGCCGTCACCGCGTCGACGCGCATGGCGCGGCGCGCGGGTACGTAACAGGCGGCAAGCGAGACCAGGCCAAGCAGAAGCGCGACGCTCACGAGCGTTGCCGGATCGGCTGGCGCGACGTCGTGGAGGAGCGTCCTCAACACGGGCATGACCATGAGCGCGGCGCCGATGCCGACGGCGAGACCGACAGCCGTGACAATGGCCGCACGGCCGAGCACGAGCGCGAGCACGTCGTGCCGCTGCGCGCCAAGCGCGATGCGGATGCCGATCTCCGCCGTCCGCTGCGCAACGGTCTGCATCATCACGCCGAAGACGCCGATCGCTGTCAGGAGCAGCGCGAGCCCCGCGAATGCCGACAGCAGCCACGACGCCACGCGCGTGCGCCACATCGCGTCGCCGACGCGTTCGTCCATCATCTTGATATCCACGCCGACGAGCGGGAGGTTGGGATCGAGCGCGTGGAGTTCGCGGCCGACCACCGACACGAGCGTCCGGCTGTCGAGCTGACTTCGCACGACGAGCTGCATCCACGCACGAGGGGACTGGGCGAGCGGCAGATAGACATCGGGGCCGGGCGTGGCCTCGAGCGTCTGGTATCGCACGTCCGCCACCACGCCGACGACTTCCGCCCCATTCTGGAAACCGCCTTGCCCCACGGCGATGCGCTTGCCGATGGCTGTGTCGCCCGGCCAGTACTGACGCGCGGCAGTCTCGTTGACCAGCACGACTTTCGGCGTACCGTCCCGATCGGCGTCGGTGAAGCGGCGGCCCGCCAGGAGCGGCACGCGAAACGCGTCGAAGAAACCCGGCGTGACCCAGGTGATACCGACCGCGCGCCGCGGCTGGTCGTCCCGAGGCTGATCGGGCAGCCAGAGCAGCGTGCCATTACACCCGCTCGAGACGGGCACGCAGTGCGCCCAGCCCGCGGACTCGACACCGGACAGCGCACTGACGCGCTCGAGCACAGTGTTCTGGAAGACGGCACCGGCCGTGGCGTCGTAGCGCGCCGATGGCAGGTCGATCTGGACGGTGAGGACGTTGGCCGGATCGACGCCGATGCTCGTGGCGTGCAGCCGTGTCGCACTCTTGAGCATCAGGCCCGCGCCAGCCAGCAGGACGAGCGCGACGGCAATCTCGGCGCCGACGAGCAGTGAACGTGAGTCGAGACCTCTCGCGCTCACCGTGCCGCCAGCGGCTTTCAGGATGTGGACGGGACGGAACAGCGACGCCTTGAAGGCCGGCAGGATCGAGACGAGCATGGCCGTCAGTACTGCGAGGCCCGCGGTGAAGGCCAGCGTAGGACCATCGACGCCGATCATGGCCGCGCCGATCCTTGTGAGACCCGCAGCTCCCGCCATGCGCGGCGTGTCGGCCGCCAGCGCGGAACTGAAGAACACGTTGGCGTCGGGCAGCACGACCGGAGCGATGGCGAAGAGCGACACCGCCACGCCAAGTCCGGCGGCGGCTCCGGCGGCCGAGAGCAGCAGGCTCTCGATGGCGAACTGACGGACGATCTGTGCGCGTCGCGCGCCGATCGCCACGCGGATGGCCACGTCGCGCTGACGCGCCACCGCTCTGGCCACGAGCAGATTCGTGATGTTGGCGCAGGCAATGAGCAGCACGAAGCCGACGGCACCGAGCACCACCAGCGAAACGCGTCGAAGATCGACGTCGATGCGCGAAGCCGCGAGCGATCTGGCCGTGACGCTGGCGGATACCCCGCTGCCGGCCGGTCCCTCACGATTCTCCTCGTCGATCCGTCGGCCGTACGCGCTGAGCGCCGACAAGACCTCGGCCTCGGACACGGCGGCGCGGCGACGGGCCACCACCGAGTAGCTGTGGCTCTGTCGCCCCGTCATCTCGCCGGACTCGGCCACGGCCAACGGTCGCCAGATCTCGGCACGACCGCTCAGTCCGCTGAAGCCGCGGGGGAGCACGCCGACCACGGTGTGTGGGACGCCGCCGACGTCGAGGCGCCGGCCAAGGACCGCGGCGTCGCCGGCAAACCTCCTCGTCCAGAGGCCGTGCCCGATGAGCACGACCGGATCGGCGCCTGGCCGATGCGCTTCGTCGGCCGTGAACGACCGGCCGAGGAGGGGCTGGGCGCCGAGCACCGACAGATAGCGATCAGTGATGACCTCGCCGCGAAGCCGCTCGGGCTCGCCGTTGCCCGAGAGATCCCACTGGCGATCGGCGAAAATCGCCGTGTCGTCGAAGACGTCCTGCATCTCGACGAGACTCTGGTACTTGGGGTACGACCAGACGATCTCGACGAAGCTGCTCTCACGCGGCATCAGGAGATGCACCAGCATCAGCCGATCCGCGTCGGCAAACGGCAGCGGCTTCAGCAGTACCGCGTTGACGACGGCGAACATCGCCGTGTTGGCGCCGATACCGAGCGCGAGCGTGAGAATCGCGATCGCGGTGAAACCGGGTGCGCGGCCGAAACCGCGCACCGCGTAACGAACATCCTGCAGGATTGACGACATCACGCCGCTCCTTCGATCACGTGAATGGCGCGTCTGACGCGCCGCGCGACGATGGCGAAACGCGCCGGCCGCCACGCGACCAGCCTCTCGCCACAACCATCGACGCGCCGCGGCGCGGCCTTCGGTGGTGCAGAGTTCTTCGAAACGTTCGATCGTGTCGCCGACGAGCGCGTCGCGGTCGACCGGCGGCGTCGCCACGCTGATGAGGAAGAGCGCAAGACGGGTCATAACGCCTTCAACCGGTGCTCGAGACCTGCCGCCATGCCGGTGAACGCGCTGTAGGCCACCTTCAGCGCGCGCGCGCCGGCCGGTTGCAGCTCGACGTACTTGCGTCGGCGACCACCGCGTTCAGGCAGCGG
>CAZVHY010000222.1:2703-5710 GCA_964627115.1 uncultured Solibacteraceae bacterium | reverse complement strand
CCCGTGTCGGCCCGCAGACGGCTCATTGAACAATCCGTTGGTGCGAAGGCAGGTTCCTATCGCCCGTCGCACCTGTCGTCCCCGTTGCCCCTCGTCTCTCCCCGCCTGCCGCCTCCCAGCCTTCACCCCACCACAATCACGTGCACTTCCTTCGGCCCGTGGACGCCGCGGCTGAGCGTGTGTTCGATGTCGGCCGTGCGGCTCGGGCCGGTGATGCACACGAGATTCGAGCCGGCCACGGCCAGGTCCGGCCGTTCGACGAGCAGGTCGGGCAGCGATCGCAGGAAGCGGCTGCGCTCGACGAGGGCGATGTGCACCGGCGGCAGCAGCGACGCGAGCCGACCGCGCCCCGGACCAGAGACGAGCACCACCGACCCTGTCTCGGCCAGCGCCGCGTCCGCGCCGGTGACGCCAATCGTGGCCGTGGCCAACTCCTCGCGTCGTGCCGCGGACGTCAGATCGCCGGGCTGCTGGCGATCGATCGCAAAACCCTTCGCCGCCAGCGCTGCAGCCAGCCCCGGCACCGGCAGCCACGCGTCGTCCCACATGAGCGCGCGCTTCAGAATGGTCTCGGCCACGATCGTCGCGATGAGATCGGCAACCGCCGCCGCGTCAGGCGCGGCGGCTTCGTGCACGACACCGCCGAGCGTGGTCAGCTCGTGCGTGAATCGAACGACGCGATCGGCCGTCTCGGGATCGACGCGCCGGAAGCCGCCCGGCGCATCGGCCGTGGCGCCGGGCAACAGGGCCGACTTCAACGCCGTGCGCAGCACGGTCAGCATGGCGTGGCGTTCGGCCGGCGTCACGAGTCGCTCCCCGTGTCACGCTGCGCGTGATGTTTCTTCCAGCGATCCTGGAACGACTCGGTGGCCATGGTGGGGAAGTCGCGCGACGACGTCCAGCCGGCGAGCGGTCCGGGCAGGCGACGAATCCAGCCGCGGGAGGCGAGTGCGCGTGTGCCCAGCGCAGCGGCGCGGCCGGCGGCGCCGAACAACCACGGACGCATGGCCACGCGCCGGAACACGGCGATACCCTGTCGAATCCACGACGGCGCGCGTCCCTCGTCGACGCCCTTCGCACGCAGTGTGAGCAGCATGCGCGGGATGTCGATGCGCACCGGACACACCTCGCGGCACGCGCCGCACAGGCTGCTCGCGTGCGGCAGGTCGGTCCACTCCTTCTGGCCCCAGAGCGCGGGCGTCAGCACGGCGCCAACCGGTCCCGGATACACGCTGCCGTACGCGTGGCCGCCAATCTGCTGGTACACCGGACACGCGTTCAGGCAGGCGCCACAGCGGATGCAGTAGAGGATTTCCGCTTCGCTGCTGCCGAGCACCTTCGTGCGCCCGTTGTCGACGAGCACGACGTGCAGTTCCTCGGGGCCGTCGGCCTCGCCGGGCCGGCCGGGACCAGTGATGACGTTGGTGTAGACGGTGAGATTCTGGCCCGTGGCGCTCCGGCCGAGCACCTGCAGCACGGTGCCGAGTGACGGGATGTCGGGCACGATGCGCTCGATCCCCATCATTGCCACGTGCACTTTCGGCAGTGTCGTCACCAGGCGTCCGTTGCCCTCGTTCGTGCAGATGCAGATGCTGCCGGTGCCCGCGACGCCGAAGTTCACGCCGCTGATGCCGAGGTCGGCCGACAGGAACTCCGGCCGCAGACGCTCGCGCGCGAGTTTCGTCATCGCGGGCACGTCGGCGACTTCTTCGTCGGTGGCGCCGAGCGTGCGGCGGAACAGGTCGGCCACTTCACTGGCCGACTTGTGGATGATCGGCATGATCACGTGCGACGGGTGATCGTGCGCGAGCTGGACGACCCACTCGCCGAGGTCCGTCTCGACGACCTCGACGCCTGCGCGTTCGAGGTGCGTGTTGAGGTGGATCTCCTCGCTGATCATCGACTTCGACTTGACGGCCTTCTTCAGCCCCTTCGCCTTCGCCAGATCCGTGACGTACCGCACCGCGTCTTCCGCCGTGCGCGCGAAGTGGACGTGGCCGCCGAGGGCTTCGACGTTCGTGACGAACTCGTCGAGGTAGCGATCGAGGTGCGCGAGCGTGTGCGCGCGGATGCCGCGCGCGTGATCGCGCCAGTCGTCGGAGGCGGGCAGGCGATCGAGGCTCGCGATCCGGCTGTCGAGGATCCGCGACGTCACGCGGCGCAACGTGCCGTTGAGTTGCGCGTTGGCCAGCGCGTCCTCGGCGCGGCGATGGAACGAGAGCGGCGAGATGGGATTCACTCGGCGTCTCCGGGATCGAGCAGGTCGGCGATGTGCCGGATCTGCACCTGACTGCCGCGCCGGTGCAGGCCGCCGGCCATGTGCATGGCGCAGCTCACGTCGGTGACGGCCACCGTGGAGGCGCCACACTTCTCGATGCAGTCGAGCTTGCGGGCCAGCATCGCCGACGAAATGTCGGACATCTTCACGGCAAACAGGCCGCCGAAACCGCAGCAGACGTCGTGCTCGGCCAGTGGCGTCCGCGTCGCGCCATGGATGTGGTCGAGCAGGGCGGCCGGCTGCTCGCGCACGTCGAGACCGCGCAGGCCATGACAGCACGCGTGATAGGCGAGCGCGCCATCACCCGTCGCGCCGACGTCGGTCACGCCGAGCTCATCGACGAGGAAACGCGTGAATTCGAACGTGCGCTTTGCGAGTTCACGCGCGCGCGTGGCGTACGCCGGGTCGCCGGCGAGGATCGTCGCGTAGTGGTGCACGATCATGTCGCCGCACGATCCCGAGGGCACGACCACCGGCGCGGGATCGGCGCTGAACAGATCGACCGTGCGCCGCGCCATGGTGCGCGCGTCCTCGAGGAACCCCGCGTTGAACGCCGGCTGGCCGCAGCAGGTCTGCGCGGGCGGACAGTGGACCTCGACCCCCAACTTCTCGAGCACACGAACGACGGCCATGCCGGTGTCGGGGAAGAGACGATCGATCAGACATGTGACGAGCAGTTGAACGCGGGCCACTTTCGGCATGGGTCGACTGTGCATGCTACCAGCGTCG
>CAZVHY010000222.1:0-2603 GCA_964627115.1 uncultured Solibacteraceae bacterium | reverse complement strand
TATGTCGAAGACCAGCCGCCCGTCCTACGTCATTCAGTCGGTCGTTCACGCGTCCGACGTGTTGCGTGCGTTCCGGTCGCGTGGCGAAGCGCTCCGCCTGCGCGACATCGTCGAGCGCACCGGCTTCAACAAGGGGCTCTGCTTCCGCCTGCTGCACACGCTGCGGCACTGCGGGCTCATCGAGAAGGTCGACGAAACGCGCTACCGCCTCACGTCCGAGATGCACCGCCGCAAGCGGTATCGCATCGGCTACGCGGCACTCGGTCACGACAGCTCGTTCCAGCGCGCGGTGCAGGAGAGCCTCGTCTGGGCGGCCAAGAACGAGGACATCGAGCTGCTCGTGCTCGACAACCGTCGCAGCGCCAAGACCGCGCTGCGCAACGCCGACCACCTGATCCGCGAGAAGGTCGACCTGGCCATCGAGTTCCAGATCGACGAAGCGGCCGCGGCGGCCATTTCCGCGCGGTACGTGCAGGCGGGCATCCCGTTCATTGCGGTCCACGTGCCGCACCCGGGCGCGACGTACTACGGCGCGAACAACTATCAGGCCGGTCTGCTGGCCGGACATTACCTGGGACGATGGGCGAAAAGCCGGTGGAACGGGCAGGTCGACGAGGTGCTGCTCATCGAGGCGGCGCGTGCCGGCACGCTCGTGCACGGCCGGCTCGATGGCGTGCTTGCCGGCCTGCGCGAGACGCTGCGCGATGCCATGCCCACCTGTCCGGTAGCGACCATCGACGGTGACGGCGAGTTCAACCGCACGCTCGAGCGCGTGCGCCAGCACCTGCGCCGGTCCGATCGCAAGCGGGTGCTCGTCGGGGCGATGAACGACTCGAGCGCCTTGGGCGCCACGCGCGCCTTTCAGGAGTCCGGCCGCGCCGCGACCTGCGCCATCGTCGGGCAGAACGCGGAGCCTGACGCGCGCGCGGAACTGCGCCAGCCGCGGACGCCGCTCATCGGGTCTGTCGCGTATTTTCCCGAGCGGTACGGCGAGGAATTGATCGCGCTGGCGCTCGACATCCTGGGGCAGCGGCCCACGCCGCCGGCCAAGTTCGTCCGGCACCAGGTCATCACGTCGGCCAATCTGCACCACTTCTATCCGAACGACGCTCTGATGGCCCCGGCCGTCGCGCTCTGAGCGCCCGCGTCGTTTCACTCCGTAAACCGAAGACGCTCCCCGCCAGGATGCGCCCTGCGGCGTGTTCCGGACGTGTAACCGGTATTCCTGCCAGTTTTTTGCAGATCGCCACGGTTTCGGCTCGTTTCATTCTCGAAAACACGACGGGATCGCCGGTGACCAGTTGCCCGCCGCCGAGGGGCCGGACCACACTCCGCGCATCGGACAAGTGAGAACCGCTCGGGGCGCCTGCACGCCCCCGACGGTGTTCGTCTCGTGAAGTGGGCTCCAGGAGGACTCTGTGAGAACTCGATTCAGGACGTGGAAAGGCGTGGCATGTTTGCTCGCGCTGATGATTCTTGGCGGATCGTCGGTGGCGTCGGCGCAGACACTGACCGGTCAGATCGGTGGGACCGTGATCGACGATCAGGGGGCGGCCATTCCGGGCGTCACCGTGACCGCCGTGAATACGTCGACGCGCGCGACCCGCGACGCGACGACAGATGCGCAGGGTGCGTTCGTCATTACGGGCATCCTGGCGGGCACCTATGACCTCCGCGTGACCCTGACGGGTTTCCGCCCGTACGAACAGCGCGGCATACCCGTCTCCGCTACCGAGCGCGCGGCACTGCCGCCCATTCAACTGCAGGTCGGCGGCCTCACGGAAACGGTGTCGGTCGTTGCCGACGCGGCCCGTATCCAGACGCAGTCCGGTGAACGGTCGGCCACGATCTCGTCCGACCAGATTCAGGACATCGGCCTCAAGGGCCGCGACTTCATGGGCGCGCTCCAGCTGCTACCCGGCGTCATCGACACGCGCAACCGCGAAGCACCCGGCTGGGGCTCGGTCGGCAACATGACCATCAACGGCCAGAGCTCGTTCAACTTCTCGTACGACGGCATCGTGTCGAAGGACACGGGATCGAACTCCGGTAACTACGCGGCTCCCGCGCTCGACTCGATCGCGGAGGTCAAGGTGCAGACGTCGAACTTCCAGGCCGAGTACGGCCGGAGCTCGGGCGCCAGCATCACCGTTGTCACCAAGAGCGGCAGCAGCCAGTTCCGCGGCAGCGGCGCGTACTACAAGCGTCACGAGGCGTTCAACTCGAACACCTGGGAGCGTGAGCGACAGTGCCGGGCCGCAACAACGGCGAACGACCCGAACTGCTCGGTGCCGCGGTACCGCTACGACAACATCGCGTGGACCATCGGTGGTCCGGTGCTGATTCCGGGCACGTCGTTCAACTCGAACCGCGACAAGCTGTTCTTCTTCTTCTCGCAGGACCTGCTGCCACGCACCGACCCGGGCAACCTGCTGACCGGCCACATGCCGACGGCGCGCGAGCGCGCGGGCGACTTCTCGCAGACGGTCAATTCGTCGGGCCAACTGCGCTACATCCGCGACCCACTCTCGAACCTGCCGTGCAACGTGAACACCGGCGGCGCCGGGTGCTTCGCCGGCAACATCGTCCCGGCCGACCGCATC
>CAZVHY010000221.1:0-5719 GCA_964627115.1 uncultured Solibacteraceae bacterium | reverse complement strand
AAGCGGCGCCGAATCAGGGCCAGGATGGCCTCCGGCGTGTTGTATTTCCTACCGGGCAGCATTCGTCAGCCTCCCACGATGAAAGACCGGCAGCGTCAGGTCAAGGCTCGCCATCGCCACGTGACGGCTGACGGCCCCCCCCAGTCCAGACGGGAGCACCTCACCCCGGTCGAACCGGTATCGGTAATAGACGTAGTCCACGTTCGCAGCCAGATACGCGTTGAGTGCCGTGTGGACACCGGCCGATCCGTGGTACGCCACGAACCCGCTCGCGGAGTCCCGGTCGAAGCCGACGCGGCCAGATGCGGCACCAGCCGCCGCCGAGAACGAAACGCGGCGCCCGCTCAGCCCGACAATCGAGGCAGAGACGCCGTCGGAGAGCGTCGGCTCGCCCAGCACGCCGACGAACTGCACCTCCCGGCGGTAGTCCAGACCGGCCGACCACGTTCGCCCGATCTCGTGACGCAGCAAGGCCCCGCCCACGACGTCGAAGCGAACGCGATTCTCGGCGTTGAAGGGAGCGTACTCGTCGTACGACGTCACCCTCGTTCCCGATGAGAACGACAGCGTCGTGCGCCGGGAAAACGACAACGACCGGTTGTAGTCGAGCCCGGCGTCGATATCGTGCTGCATCAGATGGCGACGCTCGCCATCGATGTCGTAGTCCACGAACCGGCGACCATATCCGAGACGCATCGAGAGCCCGCGGGCCAGGCTCCGCGTATATCGCCCAAAGACGCGCTGCGTCGTCAGTTCGCGGCCGAACGAACCTCCGTAGGCCCGCTGAATCTCGTACCCCCCGGCCAGCGACGACCGCGACGACAAGGCGTGGCTCACTGTCACGCTGGCGTCGGCTGTCATGTAGTGCTGGTCGGATACGCCGAAGTCGTACTCGGTCGGCAAACGCGCCACGTTACCCGAGAACAGATCGGGTCTCTCGAACATACCGGGAAACAGGGCGCCAACCGTGAGGGGGCGATAGGTGAGGTGACCGTCGAGCAGGAGCGACGTCCGCCGCCCCAGAGGCACGTTGCCTCGCCCGCCCGTGAGGAGATGCCGCGTCGTGATCAGCGAATCGCTGAACGCAGGGAAATAGTGCGCCGACGAGCTCGCCGATGCGTAGAGCCCCGCCCTCCGCCAATCGCTCGCATAGTTGAGACCGGCCGTTCCGACACCGAATCCGTAGGCGGCGCCATCGGCCGGCCCATCCAGGTCCGTCGTCACCCGCGCGATACCACCGGCAAGCTGGGAATCGAACGTCACGCGATGCGCGGCCTCCCGCGTCGCGCCGCCAAAGAGTGCCGGGTTGGGCCGCCCGCCCGATACCGGCATCTGGGCAAACGCCGGCAGAACCGTGGCTCCCAGGGCGAACGCGAGTCCGCCAATAATGATCGCTGCTCGCGCCATCACGGAACAATGACGGTGTCACCGGGTTGCAGTTCGAGATTCTGCTCCAGCCTCCGTCCCTCCATCACGTCGTTGTAGTTGAACCTGTAGCTCCGCGGCTGCCCATTCTCGGTCCGGAGAATCCTGATGTTCTTGCGGTTCGCGTACTCCTGGAGGCCGCCGGCCATCGCAATGAGCTGAACGACGGTCGTGGGCGCCACGAGCGGATACTGCGCAGGATTGGCCACCATACCTGTAATGAAGACTTTCCGGCTCTTGAGTTCGCGCACGCGCACCATGACGTTGGGCGACGCGATGAACTTGCTGGCCGCCTCCGTGATGCGCACGCGGAGAGCCTCGGGCGTCAGGCCGGCCGCGTGAACGTCATTGATCAGCGGCAAGGTGATTCGACCGTCCGGCCGCACGACGACGTCGGCCGTCATGTCCTCGTCGCGCCAGAAGACAATCGCCAGCACGTCTTCCGGTCCGATGACGTAATCGGCCGGCAGCACGGGATCTTCTGGTCCCTGTACGGCCCCGGCCGCCGCGGGCGTTTGCGCGGCCAGGCCAATCGTGACCGCCGGCAGGCAGAGCGCGGCCGCCGTCGCACATGCGAGCGCCTTCATCATGAATCCGCCCGCGTGTGCGGTGGCCTTTCCTGGCATCTCCATCATCGATACTCCTTGAAGGGCAACTGGCAATCGTGCTTTCTGAGGAAATTGAGGAAGCGTTTGTAGTCGCCCGCTTCCATATTGAACAATCGCAGGACGATCTTATAGTTGCCGCGAGCCTCTTCCAGGCCCTTGTGCACGAGATCGCGCATATTGCCTCGCGTGATCTCCCGGTTCATGTACAGCGGGTACACGGCCGTCCAGAACGACTCCCCGTCTTCTTTCAACTTCTTGAACAGGTCGTCGGCGATCGTTCGCCGACGCTCGCGTCGGGGCCGCATGTGGATCTGCCCGGGCACACGAATTTCCGGCGACAGATCGTCGAGCTGAACCACCTCACGTCGCCCCGTGACCACCAGACGCTCGACAACGTTCTCGAGCTGGCGGACGTTGCCGGGCCAGTGATACTCACACAACGCGGCCAACGCCTCCGGCGCAATCGCGCGCACCGGGCTGCTCTGGCCAGCGCCGTCGCCGGCTGCCCTGGCCCTGGCAACGAACCGATCGAGGAAGTGCTGCACCAGCAGCGGCACATCCTCCCGCCGCTCCCGCAACGGCGGCACGACGACGTTGATGACGTTGATGCGGTAATAGAGGTCCTCCCGGAACAGCCCCTGCTGAATCAGATCGCGCAGGTTCCGATTGGTGGCGGTCAGGACTCGAACGTTTCTGACGATCGCAGCGTGGTCGGCGCCGACTTTCTGAATCTCACCGGTCTCGAGAAAACGCAGCAGCAGCCCCTGCATCCGCAAGGTCATCTCGCCGATCTCGTCGAGGAAGATCGTCCCGTTGTCGGACATCTCCAGCTTGCCGGGCTTGTCGCGGTACGCGCCGGTGAAGCTGCCCTTCACGTGGCCGAACAACTCCGATTCCAGGAGAGTTTCCGGAATGCCGGCGCAATTGACCGGCACGAACGGTCCGTCGGCCCTCGGGCTCTGGCTGTTGATTGCGCGCGCGACGACTTCCTTGCCCGCGCCGCTTTCGCCCGTGATCAGGACTTTGGCGTCAGACCGGGCCACGCGCCCAATTTCCTCTTTCAATTCTGTAATCGCTCGGCTGTTGCCGATGATCTCGACGGCACCGGTGGTGCGAATGGCGGTCAGGGTCATGAACTCTCGGGCAGCGGAGGAAGCAACCGCTGGCAGGTTGTCCCTGTGCAAGATGGCGGCCGAGGGACGCTGCAGAAACCGGATCGACGTATCACGCTGATCTCAAGGTGCTTAGTGACTCAAGTCCACGTGGACCGAGCCGATTGATGACGGGGGGCGGATGTCAGAACTGTTGCGATCTCGGAAACTTCTGTCTTCCTCAACAGGACATTTTATCTCCAAATGTCGCCCTGGCTTTCGACGTGTCAGCAGCGCCCGACGTCGAGCGTAACACCGGCCAAGTCCATGGATCTGAACCACTTCACGGGACGACACGCTGCACCAGCGCCATTGACGCGCTGACAGCGCCGCCTGTAGGATTCCGAGTCCGGGACTTTGTTCTCGGTCAGGGCGCCCCAGACCAGAGAGAAACACAATCGTGACGACTTCTGCCTTGGGATCTCTGCCTCCACGATTCATCGCCCGGAGCCGGCTGATGCGCGCGCTCGAGGCGGAGATCGACAGTGCCGCTCGTTCGATGGCCAAAGTGCTCATCACCGGCGAGACCGGCGTGGGCAAGGAAGTCGTGGCGCGCCTGATCCACGAGCGCAGCTCGCGTGCCCGCCTTCGGATGGTGACGCTGAACTGCGCGGGGCTGCCGGATTCGCTCCTCGAGTCAGAGCTCTTCGGTCACGTGAAGGGCAGCTTCACCGGCGCGTACCGCGACAAGCCCGGCCTGCTGGAAACCGCACCTGGCGGCACCGTCTTTCTCGACGAAGTCGGTGAGATGACCACGCGCATGCAGGCCGTGCTCCTGCGCTTCCTGGAAACCGGCGAGATCCAGCGCGTCGGCGCAGATCAGGCCCACGTCCGGGTCGACGTCCGGCTCATCACGGCCACCAACCGGAATCTCGAGGCCGACGTCGCGGCCGGTACGTTCCGCGAGGATCTGTTCTTCCGGCTCAACGTCATCAGGTTGCACATTCCGCCGCTGCGCGAGCGGCAGGACGACGTCCCGGCGCTGCTCGAGCACTACCTCACGTCCTACAGCCAGCAGCACCGCGTGGCAGCTCCGCAGTTCTCCGAGCCGGCGCTCCAGGCGCTGGGGGCGTACCGTTGGCCCGGCAACATCCGGGAATTGAAGAATGTCGTCGAGAGGCTGGTGGTCAGGCACTCGGGCTCGATGTTGTCCCCCGCTGACCTGCCGGCCGAGATCGCCGGGCCGTCGCGGCCAGTCCCGACGCGAGGCACCACGCCCGAGCATGCGGTGCGCCCGTCAGCGGCCGACGCCCTGGCGGCGGCGATGCTCGAACACGGCGAATCGTTCTGGTCAGCCGTGTACCCCACGTTCATGGCGCGCGATCTGACACGAGCGGATCTCCGGCAGATCGTGCACATCGGTCTTCAGCACACGCGCGGCAACTATCGCCTGCTGGTCGAGCGATTCAACATGCCGGCAGCGGATTACAAACGCTTCCTGGCGTTTCTGCGAAAACACAACTGCCACCTGCCGTTCCAGCAGTTTCGAGCGGTTTCCGAAAACGCGGCACCGGATTCCCCGCCGCTGCGAGCCGTCTCTGGCGGCAACCGCTGACGGCGGTACTCAGCCGTTCGCGAACGCCTCGTCCACCATCTGTGCCCAGATGTGGATGACCATCGCGTGAACTTCCTGAATCCGGCACGTCCGATCTGACGGCGCACAGACGACGGCAACGCCGGCCATCCGGCCGATCCGCCCCCCGCCTCGACCAACGAGACCAATGCAGGTCATGCCGATGGCCTGCGCCGTCGACACGGCCCTGACGACACTCTCGGACTCGCCGGACGTCGAAATGGCCACCAGCACATCACCCGCCGAGCCAAGCGTTGCCACCTGACGTTCGAACACGGCGTGATAACCATGGTCGTTGGCAAGCGCGGTCAACAACGCTGTATCGGCCGTCAAAGCCAGACAGGGCACGCCGCGCCGCTCCAGTTCGAAGCGGCCCACGAGTTCCGTCGCGAAGTGCTGGGCGTCAGCGGCGGACCCGCCGTTGCCACAGACCAGGATCTTGTGCCCACCTTGAAGGGCGCGCACGATGTGCGTCCCCGCGGCTTCGATCACGGGCGCGAGCGAGAGACTCGCCGACTGCACGTCGATCGCTTCCTGGATCTCACGGCGCACGTCGCTCATCGTCTTGCCCTCTCTTCCGAGGAGGATGCTTCGTCGATGTGCACGTCCGGCTCGAGCACCGCCACGATGTCCGTCTCATCGTCGACGGCGTGTACGAGATCGACGTCGCGCAGGCCAAGCAGCACGCGCGCTCGATCGGCGATGTCCCCGGTCCCGCTGCGAAGTCCGACAACGAGGACGTCGACCTGACCGCGGATCTGTCGCAGCCGTTCGAACGTCGCACCGGACATGACGTCGAATGCCCCGGTCACCACACCAAGCCGTCGTCCAGCAGCTCGTACGTCCCGCACGAGTTCCATCAACGCCGACCGATCCACCAGGCGTTCGTCTGCGCCCAATGCCCGCAGCAGTTCTCCACGCGAAGCCGTCGCCGTCCCCAGCTTGCCCACGACGACGCCCGC
>CAZVHY010000220.1:1310-5725 GCA_964627115.1 uncultured Solibacteraceae bacterium | reverse complement strand
GGCGCCATCATCGACGAAGTCCAGAACGTGCCGGAACTGCTGTCGTACATCCAGGCCGACGTGGACGAGGACGCCCGGCCGGGGCGATTCATCCTGACGGGCTCGCAGCACTTCGGGCTGAGCGCAGCGATCGCGCAGTCGCTGGCGGGGCGCACGGCCGTCTTCCAGTTGCTGCCGCTGGCGCTCGACGAGCTGCGCCGCTTTCCCGACGGACCGGCGGACCTGATGACCACGTTGTGGCGCGGCGCCTATCCCCCGATTTTCGATCGCGCCATCGACCCGTCCCGCTGGTATGCGGACTACGTGACGACCTACATCCAGCGCGACGTCCGGCAGATCGCCAACGTCACGAACCTCGAATCGTTCACCACGTTCCTGCGGCTGTGCGCCGGTCGTTCCGGTCAGGAGATCTCGTTCAATGCCCTGGGCGCCGACACGGGTGTGTCGCAGCCAACGGCGCGCGCGTGGCTGTCGGTGCTCGAAACGAGCTGGCTCTGCCACCGGTTGCCGCCGTGGCATCGCAACGTGCGCAAACGGACGATCAAGGCGTCCAAGCTGCACTTTCTCGACAGCGGGCTGATGTGCTTCCTGCTCGGCATTCGATCGCCGGAGCAACTGGCCACGCACCCGTTGCGCGGGGCGGTGTTCGAAACCTGGGTCGTGTCGGAAATCTACAAGGCCCGCGCCAATGCCGGACACCCCGTTCTGCTCTCACACTATCGGGAAACGAACGGCGCGGAAGTGGACGTGCTGGTGGAGGCCGCGCGTGCGCTGTTGATGGTCGAAGCCAAAAGTGGCGCGACCGTTGCCGGCGATTTCTTCAGTGGGCTCGACACGCTCGGCAACCACATCGCGAGCCTCGAACCAGGCCGCGTCCTCGAGAAGATCGTGGTGTACGGGGGCGATCGCTCGATGCCGATACGCGACACGCGCGTCGTGTCCTGGGGCGACGTCCCCAACGTCGACTGGCAGGAGGACGTGTGATCGAACGACGCGTCGCTTCGAACACGCGGATGTCGAGATCGCACGCGCCTGCCGGTCAGACGCAGTAGGATGTCGCCGCGAGGTGAATGTGGACGACATTGCAGGCAAGGTCGCGCTGGTGACTGGCGGCAGCCGCGGCATCGGCCGGGCGATCGGACTGGCACTGGCTGGGGCTGGTGCGGATATCGGGTTCTGCTATCTGACTCGCCGAGACGAGGCGATCGACACACGCGCGGCGATTGAAGCCACGGGACGTCGCGCATTCGTCACGCAGGCCGACGTCTCGGTCGCCGACGACGTCGTGCGTCTCGTCAGTGCCGTCGAACGCACGCTCGGACCCATCGACATCGTCGTCAACAACGCCGGGCTGATCCGGCCTCAGGCGCTCGAGGACATCACGGAACTCGACTGGGACGAGATCGTCGACGTCAATCTGAAGTCGGCGTTCCTCGTCACGCAGGCCGTGGTCGGCGGCATGCGCGCACGCCGCTGGGGCCGCATCATCAACCTGTCATCGGTGGCCGCGCAGCTCGGCGGCGTCGTCGGCCCGCACTACGCGGCCGCCAAAGCCGGCATGTTCGGGCTCACGCACTCCTACGCGACGTTGCTCGCGAAGGAAGGCGTGACGGCGAATACCATCGCGCCGGCGCTCGTCGAAACCGAGATGGTCACGAGTAATCCACGCGCGAAGCCGGACCTGCTGCCCGTCGGCCGTTTCGGCACCGTCGACGAAGTGGCCGGGATCGCCGTGCTGCTCGCGAAGAACGGCTACATCACCGGCCAGACCTACAACGTCAACGGCGGCTGGTACATGAGTTAGAGCGCTACGCTCACGGCGCTGGCGCCCGCAGGATGATACGGCGGTACGACGTCAGCGACGGCGATCCGTTGTCGTCGACGACGAGGATGATGTGCGCGGTGCCGGGCGTGCGCATCGTGGCTGAGATGCGCGCACCCGTGGTGCGATCGAGCACGACACGCGCGGGCGGCTCGGGCGGACCGTCAGTACCGGCCGACGGAATGCCACCCTCGTCGTGACTGCCGCCGCCGCCGATCTGCACGGGGGGACCGGCCGCCACCGGCTGCGTGGGAATACCGGTGCCCGCTTCCGAATAGAAGAACCACGAGAAGCGCAACGTGTGACCGTCGGGATCGGTGGAGGCCGAGGCGTCGAGCGCGACGGCGGCGCCGACCGTCGTGTCGATCGTGATGGGCGCCAGGCCGTCCTGGCCGTTCACGATTGCGAGCGGATGATGATTCGCTTCCGCGACGGGCTTGATCGTCCAGTCCATGCGCGCGGCAAAGTCGCGCTGGAACGCGTCGCGCCAGCGCCAGACCGTGGCTTGATCGCTCGTGCGTGGCCGACCGTCGATACCGGTGACCGTGTCGCGTGAGTTGTCGCGGCCCGGATACGCGTCGCCGCCCTGTGTCCACGACGGCCGTGTCTCACCGTAGTACTGACGCCACACGTAACGTCCGCCCCAGCCGCCGTACGTGGGGCTCATGAAGCCGGCCAGACCGTTGTTGATCAGGCCGAGGAACGACGGCGTGTCGCCCTCGTGAATGCAGCAGGGCAGGATGTAGAGCCGGCCGAGCGGACCCTTGCCGCGGATGTTCGCTTCGACCCAGTCGTTGGTGAAGGTCGTGAAGTCGGCGCCGTCCGCGTTCTTGTAGAACCGGTCGCCGCTGATGCCGGTCCAGGTCGCCTGGTAGTACTGATCGCCATCAGGCGTTGACGGAATGCCGATGTAGTGCAGCGTCGGGAACTCGCGCCGCAGCCACGGCCCCGCGTCGTCCTGATCGGAGATCGAGTAGACGCGCAGCTTCGAGACGAGTGTCTCGACGTCCGCCGCCGCGCGCGTCCGCCGCACGTAGGCCAGCGCCTCGGCCAGCGTGTTGTTGCCGCCCCAGGCGAGCACCCACAACGGTCGATCGTCATCGCGATCGGCCGACTCGATGATGCGTCTCGCGCCGCCGGAGATCGCGTCACCCTGCATCGGTACGGCCGCCATGCCGAACCCTTCGGGCCCCGTCGTCACCAGCGCGCGCAACGCGTCAACCGCGGGGAAACCCTCGGCATGCTGCGAGAGCGTGGGATGCACCTCGGCGTAGGCGTCGAGCACGAGGTTGATGACGTCGGGCCGCACACGCGCGCGCATCCACGTCGACGTCGTCGCCACGAGGCCCTCGATGTCGAGCTGGTTCGACGAGACGAGCAGGCGCACGAGCGACATCTGATCGTCGGGCTCGTTCGCAATGTCGGTGAGCACGAGCACGCGCGGCTTCGCGACCCACGGATCGGTGCGCTCGGACAGACGCGTGAACGTCTCGGCTGTCGGTGACGGGGTCGCGGGCGCAGGAGCTTCGGCGCCCGTGCAGGCCGCGACGCCAAGGCTCACGGCGAGCAGCAGGGCCGCCGTGCGCGCGAACGATCTCTCCATGAGCAGCGGACAGTCCATCGGTCTTCCTCCATCATCCGGCGTGGCCAGGCGTCGGCCCGCCGCGAACGTCGGTCCGGTTTGACATGTGCTCGTAGCAGGCCTAGATTACACGCGTGGGGCATGAAACTGTACAGTCGCATAAATATGCACGACCAGGGGCGTCGGTCGTGGCCGCCCGCGCGCGCGACATCCGGCGCACGGCGCTGACGATGGTGCACCACGCACGGATGGGACACCCGGGCGGCGATCTGTCGGCCGCCGACGTTCTGGCGGCGCTGTACTTCCACACCCTCCACGTCGACCCCGCGCACCCGGACGATCCCGCGCGAGACCGGTTCATCCTGAGCAAGGGGCACGCTTCGGCGGCCCTCTATGCGGCGCTGGCACTGCGCGGGTTTTTCCCCGAAGACCAGCTGATGACGTACATGCAGCCGCTTTCGCAGCTCAACGGGCATCCGGATCGCAACAAGGTGCCCGGCGTCGAGGCCAACACGGGGCCGCTCGGGCACGGCCTGCCGATCGCCGTCGGCCTGGCCGTTGGCTCGCGCCTCACCGGCGGCACCTGGCGCACGTTCGTGCTGACCGGCGACGGCGAACTGCAGGAGGGCAGCAACTGGGAAGCGGCGATGGCCGCCGGTCAGTTTGGTCTGGATCGGCTCACGCTCATCGTCGATCGCAACCGCCTTCAGCAGGGTGACACGACCGAGAACACGGTGACGCTCGATCCGCTGGCCGATCGGCTTCGGAGCTTCGGATGGGCGGTCGTCGAGGTGGACGGGCACGATCACGACGCGCTCCTCGCCATCCTCGACACACTTCCGCTGCAGGAAGGGCGGCCGTCGGCCATCGTCGCGCACACGGTCAAGGGGCGCGGCGTGTCGTTCATCGAGAACCGCGTCGAGTGGCACCATCGCGTGCCGACCGATGCCGAGATGGCGCTCGCGCTTCAGGAGCTCGGAGACCCGTCATGAGCGCGCTGCACGACTGCCG
>CAZVHY010000220.1:0-1210 GCA_964627115.1 uncultured Solibacteraceae bacterium | reverse complement strand
AAACTCTGCGGCATGTCGAGCGGCATGGCCTATGGCGAACTGGGGCCGACACATCATTCGATCGAGGACCTTGCGTGGACGCGCGCCATCGCGGGCATGACCGTCGTCGTACCTGCCGGTCCGATCGAAACGGCTTCGGCCGTGCGCGCCGCCGCTGCCCTCGACGGCCCGATATTCCTGCGCATCAGTCGCATGGGCGTTCCCGAGGTCCACGATGTCAGCTACGACTTCCAGATCGGCAAGGCGTCCGAACTGACGAGCGGTGGTGATGTCACGATCATCGCCACTGGTGTGCTGGTGCACCGTGCGCTCGACGCGTTCGAGGCGCTCGCGCGTGACGGGATTCGTGCCACCGTGCTCGACATGGCCACCATCCGTCCGATCGATCGCGACGCGGTCGTCGCAGCCGCGCGCCGCGGGCCGATCGTGACGGTGGAGGAACACACGGTCGTCGGTGGCCTCGGCAGTGCAGTGGCAGAGGTCGTTGTCGAAACGCACCCCGTGCAGATGCGCATCCTCGGCGTGCCGGGCGTGTTCGCGCCAACCGGGTCTCCGGAATTCCTGCTGGAGCACTTCGGTCTGACGGCCGGCGGCATCGCGACCGCCGCCAGGGACCTGCTGCGAGGCCGACGGTGACGCGACGGATCCTCGCCATCGATCAGGGCACGACCAACACGAAGGCCCTGCTCATCGCGTCGGATGGCCGCGTCGTCTCGCGCGCATCGCGGCCGGTCGAGACCTCCTTCCCGCAACCCGGCTGGGTCGAGCAGGATGCGCGTGCGATCTGGCGGTCGATGATCGAGACGATCGACGAGTGTCTGGCGCAAGCGGGCGGTGTTCAGCCGGACGCCGTCGCCGTCACGAATCAGCGCGAGTCGGTGGTGATCTGGGATCGTGCGACGGGTGTACCTGCCGGGCCGGTCGTCGTGTGGCAGTGTCGTCGAACGGCTGCGGCGTGCGAGCGTCTGCGCGCCGACGGGCACGCGCCACTCATCGCCGCGCGTACCGGACTTACGATCGATCCGCTGTTCTCCGCCACGAAAGTGCGATGGCTGCTCGATCGGATCCCCGACGGCCGCGCGCGCGCCGACGCGGGAGATCTGCGGATTGGCACCATCGACAGCTGGATCGTGTGGAATCTGACCGGTGGCGCCGTCCATGCGTGCGACGCGACGAACGCCTCGCGCACGCAGCTTTACAACCTGGCGTC
>CAZVHY010000219.1:4405-5728 GCA_964627115.1 uncultured Solibacteraceae bacterium | reverse complement strand
GCACGAACTCGGGCGGGGCGTAGAGGTCTTCGGCGCCGCTGATCGACAGGCAGGGCACCGTCACGGTCGGGACGACGTCGACGGCCGACGCGTCGAGGAGCGCCTGCACGTTGCGCACATACGTTGATGCGGGATGCGCCTCGAGCAGGCGCTCGAACATACCGACGATCTCCGGCTGCGTCTGGAACGCGCGGCTGCCGAAGACGCCGGGCGAGACACGCGGTCCCCAGCCGGCCATGCCGTGGCGCGCCACGTCCGCGATGCGATCGGTCAGGCGCGTTCGCAGCTGATCGCGCACGCGCGGCAACCCGCCAACGAAGACGATGGCGCGGATGCGATCGGGCACGCGGCGCCAGAGCTCGAGCGCGAGGATGGTGCCGAGCGAATGGCCGATCACGGCGACCGGCGCCCCCACCTTCGCGGCCACGAGCTCAGCCAGCCCATCGGCCCAGACAGCCATCGAGGCCGGGTCAGCGCTGCCGTCGGACGCAAGGCCCGACGGCAGATCGGTGGCAAGGACGCGGTAGCGAAGGCCGAGCCGTTCGGCCAGCCCGCGGAAGAAGTACGCGCCGCCGCCCACGCCGTGCAGCGCGAGCACCGGCGGCCCGTCGCCGGCCACCTCCATCGGCCACACGGCGCCCGGGGTGGTGGTGAACCGATCGACGGTCACGGCAGGATTACGACGGTGTCTGTTCGTTCAACGCCGCGAACACGTCGCGGTAGAACGCGGGATGCTCGCGCCAGGTCGGCGAAGTGAGCAGCCGCCCGTCGCGCACCGAGTCCGCACGCACCCAGGTGCCGCCCGTGGTCTCGGCCTCGAGCTTCACCTGCTCGTAGCAGGTCACCTTCTTGCCCTTCACGAGCCCGGCCGCGGCCACCAACTGGACACCGTGGCAGATGGCCAGCAGCCACTTGCCCTGCTGGTCGAACTCCCGCAGGATGTCGAGCACGCGCGTGTTGTTGCGGAGGTATTCGGGCGACCGGCCGCCGATGCACAACACCGCCACGTAATCCTTCACGTTGACGTCCTCGAACGTCGTGTCGGCGTCCATGGCGTAGCCGTGCGGCCGTTCCATGTAGGTGTCCCACCCGGGTTCGAAGTCGTGGATGACCAGGTGCAGGCGCCGCTTGCTCGGCGCGGCCACCACCGTCTGATAGCCCGCCTCCTGAAAGCGGTGCACCGCATACCAGGTTTCATAACTCTCGCCACCATCACCCACGATAATCAGGATCTTCTGACTCACGTCTCGCCTCTCTTTCGACCTTTCGGACAGCTTGGAACGCAGCAAAGTAGGACGAACGTCCGGCTCAAGTCAAGGTGAC
>CAZVHY010000219.1:0-4305 GCA_964627115.1 uncultured Solibacteraceae bacterium | reverse complement strand
ACGCGCGGATCGGCCGCGAGCCAGGCGGCGACACGCCCGGCGCTGTCGTTCTGTCGTGCCACACGCAGCGCAATCGTCTTCATGCCGCGCGCCAGGGCGTAGGCGGCCGACGGATCGAGGACACCGCCGATGAACTTGCGCGCCGGTTCCAGCCTCCCGATGATCTCCGCACGGCCGGCGAGCGCGCCGGCCACGATGTCGCTGTGGCCGTTGAGGTATTTCGTGGCGGAGTGCATCACCAGGTCAACGCCCAGATCGAGCGGACGCTGGTTGATCGGGCTGGCAAACGTGTTGTCGAATACCGACACGACGCCGCGCTCTCGGCACGCCGACGCGATACGCCGGATGTCGAGGCAGCGGAGCGTGGGATTGGTCGGCGACTCGAACCAGAGCACCTTCGTGTCCGGCCCGATGTACGCCGCAAGATCCTCGCTGGCCGGCACGAGACGCACCCGCACGCCGAACCGCTCGAGGAACGTCGTCATCAACTGAATCGATCCGCCGTAGATGGCTGCGCTGGCCACCAGTTCGTCGCCGGCCGCGAGCAGGCCGAAGAGCGCCGTCGACGCCGCGGCCTGGCCCGACGAGGTGACCATGGCCGCCTCGGCCCCTTCGAGCGCCGCCAGCTTGGCCTCGGCAGCTTCCACCGACGGATTGCCATGACGCGAGTAGAGATACTGCGGCGTGTCGCCCTTCAGGTACCGCTCGAGCTCGCCGGCGCTGTCGAAGACGAACGTGGACGTCTGGTAGATCGGCGTGGTCAGCGGCCGCGCCCCTTCGCGCGCGCCCTCGCCACGGTGAATCACGTCAGTGTCGGGGTGGGACATGGATACAGACTACAGGCTGCGCGGCTGCACGGCGGCGCGGCGGCACGGCGGCGGGCGGCGGGCAGCGCGGCGACCGGCGCCAAACGTGGGCCGACACAAGGTCGGCCCCTACGGCCTTCCCTCCTTGCACACACGGATGGCCGTGCGCATCCACTCGTAGGGGCCGACCTTGTGTCGGCCCACGACTCGCAGCCCAGCAGCCTGCGCCGCCCGCCGCCCCGCAGCCGTCCCTACCCAATCGTCTCCGGCACATCCGACGCCGCGACCATGGGCTCGATGAGGTGGTGGTAGGCGTCGGCGTAGCCCTGCTGCATCAGCTCGGCCACGGTGCGCTGGCGATCCGACGACTCGTCGTACACGCCCTCGAAGTCGAACGGCCCGATTGGATTGTGGTCGGGCCGCACGACGAAGACGCTGCCGCAGCGGCTGGCGGCCGCCGCAGCGGCGTCCGAGAGCGCGGCGGACTCGAGCGACCGCACGAGCTCGCCCATCCGCGCGCGCAGGCTGACCGGCGTGGCGCGGATGCCGTGCGGCCGCGCCGGCGCCGGGGCCGGACCAATCAGGATGATCTGCTCGACGCCGAGCGCCGCAATCTCTTCCACCAGGCGGCTCGCGAGATCCGGGCGATCGCACGCGCGGTGCCGTTCGCCGCGCCAGTATCCGTCGCGGCCGAACTCAATCGCGGCCGGCGCCGTGACCACCGGCAGACGGAACGCGCCGGCGAGAAAGCCGGCAAGCATGTCGCGCTGCGGGCCGGTGAAGTCCACGGCTTCGGCAGCACGGTCGGCCACACCGCGTGGCGCCTCGAACGACGCGCGGCCCGGCGCGGACAACACCGCGCCGACCACGTCGTGGCGCGCGTCGATGTCGTGCACGCCGATGATGACCTCGTGAAACCCCGGTTCACCGAAGTTGTCGGTCAGTACGTCGACGTAGCGGCGGCCGAGTTCCGCGGCAACGGGACGCGACTGTTCGGACGCACCGTGCACGAGCGTCCAGAGCAGATCGAGCGCAGACGCAGACGGTTCGGTTGCATCGAGCGGCGATGCGAGCAATCGCCACCAGAACCCGCCAGCACGCTGGCGCCTCGAGGACTCGGCGCGCGCGGCCTGCCACGCGGCGGTCAGCAGCACGGCCGCGATGACGAGCACACCGAGCACGAGCAGCCTCGGCACGATGGTCGGCATCATCGGCGGATCGAACAGCCACGACAGCACGGCGGAGTACCACTCGACGAGGGCCACCGACGCGCTCGTCAGGCTGACGAGCGCCGCCAGCGTGGCCACGGCGTAGACACCAGCGGCCAGCGCGAGCACGGCGAGCGGCAACAGGAGCAGCACGAAGCAGATCAGCAGGCCGATGAACGCCACCCGCAGCGCCGGCCGCCAGCGATACGCGCCGTGCAGACGCGCACCGGTCCACGGCCCGGCCGCATCCCAGACGCGCGCACCGCCATCGATCGCCGAGGCGAGCGCCGTCAGGACGCCGGCGCCGTGCGCGGCCACGACGTCGACACGAATGCCCGACTCGGCAATCGCGCGCAGCGCGCCCGCCTGGTAGGCCCCGGCCGTGCCCGTGCCGGTGAGTACGACACCGGTGCGCAATCTCGGCGAATACGCAGTGTCGGGCACAGGCGTCTACTGCTCGTCGTCGTGAATGGTGATGAGGCGGAGGATCTCGAAGCGGCGCTGTCCGCCCGGCGTCGGGGCCACGACGTCGTCGCCTTCCTCGCGGCCGACGAGCGCACGGCCGATGGGCGAGGCCACCGACACGAACCCACGTTCCGGATCGGCGTCTTCGGGCATGACCAGCTCGTAGACGAACTCGCGCTCGCGCTCGCGCAGCGTCAGCTTCGAGCCGAAGCCGGCCTTGTCGCGCGGAATGCGCTCGAGGTTCATCAACTGAATCTGCGAGACGCGCATGCGCAGCATCGACACGCGCGCCTCGACGAAGCGCTGCCGCTCCTTCGCCGCCGCGTACTCCGCGTTCTCGCGCAGGTCCCCCAGCTCGCGCGCGCGCTGGATCTCCTTCGGCAGCTCCTGCGTCAACTCGCGCTCGAGCACCACAATCTCGTCTTCGAATCGTTTGATCAGCCGCGCTTTCATCGGTGGTGTGAGGCTAACACGGGAGGGGGAGGGTGCCAAGGTGCGAGGGGGCCGCGGTGCGAGGGGGCCACGGTGCCACGGTGCCAGGGTGCCAGGGTGCCAGGGTGCCAGGGTGCCAGGGTGCCAGGGTGCCAGGGTGACAGGAACCTGATGCTTGTCAACTTCCCACGGTGGCTCTCTTGCCAGTCCGCAGCACCTCCGCACCTTGGCACCTTCGCACCTTCGCACCTTCGCACCGTGGCACCCTGGCACCCTCGCACCCTGGCACCGTGGCCCCCTCGCCCCCCCCCCGTCCGTGTAACCTGTTTCCTGTGATCACCAGCCGCCAGCACCCCTTCGTGCAGCGCTGCCGTCGTCTGGCAGCGGGGCGCGGCGACGAGGGAGACGTGCTCCTCGATGGCGCGCACCTGGTCGAGGATGCGCTGGCTGCTGACGTTCCGATCGACGCGGCGCTCGTGGACGATCGGCAGGCGGCGCTGGCCGACACGCTGCAGGCACGAGGCGTGGCCGTGTACCCGGCGAGCGCCGCCGCGATCGACGCGGCCTCACCCGTCCGGTCGCCCAGCGGCATCGTCGCCGTTGCGCGCTGGTCGCCGCGAGCGGCCATCGATCTGCTGAGTCTGCCCGACGCGCGTCTCGTCGGCGTCGTGGGCGTGCAGGATCCCGGCAACGTCGGCGCCGTCATCCGCAGCGCCGACGCACTCGGCGCCACGGGCGTGCTCGTGCTCGACGACTCCGCCGCGCCCGGCAGCTGGAAGGCCCTGCGCGGCGCCATGGGCAGCACGTTCCGCATCCCGGTGGGTGTCGGCGCAACGACCGACGTCCTGGCCGCCGCTCGGCGCACAGACGTCCGCGTGCTGGCAAGCGTGGCCTCCGGCGGCGCGCCCCCCGACGCCCGCGCGTTCACGCCACCGGTCCTCGTCCTGATCGGCAGCGAAGGCGCCGGACTGCCGCACGACATCATCGCGGCCGCCGGCGGAACACTCACCATCCCGATGGGATCGCGCGTCAACTCGCTGAACGCCGCGACGAGCGCCGCACTCCTGCTGTGGGAGATGACACGGCCGATGCGCGACACCGGAGATCGCCCATGAGCTCGCTCTTCGACGACGAACCATCGGCGCCAGCGGTCGGCACGCCGCTGTCCGAACGCATTCGCCCCCGCCACCTCGACGACGTCGTCGGACAGCAGGCGCTGCTGGGTCCGGGCGGATCCTTGCGCCAGGCGCTCGATCGCGGACTGCTCCACTCGCTGATTCTCTGGGGACCGCCGGGCACCGGCAAGACGACGCTCGCGCGGCTGATGGCCACGGTCGCGGGCGTCGACTTCATCGCGTTCAGCGCCGTGACGTCGGGCATCAAGGAAATCAAGG
>CAZVHY010000218.1:0-5738 GCA_964627115.1 uncultured Solibacteraceae bacterium | reverse complement strand
GGGCGGTCATCGGGTTCGTGCGAGCGGCGTGCCGAGCGGGCCCGGCGGATGCGGCCAGTGCGATCCCCAGGAGCGCGGTAACCACGCCGGCGATCGTCCAGTACGGGGCAACCAGGCTGCCGCTGATCACGCCCTCGAGTGCGGAGGCGAGCATCCATGCGGCCCCCGTGCCGACCGCGGACCCCATGGCCGCGAGCCCCAGGGCGCGGAGGGTGACCGCACGCCGCAGCGATGCCGGCGAGGCGCCGAGGCTCAGCCGCACGCCAAACTCCTGCACCCGCCGCGTCACGTCGTGGGCGAGCAGCGCCCAGAGTCCGATCGCCACCATCGCGACCGCCAGCCATCCGTAGACGAGGGCCATCGCCGCCAGCAGGCGCTCGCGGCCCAGCGAGCGCGTGACGTGTTCGTCGAGCGTGACCGTTTGTCCCGCGAACTCGTGGCCGAGCGCATCGACCGCGCGGTGAATGGCCGGGATCATCGCATCGTTACCGGCGGCCGTACGGACGAGCAGGCCCGGCCACCGTCCGATTGGCGGCGGCTGCTGCAGCAGGCTCAGGTAGACCATGCGAGGCGAGCGGTCGCGGACGTTGATGACGCTGGCGTCCTCCACGACGCCGACGACCTCGAGGCCGGTCCGGTAGGGGAGTGTGCCGACGTCGATGCGGAGTCCGTCCGCCGGTCCCGAGGGAAACAGGTCGCGGGCGAGGGCTCGCGACACGAGCGCCACCCGGGGCGACGTCCCGGCATCGCGCCAGTCGAACGTCCGTCCGCTGAGCACGGGCACGCCGAGCACGTCGAAGTATCCGGGCGACACCATGACGACGGCAGCCTCCGACACGATGGCGCGATCGCGAACCGCGACCCGCTGCGTGATGGTTGTGCCATCCTGCCCCGGCAGCGGCTTGGCCAGCGCGGCCGCCGACGCGCCGGGCAGGGATGCGACACGTTCGACGAGCGTCGGGTAGTACGTCGTGTCATCGAGTTGTGCGTATCCCCCGGGCCGGTTCATCAACTGTGCCGCGACGACCCCGTCCTCGTTGAACCCGTGGTCGCGCAGGGAGATGGCCAGCAGCGCCGCGACTGCCTGTGACGCCCCCGCGAGCAGCGTGACAGCCAGGGCGATCTGGCCGACGACGAGCACCGCTCCGGCCCTGCCGCTCGCGGGCGCCACGCGCGCGCCGGGTGACAGGCCCGGATCGCGGCGCTGCGCCAGCCAGGCGGGCGCCAGACCGGCCAGCACGGTCACCAGCGTGAACAACACGGCGACGGCCGTCCACGAGATCCAGTCGGGCGCCAGATCGAGATCGAGCGGGGCGGCGCCGGTGGACAAGAGGCCCGTCACGCGGCGCGCCCCCTGCGCGGCCAGCGGCACGCCGAGCAGGAGGCCTGCCGCGCAGAGGAGCGCGGACTCGAGCACCGTCGGCCGCGCCAGGTCCCACGGCCCGGCGCCGAGCGCGCGTGCGACGGCGGTGTCCCGCGATCGGCGAAGCGCCCGTGTCAACTGCAGCCCCGCCAGGTTGGCGCACGCGATGACGAGCAGCCACCCACTCGCCAGCATCGTGACCTGCAGCGGACTCCTGTAGCGCGCCCTCCACGTGGAAACACCTGTCGCGCCCGCGGAGACCACCAGCCGCCGGTCGTCCGGGTTGACCGGTGCCTGGCCGCCGCGGGACGTCGCCAGGATCGACGGCCAGATGGCGCTCAGTTCCGCACGGGCTTCGTCGAGCGTCCGGCCCGGCGCCAGGCGGGCCATCACGTGCCGGAGCGGCACGCTTCCGGGTGCGAGGCCGATGATGCGTCCCACGGCCGGCGCGGGCACGACGACATCCGTGCGGACGCCGACGTCAATGCCGGAGAAGGTCCCGGGCAGGATGCCCACGATCGTGAACGTCCCCTCGCCGAGCGTGATTCGCGCGCCCAGCACGTCGGCGGACGCGCCGTAGACACGCTGCCGGTACGCATCGGTGACGACGCAAACCGCGTCGGCGTCGGCGCCGCCACCGCGGAAGTCATCCGGGCCGATGACGCGGCCGTGGATGGCGCCTGTGCCGAGCAGCCGGAAGTAGTCCGCGGTCACGCCGTCCACGACGGCGCGATGGGCGGTCTCGTTGACGACCGTGCTCACGACCGACCCGCCGAGCATCCCGGCCACGGCATCGAACACGGTCTGGCGCCCGGCCAGATCGCGATACTGCGCGACGGGGAAGGCCGCCGGCTCACCGCGAGTGTTCCGCACTTCGATCGCCACGAGGCGGTCCGCCTCGGGCACCGGCAGTGTCCGCAGGACGAGGGCGTTGAGGACCGTGAACACGGCCAGCGTGGCGCCGGACCCCAGCGCGAGCACCGCGATGATACCGGTGGTGAACACCGGCGTGGCGGCCAGGCGGCGAAGGGCGAGGCGGAGGGCCATGGCGGCCGATTGTAGCGTGCGCGCCGGCGCTCGGTGGTGTGGCCGGGAGGGGTCTCAGGCGTAGACGCCCTGCGACAGGATGACGCACCTGGCGCGGGTGCGATCCCGTGCACAATCGATACATGCCGCGATGGCGACGCCACGTGCCGGTCCTGATCCTTGCCGTCGTGTGCCTGGCCGGCAGCGTCGCGCAGGCCGCCCCTTCGGACCGGCGCGCGCAGCAGCTTGCCGCGGCGTTGATGAGCCCCTTCTGTCCGGGGCTGACGCTCGAGGCCTGCCCCTCCGGCGCCGCCAGCGACCTCCGGCGTGAGATTGCCGATCGGTTTGCCGCCGGCGCCTCACGCGAGGACATCGTCGCGGACCTGGTGGCCCGCTACGGGACCGGGATCTACAGTGAGCCGCCCGCGTCGGGGCTCGGGCTCGTGCTCCGGATCGTCCCGTTCGGGGCGGCCGCCGCCCTGGGTGTCTGGCTGCTCACCGTGCCGGGGCGCCGGCGCGTAGCCCGCCCGCGTACGACGACGCCGGACGACGCTCGCGGGGATGGCCCGCTCTCCAGCCGGCTCGACGACGAGTTGATGGCGCTGGACTGATGCGACCGTCCCGCCTGTTCACCTGCGCCGGAGCGCCGGGTGCGATCACTTTGTGTTGGGCAGGACGGTGAGGACGCGCTCGATGAACAGGTGGAACTCGGCCATGTACTTCTGCAGGAACGCCTCGGTCGACGGTACGGTGACCTGCCCGTCGTCGGCGATCAATCCCGGCGTGAACTGGATGTAGGCCTCCGGCGCGTTCATCTGCGGCGAGTTGCAGTAGCCGAGCAGGCCGCGGAGGTGCTGCTGGGCAATCGCGGTCCCCAACTTGCCCGGTGACGTGCCGATCACGGCCGACGGCTTGCGCGCGAAGGAGTTCTTCCCCGACGGGCGGCTGGCCCAGTCGATCGCGTTCTTCAATCCTCCCGGGATGGAGCGGTTGTACTCCGGCGTGATGAACAGCACGGCATCGGCCGCTGCGATGGATTCCTTGAGCGCGCGCGCCACCGCGGGATAGTCGCCCTCGTAGTCGGGGCTGTAGAGGGGCAGGTCCCTGAACGGGATCTCGGTCAGGTGCAGTGCGGGCGGCGCGAGGCGCGCCAGGGCCAGCGACAGGCGCCGATTGATCGATGCGCGTGCCAGGCTGCCAACGAAGTACCCCACGGTGTAGGTCGCCATATTCCGGTTTCTTCCCTGCTGTGATGCGTTGTCGGTGTTAGGGCAATATATATGTCCGATGCCATCGTCGCAGCAACAACGCCCGCCGCCTGTCCGCAGCGCCCCGTCCGAAGGCACCCCGCCGGCACCGCCGCCCGCGCCGCCGTGGCGGACGGAGGGACTGCCGAAGGGCACACCGCCCAACCCCGCACGCCGCTGGCTCACGATGGGCCTGTGGCTGGCCGGCTACCTGATCTTCTTCGGCGTGCTGACCCTGCAGGACAGGCTTTCCGGACCGCAGGCCATCCCGTACACCGAGTTCAAGGCGCAGGTCACCAGCCGGAACGTCGGCGAGGTGTTCGCCCGCGGCGACTCCATTGAAGGTCAACTGAAGAAGGCCGTGCCGCTGCCGGGCGAAACGGATCGCACCTACCAGCAGTTCACGACGGAACGCCCCACGTTCGCGAGCGACGATCTGCTTTCGGAACTGGCGGGCGGCGGCGCGACGGTGCGCGCGACACCGCTGGTCCAGCAGCGCGGCTTCCTGACGAACCTGCTCATCTCGTTCGCGCCCATCCTGCTGCTCGTGGGCTTCTACGTCTGGATCTTCCGGCGGCAGCAGGGGGCCATGGCCGGGGGGCTGCTGGGAGGCAGCCGGCAGAAGCGCGTGGATCCCGAGACGGTCCGTGCCACCTTCGAGGATGTGGCCGGGATCGACGAGGTCGAGGCGGAGATCAACGAGGTCGTCGACTTCCTGCGGGAGCCCGGGAAGTATCGCCGCCTCGGCGCGCGCGCGCCCAAGGGCGTGCTGCTGGCCGGGGCGCCGGGAACGGGCAAGACGCTGCTGGCACGCGCGACAGCGGGCGAGGCCAAGGTGCCCTTCTTCTCCGCGAGCGCGTCGGAGTTCATCGAGATGATTGTGGGCGTCGGCGCCAGCCGGGTCCGCGAGCTGTTCGCGGAGGCGCGGAAGGTTGCGCCAGCCATCATTTTCATCGACGAGATCGACACGATTGGCCGCGCGCGCGGCGGCGCCCGTGCCATGGGCGGACACGACGAGCGCGAACAGACGCTCAACCAGATCCTGACAGAGATGGACGGCTTCTCCGGCCACGAGGGCGTCGTGGTGCTGGCCGCCACGAATCGGCCCGACGTGCTCGACCCGGCGCTGTTGCGGCCCGGACGGTTCGACCGGCAGATCATCATCCACCCGCCGGATCACAAGGGCCGCGTGGCGATCCTGCAGGTCCACACGCGCAAGATACCGCTGGCGGAGGATGTCGACCTGGATCGGCTGGCGGCGTCGACGCCCGGGATGACGGGCGCGGATCTCGCGAACCTGGCAAACGAGGCCGCGCTGCTGGCCGCGCGGCGGCAGCAGGACGTGGTCACGCACCGCGACCTGACCGACGCGCTCGAGAAGGTGCAGCTCGGCACGGCCCGCAACGTCGTGATCCCCGAGGACCAGCGCCGCCGGACGGCGTACCACGAAGCCGGCCATGCGCTGCTCGGCATGCTCCAGCCCGGGGCGGACCCGGTGCGGAAGGTGTCGATCATCCCGCGCGGGCGCGCGCTCGGCGTCACCCTGTCCACGCCGGAATCGGACCGCTACGGCTACGACGCCAATTACCTTCGCGGCCGCATCATCGGCGCGCTGGGCGGCATGGCCGCGGAGCAGGAGGTCTTCGGCATCGTCACCACCGGCGCAGAGAGCGACCTGGAGGTGGTCACCCGGATCGCGCGATCCATGGTGGGCCGGTGGGGCATGTCCGAGCGCATCGGCACGCTGTCGGTGCTGCCGGCGGAGGGCGATCCGCGGATGGCAGGCGTGTCCGATGAGCTCCTGAACGCGGTGGATCAGGAAGTGCGCCGGATCACCGACGAGTGCTACGCCGAGGCGCGGCGGCTGCTCACGGAGCACCGCGACAAGCTCGATGCGATTGTCGTGCAACTCCTCGAGCGCGAGAGCCTGGACGAGCCGGAGATTTACGCGGCTGCCGGCATCGCACGCGTGCCGGGGGGGCTATAGGCTCTGGGCTTTGGGCTCTCGCGCTACTCTCCGCGGAGCGCTTCCGTCAGCGGCACCCGACGCACGAGCCGCGTCACCGGCAGGATGCATGCGATGGCCGATGCGGCGGCCAGGC
>CAZVHY010000217.1:2573-5740 GCA_964627115.1 uncultured Solibacteraceae bacterium | reverse complement strand
CCCCGCGAGTCGTCCGCTTCTCCATGCGTATTGCCGCCATCGACATCGGAACGAACTCCCTGCACATGATTGTGTGCCAGGTGCGTCCGGATCGTTCGTTCGAAGTGATCGATCGCGAGAAGGACATGGTGCAGCTCGGCCGCGGCGGGCTCGATGGCCGCCGGCTCACCGACGCCAGCATGGCGGCGGCCGTCGAGACGTTGTCGAAGTTCCTGCGCATCGCCGCCGCGCGCGGGGTCGACGAAGTGGTGGCCACGGCCACGGCTGCCGTGCGCGAAGCGGAGAACGGCGGCGATTTCGTGGGCGCGGTCGAACGCGCGCTCGGCCTGCGCATCCGGGTGATCTCGGGGTCCGAAGAAGCGCGCCTGATCCACCTGGCCGCGGTCAACGCGGTCGACCTCGGCCGGCGGGCCGCGATTGTCGTCGACATCGGCGGCGGCAGCACGGAGATCACGCTCGGGACAACCGAACGGCTCATGCTCGCGCGCAGCTTCAAGCTCGGCGTGATCAGGCTGATGGAACGATTTGGCGGGCCAGGCCCGCTGACGCCGCGAGACGAGCGCCGGCTCGTGCGTCACATCCGCAAGGAAGCCGGCCCGTACCTGGCCACGCTGTCGCGGCGCCGTTTCGATCGTGTGATCGGCACGTCGGGCACCATCCTGTCGCTGGGCGCCCTGGCCGTTGGCGCCAGCCCGGGCAGCACGAGTGGCCTGACGCGCGTGCCGGCACGCGCCATCACACGACTGCGCCGCCGGCTGACGAAGCTCACGCTCGCGCAGCGGCTGAAGCTGCCGAACCTGGAGCCGCGACGCGCCGACCTCGCGCCAGCCGGCATCGTCCTGATCGACACGATCCTCGAAGGGCTGGGCGTCGACGAGATCACACTCTGCGACTACGCGCTGCGCGAGGGGCTGATCTACGACTACATCGAACAGAACGCGCGGCACATCCAGACGGTGGAACGGTACCCTGACGTGCGCCGCCGCAGCGTCATGGAGCTGGCGGAGCGCTGCAATTACCTGCCGGATCACGCCCGCCAGATCGCCGCGCTGGCGCTGGCACTCTTCGATGCCACACGCGCGCGTCACGGGCTGGGTCCGCACGAACGCGAGTGGCTCGAGTACGCCGCGCTGCTGCACGACATCGGCACGCACATCGGATACGAGCGGCATCACAAGCACTCGCACTACCTGATCCGCCACGGCGGCCTGCGCGGCTTCGAGCCCGACGAGGTCGAAATCATCGCGCTCATCGCGCGCTATCACCGGCGCGCCGTGCCGAGGAAGTCACACCCGGAGATCGCGGATCTGACGCGGGAACAGCGCCAGACCGTGGCCACGCTCAGCGCCGTGGTCCGGCTGGCCGAAGGGCTCGACCGCAGCCACGCGCAGGTGGTCGATGGCATGAAGGCGCGGCTGACGGCGGGGCAACTGGCGATTCAGCTGCAGACGAAAGGCGACGCGGAACTGGAGCTGTGGGCGGCCGACCGGCACGCCCGCGCACTGGCGGACGCGCTGGGCGTCGAGGTCACCATCACGCAGGCGCCGCGGCGGCCGCGCGCCACGCGCCGCCCGCCCACGCGGCGCAGATCGTCGTCCGTTACATGAAATTTACGTCGCGGAAACGGGAGTGAAATCGGGGCACGACACAGTAACGGGCGATGTCGTCGATGACCACGGTCAGGCCCGTTGCCCCACTGTCCGGATCGCCGCTGGCGCCCGAAGCGCCGCTGCCCCCCGTCAAGGTCCGCGCCGATCGGCTGAGCTTCTACTACGGCCAGACCCGGGCGTTGACCGACATCTCGCTCGACATCCACACGAAACTGGTCACGGCGTTCATCGGGCCGTCGGGCTGCGGCAAGAGCACGTTCCTGCGCACGCTGAACCGCATGAACGACATCATTCCCGGCGCGCGCGTCGACGGCCGCGTCGAGATCGACGGCACGGACATCTACGCGCCCCGCACGGATGTCGTCGCCCTGCGGCGCCGCGTCGGCATGGTGTTCCAGAAGTCGAACCCGTTCCCGAAGTCGATCTTCGAGAACATCGCGTACGGCCTGCGGCTCAACGGCATGGCCAGGAGCCGGCACGACCTCGAAGCCCAGGTCGAGGCCAGCCTCCGATCGGCGGCGCTCTGGAACGAGGTGAAAGACCGGCTGCAGGACTCGGCCCTGGCGCTGTCGGGTGGCCAGCAGCAGCGGCTCTGCATAGCGCGCGCGCTGGCCATCCGCCCGGAAGTGCTGCTCATGGACGAACCCGCGTCGGCCCTCGATCCGATCGCCACGCAGCACATCGAAGAGCTGATCTACGAGCTCAAGCGCGACTACACCATCGTCATCGTGACGCACAATATGCAGCAGGCCGCGCGCGTGTCGGACGTGACGGCGTTCTTCTGGCTGGGCCGCCTGGTCGAGGCCGGCCGGACGGCCACGATCTTCACCAACCCGCAGGAGAAGCTCACCGAGGACTACGTGACGGGACGCTTCGGGTAACGACGACCAGGACACGCATGGAACGACACATCCCGCACTTCCAGGAAGAGCTCGGAACGCTCAAGACGCGGCTGCTCGAAATGGGCGGCCTGGCCGAAGACCGCGTGCGCATGGCCGTCCGGGCGCTGGTCGATCGCGATCAGGCGACGCTCGACACGGTACTCGTCAGCGACGAGGCCATCAACCGCCTGCACATCGAAATCGACGACCGCTGCCTGAAGCTGCTCGCGCTGCATCAGCCGATGGCCGTCGACCTGCGCGCGATCGTATCGGCCGTCAAGATCAACACCGATCTCGAACGCGTCGGCGACCTGGCCATCAACATCGCCGAAGCGGCCTCACGCTACCTGCAGCACCCGCCGGTCAAGGAGCTCATCGACATTCCGCGCATGGCCACGCTCGCACAGGGCATGCTGCGCGACGCGCTCGACGCCTTCGTCGGCCGCGATCAGGCGCTCGCGCGCCAGGTGCTCGATCGCGACGACGAGCTGGATGCGCTCAAGACGCAGGTGTTCCGGTCGCTCGTCGACCACATGACGAGCGACGCCGACGCCATCGAGCCCGCGCTCGATCTCGTCCTGATTTCACGCCATCTCGAGCGCATCGGTGACCACGCCACCAATGTGGCCGAGGACGTGATTTTCATGGTCTCGGCGCGCGACGTGCGGCATCACCA
>CAZVHY010000217.1:0-2473 GCA_964627115.1 uncultured Solibacteraceae bacterium | reverse complement strand
TCCCCTCTCGCCCGATTGATCACTTAGAATACGCAGATGCCCTCCAGCCCGCCGTGTGTCTACTGCCGCCGGTGTGCCCAGGAGGACCGGTTCAAGCCGTTCTGCAGTGAACGCTGCAAGATGGCCGATCTGGGCCGGTGGCTCGGCGGCGCCTATGCGGTGCCCGGCCAGCCCGCATCCGCTGCGGACCATCCGGACATCGACGTCGGCGACGGCGCCGATGAATACGGCCGGATCCGCTGAGTTCTCTGCCCGACGACAATCAGCGTTCACCATGGCCGATACCCTGACCATCACCGACAACCGCACCGGCAAACAGTACGACGTTCCCATCAGCGACGGCGCCATCCGGGCCATGGACCTGCGCCAGATTCGTGTGGCTGATGACGACTTCGGGCTCATGACCTACGACCCGGCGTTCCAGAACACCGCCTCCTGCCGGAGCAAGATCACGTTCATCGACGGTGACAAGGGCATCCTGCTCTATCGCGGCTACCCGATCGATCAGCTGGCCGAGTCGAGCTCGTTCCTCGACGTCGCGTTCCTGCTGCTCAACGGCGAGTTGCCGACCGAATCCGAACGCCAGACGTGGACGAGCGCCATCGCGTCGCATGTCGACACGCCCGCCGGCGCCGACGGCCTGTTGCAGGGCTTTCCGCGCGACGCCCATGCGATGGGCATGTTCCTGTCGATCGTCGGCGCGCTGTCGACCTACTATCCGGACGCGAAGAAGGTCGCCGATCCCGCGAACCGGCTGCTGCAGATTCAGCGCGCCATCGCGCAGGCACCGGCCATCGGCGCGTGGGCGTACCGGCACGCAACGGGCCAGCCCGTCGTGGCGCCCGACGGCCGGCTGAGCTACGCGGGCAACTTCCTCCGCATGTTGTTCGAGAAGCCCGGCACGCCGTACGAACCGCACCCGGTGCTCGAACGCGCGCTCGACATCCTGTTCATCCTGCACGCCGACCACGAGCAGAACTGCAGCACGAGCGCGATGCGCGGCATCGGCAGCTCGCAGGCCGATCCGTACTCGGCCCTGGCCGGTGCGGCTGGCGCGCTCTACGGCCCGCTGCACGGCGGCGCGAACGAAGCGGTGCTGCGCATGCTGCTCGAGATTGGCACGGTCGAGAACATCCCGGCGTTCATCACGCGCGTGAAGAAGGGCGAAGGCCGGCTGATGGGCTTCGGGCACCGGGTCTACAAGTCGTACGACCCCCGCGCGCGCATCGTCAAGCAGACGGCCGACGAGGTCTTTGCCGTCACGGGCCGCAACCCGCTGCTCGACATTGCGCTCGAGCTCGAGAAGATCGCGCTCGAGGACGAATACTTCGTCAAGCGCCGGCTCTACCCGAACGTCGACTTCTACTCGGGCCTGATCTACCAGGCCATGGGCTTCCCGGTCGAAATGTTCCCGGTGCTCTTTGCCGTGCCGCGCGCGGCCGGGTGGCTTGCGCAGTGGGACGAGATGCTGCGCGATCCTGATCAGAAGATCGCCCGGCCCCGGCAGATCTACACCGGCCCGGCCGAGCGCAACCTGCCGGGCGCGTGACGTGACGCGCGCTCGCGGCCCCGCCCGCTTCGGCCTCGGCGTCGTTCTCGCCGCGGCCGTGTGCGCGGGCGCCGGTGCACAGCAGGCGCCCCCGGCCTCAGCCGCATTCGACGCGGCCAGCGCCTTCGCTCACCTCGAGCGCATCGTCGCCATCGGTCCGCGGCCCGCCGGCTCGCCGGCCCTGCGCCAGACGCGCGCGTACATCACCCGGCAACTCGCCGCGCTCGGGCTCACCGTGCAGGAGCAGCCGTTCATCGCCTCGACGCCGATCGGACAGGTCGAGATGGTGAACCTGGTCGTGCGCCTCGAGGGCGAACGTGCGGATCGCATCCTGTTTGCCGGCCACTACGACACGAAGCTCATGCGCGGCGCACCGTTCGTCGGCGCCAACGACGGCGGATCGAGCGCAGCGTTTCTCATCGAGCTGGCGCGCGTCCTCTCGACACGGCCACGCACGTTCACCTACGACATCATCTGGTTCGACGGCGAGGAAGCGTTCTGCACCGGCTGGACCGACTGCGGCACGCCGACGGCGCCCGACCATACGTACGGCAGCCGGCACTACGTGGAGGCGGCGCGTGCAGCCGGCGCGCTGCCGGACCTGCGCGCGCTGATTCTCGTCGACATGATTGGCGACCGGCGCCTCGAGTTCCGCCGCGATGCAAACTCCACGCCCTGGCTCGTCGACCTGATCTGGGACACCGCGCGCCGCCTCGGCCACGGCGGCACCTTCGTCGGCGCCACGACGGCCATCGAAGACGACCACCTGCCGTTCCTGAAGGCTGGCGTGCCCTCGGTCGACATCATCGATCTCGACTACCCCGCCTGGCACACGCCGGGCGATACGCTGGACCAGGTCAGCGCCGAGGGCCTCCAGATCGTGGGCGACGTCATCCTGGAAGCGTTGCCGGACATCGAACGACG
>CAZVHY010000216.1:0-5782 GCA_964627115.1 uncultured Solibacteraceae bacterium | reverse complement strand
GTGAGCGACGTTTGAATCAGGCTTCAAAGCGACCACTGCCCCGCCACGCGGGGCCCGCAAACTCGGTCGCGGACGGGAGGTGCCAATATGAGCATGCGCACCGGGGGTCGTCGATAAGACGGCTCCCAGACAGCAACACGGAGGGCCGGTCCCGCAAGGGGCCGGCCTTTTGTGTGTACGCTCCCCCGCTCGCGCCCGCACGAACGGTGTAGGATGCGCACTCGGAGCCCCCTCATGCCCATCACGCTGAATGGTCGCGCCCTGCTCTGTCTGCCGGGATGCCTTCTCGCGCTGTCCATCGGGACAACCGATATCCGCGCCGCACAGGCCCCTGGAGACGCCGCAACGGTGAGCCAGGGCCGGCAGGGTCAACCCGGGACGCCCGGCGGGCGTGGCGGTGGACGCGGCGGCCGCGGCGGGATGATGGCCGCCCCGGTTCCCGACGACCTGGACGGGTTCGTCAGGATTTTCGACGGCACGTCGCTGAACGGATGGGAAGGCGACCTGAAGTTCTGGCGCGCCGAGAACGGCGCCATCGTCGGCGAGAGCACACCGGCCAATCGTGTGGAGCAGAACTCGTTCCTCATCTGGCGCGGCGGCACGGTGCGCGACTTCGAGCTCAAGCTCGAGGTGCGCATCAACGCCACCAACAGCGGCATCCAGTACCGCAGCATACCGGTGCCCGATGCGGGACCGTTCGTCCTGCAGGGTTACCAGGCCGACATCGACTTTGCGAATCAGTTCACGGGCAATATCCACGACGAACGCGGACCACGGTTCTTTCTCTCGCAGCGCGGCAACGTCGTGCGCGGCGTGAACGGCGGCGTCAAGAAGCTCGTCGGGACCGTGGCCGCATCGGACGCGCTGCGCGACGTCATCAAGGTGAACGACTGGAATCAGTATCACGTCATCGCGCGCGGCTCGACGCTGCTGCACCTGCTGAACGGACGTCTCATGGCGGTGTTCCTCGACGACGACGAGCAGAACCGGCTGATGGAAGGCGTCATCGGGCTGCAGATGCACACGGGCGATCCATTCAGGGTGGAGTACCGGAACATCTGGCTGAAGCAGCAGGAGGCGACACGATGAAATCGACGTTGATACGACCCGCGTGTGCGATCGCCCTGAGTGTGCTGGCCTTCGCGGCGGCATCCGATCGAACGGGCGCACAGGCACCCGACACGGCACTCACCTTCGTCTCCTACAACATCCGCTACGCGAACCCGAACGACGGCGACAACGTGTGGGAGAACCGGCGCGACGCCATGGCGGCGTATCTTCGCAACACGGGCGCCGATGTGATCGGTCTCCAGGAAGCGGAGCCGGCGCAGCGCGCCTGGCTGGCGGCGCAACTGACCGACTACGCCTGGTACGGCGTCGGCCGGAACGCGGAGCACGATGAGGGCGAAGGCACGCCGATCTTCTATCGTCGCGACCGCTTCGACGCGATCGACCGCGGCACGTTCTGGCTGTCGACGACGCCGGACATTCCCGGCAGCCGGGGATGGGACGCGGCGCTGCCGCGCGTGGCGTCGTGGCTGAAGCTGCGCGATCGCCGGACGGGTCGCGAATTCCTGGCCGTCAACACGCACTTCGATCACCGCGGCCCAGAGGCGCGGGTCGAGAGCGCGCACATGCTCACGCGGCAGATCGACGCACTGGCGCGCACGAATAGCGGTCGTCTGCCCGTCATCCTGACGGGCGATTTCAACTGCCGGGCGACTGACGCGCCGTATGCCGCCATCACGACGCCCTCGAATGCGGCGCTCGCACTGGCTGACGCCCTGCACGTGAGCCGCACGCCGCCCACGGGTGGTGACTCGACGTCGAACGCATTCAAGGCCATCAGCCCCGGCGCAAAGATCGACTACGTCTTCGTGCGCGACGTAGCCGCGGTGCTGAGCCACCGCATCGAAGACCCGCGCATCGACGGACGGTTCGTGTCCGATCACCAGCCGATCGTCGTGCAGGTGGAGTTGCCGGGCATCAATCTACCCAAACCGTAGGGGCGGCCCTTGTGGCCGCCCGACAACCGGGCCGGCACAAGGCCGGCCCCTACGTCGCATGCAACTCCTCGACCTTCGCCCGGAGCCGTTCCGGCGGCAGCGCACCCACCACGCGATCGATGACACGGCCGTCACGGAAGAACAGGAGTGTCGGCAGGCCCATGACGCCGAGGCGTGCGGCGAGGTCGGGCTCGTCGTCGGCGTCGACCTTGACGACGACCGTGTCCGGTGACGCGTCGCGCGCCAGCGCGTCGATGTGGGGCGCCATCATGCGGCACGGCGGGCACCAGTCGGCGGTGAAGTCGACGACCACGAGGCCGGCAGCCTTCTCGACGGCCGCGTCGAAGTCCTCTGCCGTGACGTAGCGTGCCCCTGACGACGCGCCGGTTGGGTCCATTGTCTTGTGTGCGAGCATCTCGATGTCTCCCGGGTCGCATCTCGCGGCGCCCCTTACAGGAAGAGGTTTCGAGCCCGCGTGTCATGACAGCATCGGTCGAGACCTCTCTCATAGCGGGGCTGATTCACCCCGCGTCCTGAGATGATCGTGTCGATGGCCACCGCCGATTCGCTGGATCTTCCCCGCTTCGTCAGCTGGGTCTCGGACCTCGCCCGAGCCCACACGGCGCCGCTCTCGCGCGTCGCGCGGGCCGAAGGCCTGTCGGCCGACGATGCCCTCGATGCGGTTCAGGAGGCGTTTCACACGTTCCTGGGCCTGCCGGAGGCCCAGGTGCTCATCGGCGACGAGGACGCCTCGCGCCGGCTGTTGACCGCGGTCGTCCGTAACGCGGCGCGCAACATGCGGCGCCGCGCGTTCCGCCGGCTGCCGCACGACACGCTCGACACGGCGCCGGAGATTGCCGACGCGAGTCCGGGCGCCGACGACCTGCTGGCGCGCACCGAGGAGGAGCTGAAGCTGATGTGGTGCGTGTCGCGGCTGTCGGACGTCCAGCAACGCGTCGTGCGGCTGCGGATGCTCGAAGAACTGTCGGGCCACGACGTGGCGCGCGAACTGGACCTCCGGGCCGACCACGTCGCCACACTGCTCTACCGCGCGAAGCGCGAGCTGTGCCGCTGCGTGCGTGAACCGGCGTAGGACGCGCGAAATCGGGTTGCGGCGGCACGGCGGCGCGGCGGCGGGCTGCCTGCGGCTCTTTGTGGTGACAGACTACACAATATAGAGTAGACTGTCTCTACAATGCCCCCTTCCTCCCAGGCGCAGTTCATCCAGGGCACGCTCGACCTGCTGGTGCTCCGTACGCTCCTCTACGGCCCGACGCACGGGCACGCCATCGCCAAACACATCAAGCAGACCTCCGACGAGCTGACGATCGAGACCGGCTCGCTCTACCCCGCGCTGCACCGGCTCGAGGCGCAGGGGCTCGTGCGCGCGGAATGGCGGCTGTCGGACAAGGGCAAACGCGCGAAGTACTACAGCCTCACGGCGGCCGGACGCAGGCACCTGACGGCCGAACAGTCGCGCTGGGAACGTTTCGTGGCCGCGATGGGCCGCGTGCTCCGGCCTGCGGAATAGACGAGGGTCACCATGCGCCACGCCCGCTGGTTCCTCCATCGTCTCGTGTCGCTCGTCCGGCGCCGGCAGCGTGAGGCCGATCTCGACGCCGAGCTGCGGTTCCACCTCGACGCCGAAGCCGACGAAGTAGCGGAATCCGGCCTGTCGCCTGACGAAGCGCGACGTGCCGCGCGCAGGAGTCTCGGCAACATCGCGCTGGCGCGCGAAGACACGCGCGGCACCTGGACGTGGCGCCGGCTCGAAGAACTTGCGCAGGACATCCGCTACGCCGTGCGCGTGCTGCGACGACGGCCGGTGTTCACGGTGACCGCACTGCTGTCACTGGCGCTCGGCCTGGGCGCGAACATCGCCGTGTTCAATCTCGCGGACAACCTGATGTTCAAGCCGCTGCCGGTCGAGCGGCCACACGAGCTGGTGCGGCTCGGACGGCCCGAGGACACGCTCGACGCGGAGCGCTACGACACGTACGAACGGCTCAAGCAGCACAGCCGCCAGCTCGCCGGCGTCATCGCCATGACACGCCAGTTCCCGCGGCCGGGAGAAATCGAGACAGAGGGAACGCGCCAGCAGGCGTTCGTGCAGATGGTCTCCGACAACTACTTCGACGTGTTGGGCATTCGGGCATGGCGCGGTCACCTGTTGCAGATACCGTCGCCAGGTGACGCTCGTGAGGGGCGGGCGGTCATCAGTCACGCGTACTGGCAGAGCCAATACGACGGCGATGCGGCTGTGCTCGGTTCGCGCGCGAGCGTCAACGGCGCCGAGCTGTTCATCTCCGGGATCGCGCCGCCGGGGTTCAGGGGCACGGACATCGACTTTCCGATCGACATATGGGTTCCCTACGAATACGTGGTTCCAGCCGACTCCGTCACACGAACACGAGGGCGCGCGTTACAGGTGATGGCCCGCGTGCCGCCCGGCGAGACACTGGCGTCGGCAACGGCTGAAGCCGCCACCATCCTGGAACACCCGGTGGAACTGCGGGATGGCTCGATCGGCTTCTCGCGACTGCGTGTCGACCTCGCGCTGCCCGTCGTCCTGCTCGCCATCGTCAGTGCCCTCACGCTGCTGGTCGCGTGCGCGAACCTGGCCAACCTGATCACCGCCGGCACGGTTGCCCGGGAGCGCGAAATCGCCGTTCGCCATGCCGTCGGCGCGTCGTCAAGTCGCCTGTCCCGTCAGGTGGCCACCGAAACGATCGTGCTCGTGCTGGCCGGCACTGTGCTGGCAGCCGTTGTCGCGCCGCTCGTGAACACGGCCCTGCTCACGTTTCTTCCACCGTCACATGCCCAGGCGCTGACGCACCTGCGCTTCTCTTTTGACGGCCACGCGGCGGAGTTCACCGCCGTTCTGTCGCTTCTCACCAGTGTTGTTCTGTGCCTTGGCCCGGTTCTCAACGCGGTGCGACAACGTCCCACACTGGAGTCCAGGACCGGCAGTACGGGCAGCCGTCGAAGTACGCGCACGAGTCGCGTCCTCGTCGTGGCCGGCATTTCGACCTGCACCGTGCTGCTCGCGACATCCAGCGTGTTCATCCGGACGCTGCAGAATCTGCACGCGCAGAGCGTCGGCTATGTCGCCGAGCGCCTCCTCGTCGCCGACGTCGAGTTTCCGCGCGAGTACCCGACCGCGCAGCGAGACCGATCGATCGAGGCTCTTCGGGAGCAGGCGGCGCTCCTCCCCGGCGTCGAGATTGCCGCCTTCAGTCACGCCGGTCAGTTGTCAGGTTTTGCAAACGAGTATCCCGTCGCCGTGTCTTCGGTCTCCACGAACAGGGACGAGCAGACTCCCTGGGAGGAACGTATCTCGCCGGGATTCTTCGCCACCATGGGCACGCGTCTCGTCGCCGGACGTGAGTTCACCGACCTCGACCGCGACGGGTCGCCCGATGTGGCCATCGTGAACGAGGCCTTTGCTGCGCGCTATTTCCCGGGAGTCGATCCCGTTGGCAGATCGTTCACCAGAACATGGCCGGAACCTCGCCCGCTTCGCGTTGTCGGCGTCGTTGACGACACCAAGTGGCTGAACCTCCGCGATGCCTCGCCGATCATGTTCTACGTTCCTCATCGCCAGCACGCGGGTGCGGCATCAGTACGCCTGGTCGTTCGCGCGCGAGGCGACCTCGCGCGTCTGGCCGTCCAGCTCGAGCACGCAGCCGGGACGCTCGATCCTGGCATGCAGCTCTCGAACGTCGTCCCCTTCACCGACATCGTCAACCGCACACTTGTCGTCGAACGCCTCGTCG
>CAZVHY010000215.1:0-5813 GCA_964627115.1 uncultured Solibacteraceae bacterium | reverse complement strand
GCGAATAGGGGAAGGCGACCCTCACGGGAAGGCGACCCTCACGGGGAAGGCGACCTCACGGGGGAAGGCGACCTCACGGGGGAAGGCGACCTCACGGGGAAGGCGACCCTGAAGGGTCGCCTCTACAGATGAGTACGGAGAGGGTTCTGTGCGGAGAGGGGCGTGTCCAGAGAGGGGCGTGTCCAGAGAGGACTTTGTAGAGGCGACCCTTCAGGGTCGCCTGAGAGACCTTCAGGGTCGCCCGGGTCTGGGAACCAACCATGCTGACGTCGATTCGCATCCTGCTCGCCCGCATCCGCGGCTTCTTCGGCTCCGAGCGCGACATCGAGCTCGGCGACGAGATCCGAGCCCATCTGCGGCAGCTCGAAGCCGACTACATCGCGCGGGGACTGTCGCCGGACGATGCGCGGTTTGCCGCGCGCAGGACGTTCGGCGGCGTCGATCAGCTCCGCGCGATCCATCGCGATCAGCGCGGGCTGCCGATGCTCGATGACCTGATGCGGGACGTTCGCTTCGCGTTCCGTCTCCTGTGGAAGGATCGCGCGACCGCGGCCCTGGCTGTCGCGACGCTGGCCGTGACCATCGGCACGCTGACCTTCGTGCTGAGCGTCGTCAACGGCGTGCTGCTGAGACCGCTCCCGGTGGAGCGGCCCGGCGCGGTCTTCTTCGTCCAGGCCGATACCGTCGCGATGTCGTTCCCGGACTACCGGGACCTGCGCGACCGCTCGAACGAGGTGGCGCAGCTCATCGGGTACCGGATCTCGCCGATGAACCTAGAACACCGGGGCCAGGCGAACCTGCTGTGGGGCTATCTGGCCACCGGCAACTACTTCGCGGCGCTCGGCGTGCGCCCGGCCGCCGGGCGCTTCTTCGGTCCGGCCGATGATGTCAGGCCCGGTGATGCACCCGTCGCCGTGCTCAGCTACGAGACGTGGCAATCGCGATTCTTCGGCGACCCGGCGATTGTCGGGACCGTCGTGCGCATCAACGATCTCCCCTTCACCGTTGTCGGGGTCGCACCGCGCGGATTTCACGGCACCGAAATCTTCTACAGGCCGGCGCTCTGGGTGCCGGTGATGATGCAGGCCGAGATCGAGCGCGGCAACCCCTGGCTCGAGCACCGTGAGACGCAGAACACGATGGTGAGCGCCGTCCTGGCGCCGTCCGTGACACGCGAGGCGGCCGACGCGCGCCTGGCGGCGGAAGCCGCGCGGCTGGACCGCGAGCATGCCGGGCGCAACGCGCCGTTCGCGGTCCACCTCGTGCGCCCCGGACTGCTGGGCGACACGCTTGGCGCGCCGGCCCGTGCGTTCCTGTGGACGCTTGCAGGCCTCGGTGCGCTGCTCCTGGCCGCGGGATGCTCCAACCTCGCGGGTCTGCTGCTCGCGCGCGGCATGGACCGCGGCCCTGAGATTGCCGTCCGCACGGCTCTCGGCGCGAATCGCACGCGCATCGCACGGCAACTGATCGTGGAGGCGGCGGTGCTGTCGGGAATGGGCGGCGCCCTGGGCCTGGCCCTGGCCGTGGTCGGCGCGCGCGTGCTGGCCGGGCGTCGGCTGCCGGTGGAACTTCCCGTGCAGTTCGACATCGGAACGGACCTGCCGGTGATTGCCGTCATCGCGGCGGCGATCGTCGCAGTTGGCATGGCCATCGGCATGGCGCCCGTGCGCTTTGCGAACAGGCTGGACGTGGTGTCGACCATCAGGGACGGCCGCGTGCTGTCGGTGGCCGGCCGCCGCTGGCGCCTCCGCGACGGGCTCGTCGCGCTGCAGGTACTGTTCGCCGTCGTCCTGCTCTACACTTGCCTGCTCTCCCTCCGCGGGTGGCAGCGCGCTTCGGACATTCCGCTTGGATGGAATCCCGACGGCCTGGTACTGGCGGCGGCAGACCTCGGGCTCGCGGGCTATGACGACGCTCGCGGCCGCGCGTACCACGAACGCCTGCTCGCCGACGTGCGCCGGCTTCCAGGCGTGACGGCCGCGGCCATCGGCAACTCGGTGCCGCTGCACATCGATCAATCGCGAACGACCATCTTCGGCGCCGCCGCGCTGGAGAACCAGGACGGGGAGTCCGCGGCCATCTATCAGGTGTCGCGAGGGTACTTCGCCGCGCTGGAGATGCCGCTCCTTGCAGGCCGGGATTTCACGCCGCTCGACGACGGCGAGCGGCCGGCAGTCACCATCGTCAATCGCACGCTCGCCGAGCGCTTGTTCGGCAGTGTCGACGCTGCCGTAGGACAACGCATTCGTTCAGGGCGCGGCGGCACCCCGGTCGAGATCGTGGGCGTCGTCGGCGACGCGAAGTACGCGGCACTGGCGGAGGAGCGGAGTAGCGCGGTGTTTCGTCCGCTGGCCCAGTCCTACAACGGGTCGACCGTGCTTCTGGCGCGGTTCGACCGCCCTCGCGGCTCGGCGATCCGCGAACTGCAGGGGATAGTCGCCGGCCTCGATTCCGGAGTACCGATTCGGTCCGTCGGGCCCGCGTCGGAGCTGCTCGCGTTTCCCCTCTTCCCTTACCGCGCGGCGGCCGCCGTCCTCGTCCTCCTCGGCATCGTGACGGTCGGGCTGATGCTGAGCGGGCTGCACGGCCTGCTCTCGTACAGCGTGGCGGCGCGCCAGCGTGACATCGGCGTCCGTCTCGCTCTTGGTGCAGGCTCGTGGGTCATCGTGCGAAGCGTGCTCGCGCGCGTGCTCCTCGTCGTCAGCGTCGGTCTCGTTGCAGGACTCGGCAGCGCCCTCGCGGCCGGTTCCGCCCTGTCCTCGCTTGCGCTTGGCGTACGGCCGTACGATCCGCTGCTGCTCGCCGGCCTGGCGGCGTGCGTCGGGCTCATCGCACTCGCGGCTGGGTGGGGTCCGGTGCGGCAGATGCTGAATATCGATCCGTTGACGAGTCTTCGGCAGCAGTAAGGCGTGGGCGCCCCTGAAGGGTCGCCCCTGCCGAGAGGAGTGAGGTAGAGGGGTATGTCGAGGCGACCGTTCATGTCGTCTGAGACATCTGTGGGGCAACCCTTCAGGGTTGCCCGCGAAAGGTCGCCATGCTGACCACGCTGCGTGTATTGCTCGCCCGGCTTCGGATCTACTGGGCACAGGCCGACAACGACGCGGAGCTCCGCGACGAGATCCAGGCCCACCTGAGCGATCTGGAATCACAGTACATCGCACAGGGCATGACACCCGACGACGCGCAGTTTGCCGCGCGGAAGGCGTTTGGCGGTGTCGATCAGGTCCGCGAAGGCTATCGCGACCAGCAGGGATTGCCCGTCGTGGACGCGCTGATGCAGGACATCCGATTCGGCCTCCGCCTGCTCGTGCGCGACCGCGGATTCACCCTCACGGCCATCGTCGTCCTCGGCGTCGGGCTCGGCATCAACAACCTGTTCTTCACCCTCGTCTATGGAGCCACGATGAGAGGCCTGCCGCTCGAGCGGGCGGACCGCGTCGTGCACATCTCGATGACGGACGAGCGGACCCCCGATCGACCCGTCTCGTGGCTGGAGTTCGTGGAGCTGCGCTCCGTCCGGCGAAGCCTTGTCGGTCTCACGGCCTTCGCCAGCGCACCGGTGACGGTCGGCGACGAAGACTGGGCCCCCGATCGACTCGACGGGACGTACCTCTCGGCCAATGGATTCGATCTGCTGGACATCTTGCCTGTCAGCGGTCGCACCTTCACCGATGAAGACGATCGGCCCGGCGCCGCGCCGGTCGTCATGCTGGGCGAACAGGCCTGGCAGATGCGGTACGAGAGCAACCCGGCCGTGCTCGGCAGCGAGATTCTCGTCAACGGATTGCCCACCACCGTCGTGGGGATCATTCCCGACCGATCGGGCTTCCCCACCACCGCCGCCGTCTGGCTTCCCCTGGCGCACATGCCCGGGCTCATGTCGCAGCCTGCTGACACGTACTCGTTGCGCGTGCTCGGACGGCTCCCAGACGATGGGACCATTGAAGGCGCCAGGTCTGAGGTGCAGTCGATTGTCGATGCCGCGATCGCGACGCGCGCGGGGAACCAGGGCCAGGTCCGCGCACGGGTGGTGCCGATCGACGAGCGCGTGTTCCAGCCCCTGGCCGGACCGTGGATTGCGTTCGTGCTCGCGGCATGTCTCGTGGTGCTGATCGCGTCGGCCAACGTGGCCAACCTCATGATCGGGCGTTCACAGCGCAGGGCGCACGAGCTGGCCATCCGTGCCTCGCTCGGCGCGGGACGAGGACGGCTCGTTCGCCAACTGGTCGTGGAGAGTACCGTTCTCGCCGCCATTGCCACAGGGCTCGCTATCGTCGTGTCGGTGGCCGGCGTTCAGCTCTTTCAATCGACCGTGCCTGCAAGCGTGTTTCCTTACTGGAACGACTTCACGATGGACCTGCGCATCGTCGGGGCGCTCTGCCTTGTCGCCGTCGCCACGATCTTCGTCTTCGGCCTCATCCCGGCCGTGCTGGTGTCGCGATCCGACGCGCACGAGCTCCTGAAGAACGGACGCAGGACCGGCGCCTCGACCAGGGGCGCCAGACGATGGATGGCCGGTTTCCTGACGGCCGAGCTGGCTCTTGCCGTCATCTTCCTGTCTCAGGCCGCGCTGGTGGCGCTCACTTCCCTGCCTGACGTGCCGTCCGATCGGGTGCTCGACACGCCGGCGGTCGTTGCCGCCAGCGTAACCCTGCCGGCCGCCCGTTACGCCACACCGGAGGAACGCCGGTCGTTCTACGTCCGCCTCCTGGAACGCCTCCTTCTGGCACCCGCGGTGTCATCGGCCACCCTCGCGAGCCACCTTCCGCTCTCCGGTTCGGCCGAACGCCGCGTCACGATCGACGACACGATTCCCGGGGATATCCACGCACAGAATGACGTGGGCGTGCTCGATGTGGGCGAGCGCTACTTCGACACGCTCGAACTTCGTCTCGTGCGGGGCAGAACCTTTACCGCCACCGACGGCATGCCGGGCCAGGCTCACGCGATCGTCAACGAACGCTTCGTCGAGCTCTTCCAGCACGGGCGCGATCCCCTGGGGCAGCGCATCGCCCTGTCGTCGCCAAGCGAGGCCGCGCCGCCGGGCGCGCCGGACTGGCTGACGATCGTGGGGGTTGCGCCGAACGTGCGCCAACGTCCTCGACCCGTCACGCCAATCGTCTATCTCCCCCTGACAGGCACGGCACCGTCCACGGCGTCGCTGATGGTCCGCGCCACTGCGGACCCTGCCTCACTGGCGCCCATCCTGCGTGCCGCCGCCCTGTCGATCGATCCCACCGTGCCGCTCTACCGGATGACCAGCCTGTCGCAGGCACGGCGCGACGCTGAATGGAACGGACGCGTGTCCGAGGGGCTCGCACTCACGCTGACGCTCATCTCCGTGTTGCTGGCAACGGTCGGCCTCTATGCCGTGACCGCCCACGCGGTCACGTTGCGGAACCAGGAGATCGGCATCCGGATGGCACTTGGCGCGCGACCGGCGCAGGTGGTGCGCACCCTCCTGCAGGGCGTCCGGGTACCGCTGGTGCTCGGCTTTGCCCTGGGCATGCTCGGCACCCTCGCGTGGAATCGGGCATTCTCATTTGGCGCGGCCGCAGCGCGGGTAGCCGACCCACGTGTGCTGCTGACCGTGGTGCTACTGCTTGCGGCGCTGACACTCGCCGCCTGCTTCGCGCCGGCGCGCCGCGCGACGCGGCTGGACCCGGTCACGGCGCTGAGACAGGAGTGAGGGCAGGCCAGGCAACCCTGAAGGGTTGCCTGGCGATTATCGCCTGATGATCATCACCCACCCCATCTGTCCAACCCGTCCAGGATCGTCTCCACCGGATACTCCGTCGAGCCACTGAACGGAT
>CAZVHY010000214.1:1239-5844 GCA_964627115.1 uncultured Solibacteraceae bacterium | reverse complement strand
AACCTGCAGTGGCACCAACTGGCTCACGTCAATGAACGTCTGATCTCCGCGCAGCCCACGCCCAGCCGCCGCGCAGCCGTGCCGCCGCTCGAGAGGAGAGTCGTTGACACGCGTCAGATTCCTGTCGCCCGCCGCACCCGCCGTCCGCGCACTCCTGACACTGCTGGCATTCGTGCTTCTGGCGATCGCCATCACGTGGCCGCTGGTCCTCGATCTCGACGCGTCGATTCCCGGCGGCGGCGCCGGCGACAATGTGGTCTTCCTCTGGAGCTTCTGGTGGGCGCGCGTCGCGCTGGCCGGACCGGCAGCGCTTCTCCATTCGCAGCATCTGTTCTTTCCGTTCGGCGCCGAGCTGGCACTCCACACGCATGCCTTCTTCGGCGCGCTCGTCGGGGCGACGGTGCTCGCCCCCTTCTCGATCGTCACGGCGCACAACATCGTCGTCATCGGATCGATCGCCCTGAATGGCTGGTGCACGTATCTGCTCGCGCACCGCGTGACGGGGCACCAGGCGGCGTCGTTCGTCGCCGGTCTCTACTTCGCGATGGCGCCCTACTTCACGGGACACCTTCCCGGCCATCTCAACCTCATACAGGCCTGGATGCTGCCGCTGTTCATCCTGCTGGCGCTGCGCGCGTTCGACGCATCGTCACTGACGATCGCCATCGCCGCCGGTCTCGTCCTCGCCGCCACACTCTGGTCGGATTACTACTACACGGCCTACCTGCTGTGTTTCGTCGTCGTGGTCCTGCTCTCGCAATGGGTGTCGCTTCGCTGGACCAGGCGTCCGGCCGTCGCGGCCGGTCGCATCGACCACACGCTGCTGATGCTGTGTGGCCTCCTGCTGGCCGTCGTGATCGCCATTCGCGTCACCGGCGGCGGTGTGTTCACAATCTCGGGCGTCAGGGTATCGGCAACGACCGGACTGCCGCCGTTGACGGCCATGTGGGCGCTCGGCTTCATCTGGCTGTGGCGACGATGGCGGGTCGTGCCGCACGTTGGCCTGAAGAACACCAGCGCGCGCACGTCCGATGTGATCGTGCTCGCCGGCATGGCGCTCACATCGGCCATGACGACGCTGCCGATCCTGATCGAAGCATGGCGACTCCTGCAGGCCGATGCCTACGTGACGCCGCCAGGCTTCCTGCGCAGCGCGGCCGGAGGGATCGATCCACTGAGTCTCGCGTTCGGCAATCCATTCAACACGTTCTGGGGCACGTGGACGGATCGTCTCTACGCGCTGGCCGACGTCGACATCGTGGAAAACACGGCGTGGTTCGGGTTCACCGGCATCCTGGTGCTGCTGTCGACGCGCGGGCTGGCGCGCGTGCCGGACCAGGCCGTACTGTGGCGCACGATCGCGCTGGTCTTCTTCGTGTGGTCGCTGGGTCCGTACCTGCGCGTGTTCGGGGAGAACACCGGGCTGTATCTACCGGCCGCGCTGCTGCGTCTGGTGCCGGTGCTCGACAGCCTCCGCATGCCTGGACGGGCCATCGTGATGGTGTACCTCTCGCTGGCCGTGCTGCTCGCCGTCGTCCTGGCGCGTCTCCCCCGGCCGCGCCTTCGGGTGTGGTTGGCGATCGCCGCAATCACGGTCATCGACTTCGTCGCGGTGCCGCTGCCCACGATGCGTCTCGATCGGCCCGAGGTGTACGGCCACCTGCGCGATCTCCCGCCGGGCGCCGTGCTCGAACTGCCGCTCGGCATCCGCGACGGGTTCGGCGAGTACGGCACGATGGATCACCGGGTGCTGTACTACCAGATGCTGCACGGCAAACCGATGGCCGGCGGGTTCGTGGCGCGCATGACGGCCGACGTGGAGAACGGCCACCTCGAATCCCCGTTGTTCGGCCCGCTCCTGGAACTCTCCCACGGGCACACGCTCGAGCCAGACACTCGTGCGATCCTGCAGCGCGACGCCAGAGATCGCCTCATCGCACACGGCTTCCGATACATCGTCATCAGGCATGACGCGCCGTCGCCCCTTCACGAGTTGGTCGCCGCCCTCGGCGCACGCACGGTGGCGCGCGATGACGAACGAACGCTGTTCGATCTCGAACCGCCTGGATGAGCGCCGTTCTCTCCGTCAGTCGTGTCGGAGCGCCGTAATCGGATCCATACGCGCGGCGCGCACCGCCGGCACGAACGCGCTGACCAGACCGACCACCATGAGGATGGCACTGCAGATCGCGACGAGCTCGATCGACAGCAGCAGGTGAATGTCGGCGGCCCCCGTCGAATCGTCGAGCAGCTCCGACAGGAACGGACGCGGACTCGTGAGCCACACGAGGGCGTACGACAACACGATGCCGGCGGCTCCGCCAGCCACGGTCGTGACGATCCCCTCGGACAGGAACTGCAGGAGGATCAGACGCCGGGGCGCGCCCAGTGCCTTGCGCAGTCCGATCTCTGCGGTCCGCTCGGTGACCGACACGAACATGATGTTCATCACGCCGATGCCGCCAATGGCGAGCGTGAGCACGCCGATGAACCCCAGCACGAGCTTGAGCCCGAGCACGATACCGGACGTAATCTCCATCGACTGCGCGTAGCCGAACACGCGGACCGCGCGCTCGTCGGACGGGTTGAAGCGGATCCGCCGGGCGAGTGTCTCGCGCATCTGCGCGTCGACCTTCGGTCCGAGTGCGGGATCCATCGCCTGGTAGACGAGCGTCGACAGGAACTCGGTGTTCCACAACTGGCCCGCTGTCGTGTAGGGAATGAAGACGCTCTCGCTGTCGGGCCGGTTGTAGTTCGACAGCTGCACCTTCTCCTTCTGCACGCCGATGACGTCGAACGACAGCCCGAGGACACGAATCGACTGCCCCACCGGTTCGACCGGACCGAAGAGCTTCCGCGCAACCTCCGTGCCGATGAACGCCACGCGCCGCTGCAACCGTACGTCTTCGGCGTCGATGAACCGGCCCGCGGCCACCGGCTGCGATCGCAGGCTCGCGTACGCGGGAGCGATCGCCCTGATGGCATAGTCGGCCTGGTTGGCGCCCCAGATGACGGTGCCGCCGCGGATGTACTCCGGGCTCCACGCCTTCACGAGCGGCAGTTCCCCCACCGCTTCTGCATCGGCCAGCCTCAGGCGAACGGGTCTGCCCGCACGTTCGCCGCCGGCCTGCATGCTCGTCTGTCCGGGAAAGACCACCGACACGCCGTCGCCGAACGCGCCCTGGAAACCACGCAACAGCGCCTGGTTGAAACCTTCACCGTAGGCGAGCAGGCCGACCACCGACACGATGCCCCACGAAATGCCCAGCATCGACAGCAGCGTGCGCGTGCGGTTGCGAAGCAGGCCGACGAACGATTCGCGGAGGATCTCGATCATCCCTCGTACCTCAGGGCCTCGACGGGCGGCAGTCGGGCCGCACGGCGCGCGGGATACGTCGACGTGACGATGCCGATGACCGCCAGTGCGGCTACGGCCATCACACTCGCCTGCCAGGTGATGGTCATGCCCTGAAATCTGGGCGGCATCGGCAGCGTGTTGACGGCCGCACACAACAGCGCAGCCACGGCGAAACCAATCGCGCCGCTGATGGCGGTGAGCAGGAACCCCTCGAGGAAGAACTGCCGCTGCACGTCGGCCGTCGTGGCCCCGAGCGCCTTGCGCACGCCAATCTCCCGCGTGCGTTCCTGAACGGCGACGAGCATGATGTTCATCACGCCCAGTCCGCCGAGCGCGAGCGTGACAAATCCCACCAGGCCGAAGAAGTCCTTCATCGTCTGCACCATGCGTCCGAACATCAGCGATTGCAGCGTGGTGTCCCACATGGAGACGGCGTTGCGATCGGTGGGATCGAATCCGTGACGCACCGCGAGCACCCGGCGAATCTCGCGCTCGAGCGGCCAGTCGATGTCCTCGATGCGCCCGGCGCGGGCCTCGAGAGTGGCCGGCAGACCGGCGACGACCCAGTCGTGAGGCGCCACGAGAATCTGCGACACGGTGCCCCGCGGCACGTCGGTCCGGGGAAAGTCGCGCGCCATCGTGGAGAACGGCACGAAGACCTTGTCGTTGTCCGGACCGCTGTAGCTGCTGTCCTGGTCCTTCTTTTTCAGCCGGCCGACCACGGTGAACGGCAGGCCGTTGAGCTGCACCTGCTGCCCGACGGCCTCGCGCGCACCGAACAACTGCACGACGGCATCGGCGCCAATCAGGGCGACGCGCAGCCGCTGGTCGTTGTCACTCGCGCGCAGCGCACGACCGTGAGCGAGCTCGACGGTGCGGATGTCCTGGTACTGCGGCTCGACGCCGTGCACCATGAGCGCCGCCGCGTTGTACGCGCTTCGAACCGTGACGCCGCCACGCTGGATCTCCGGACTGACGACGGCGATGTAGCGCGATTCCCGCTCGAGGACACGCGCGTCCTCCTCGGTGAGGAAGATGCGACGACCGGCCCGCTCGCCGCCCGCGTGCATCGACGTTCGGCCGCCCCAGACGATGCCGACGTTCTTCCCGAGTGTCTCGAGCACCGCCTGGTTGCCACGCTGGAAACCCTCGCCCGTGGCCGACAACACGACCACCGACACCACGCCCCAGAGAATCCCGAACATCGTCAGGATGCTGCGGAGCCGGTTGGCCCGCAGGTTCTCGAC
>CAZVHY010000214.1:0-1139 GCA_964627115.1 uncultured Solibacteraceae bacterium | reverse complement strand
AGCCCGGCAGCACGATCCGGTCGCCTTCACGCAGGCCGTCGAGAATCTGCGTGCGCGACCCGTTGCCGACGCCAACCTTCACCGGCACGCGCCGGCGGCCGTTCTCGCGCGTCGCGTCATGAACGTCGACGAACGCGTTACGCCCGGCGTCGTACACAATCGCCGTTTCCGGCACGAGCAGTGAATCTGGCAACGACTCGAGCACGATTTCCGCGTTGGCCGTCATGTTGGCCTTGAGGATCTTGTCGGGGTTCTCGATCGACACCTCGACGGCAAACGTGGTGACGTTGTCGCGGTCGACGCCGATGGGCGAAATCCGCGTCACCTGTCCGTCGAACACGCGCTCGCGGAATGCTTCCGTCGTAATCCTCGCGGTCTGGCCCACGCGCACGCGTCCGATGTCCGCTTCATCGACACGCCCCTTCACATAGACGCGATCGATGTCGCCGAGCGTCATCACGAGCGTCGCGTTCGCACCCATGTTGAGAATGGATGACACGGGGCTGCCGACTTCGACGTCGCGCGTCAGCACGGTGGCGCGGATGGGCGCACGGATGGTGGCGCTGGCCAGCTCCTCCTGGGCTCGTTCGACGGCTGCGCGCGCCTGGGCCACGTTCGCTTCCGCTTCGACGACGCGAGCGCGGGCGATGGCCAATTGGCCGGCCGCGGCACGCTGACGATTCTGGATCTGCTCGAGCGCCACACGCGCCTCATCGAGCTGCGAGGTCGCCAGCAACTTCTGCGCCGACAGTTGCTCGGCCCGCCGGAGATTGCGCTCGGCCAGACCGACGTCCGGCGACTCGGCCTCGATTTCGTTCTTCGCCACCTGGGCCAGCGCACCGTCGTGCGCCGCTTCGGCCGCCTGGAGATTCGCGCGCGCTTCGCGCAGCCGTGCGGTGAGGTTCTCCCGGTCGAGCTCGGCAAGGACCTGTCCGGCCTCGACCACCTGATCCACGTCGGTCAGCAACCGCTCGATGATGCCGTTGGCCTTCGACTTGATCTCCACTTTCGTGATCGGTTCCACCTTGCCCGTCGCAACAACGGACACGACCATCGTTCCCTTCTCGACGGTGACGAGGCTCGACGGATCGGGTCCGGCCGCGGCACGTCCCAGGCCCGAGAACTGCCAGATCACGAAG
>CAZVHY010000213.1:2842-5868 GCA_964627115.1 uncultured Solibacteraceae bacterium | reverse complement strand
ACGACCTGTGCCGCGTCGTCCTGTTCGAGCCGCCATGCGGTGACGAGCGCGTCGAGCGTCGGCACGCCCAGCGCGCGTTGGCCGCCGGCCAGGGCCAGCCCCTGAACCGCGGCAATGCCCACGCGCAGGCCGGTAAACGAGCCAGGCCCGGTCACCACGGCAAACAGCGTCACGTCGCGGAGCGACAGGCCACGCGTCTCGAGGAGCGACAGCAGCTCGCCGGGCAGTCGTTCGGCGTGGCTTGGCGTGAGACTGCCGAATCGGGCCTCGATTGCGCCGTCGTGCCACAGGGCCGTGCTGCCGGCGCGCGAGACCGTCTCGAGGGCGAGAACGACCATCGGGGCAATGTTATACTCCGCGGAGTTCCGCCTTTCGAACGTTCACGCGTCAGCAGCTTCGCGTTCTTCCGTGTCGTCAACATCGCCATCTTCCCCATCCGCGCCGGCGTCGACCGTCACGCCGGCCATGCGGCAGTACCTCGACGCCAAGCGGCAGCACCGGGACGCGATCGTCTTCTTCCGGATGGGCGACTTCTACGAGATGTTCTACGAGGACGCGCTGACGGCGTCGCGCGTGCTCGAGCTCACGCTCACCTCGCGCGCGAAGGACGCGCACGGTACGGCGATCCCGATGTGCGGCCTGCCGTGGCACGCCATGGACGGCTACCTCGCGCGGCTCGTGCGCAAGGGCTACCGCGTGGCCATCTGCGATCAGGTCGAGGACCCGAAGAAGGCCAAGGGCATCGTCAAACGCGAGGTCACGCGCGTCGTGTCGCCGGGCACCTTCACGGATGCTGGTTACCTCGAGGCGCGCGAGCCGGCGTTCCTGGCGGCCGTGACGCCGACGGGCCCCGGCGGGCAGACGTGGGGGCTGGCCTGTCTCGACGTGTCCACCGGGGATTTCTCCGCTGCCGAGTTCACCGGCGCCGAACGCGACGACGCGCTCGCCGCGGAGTTGTCGCTGATCAGGCCGCGCGAACTGCTGACGGCAGACGGCGTCGACGTGGCGCGGCTCATCGAACACGTCCCCGAGGTTCGCGTCACCCTCGTCGAACCGTGGACGTTCGACGTCGCCCGCGCCACCGAGGTGTTGTGCCAGCAACTGCACACGTCCTCGCTCATCGGCCACGGGCTCGACCGCGCGCCTGCCGCCGTCTCCGCCGCCGGGGCCGTGCTCTCGTATCTGGCCGACACGCAGCGGACGGAGCTCACGCACGTCCGCGACATCACGATGCGCGTGGCGTCCGACACGGTGCTGATCGATCCGGTGACGCTGCGCCATCTCAACGTCATCGAGGGCGTGGACGGCGGGCGCAAGGGCTCGCTCCTCGACGAGATCGACCGCACGGTCACGGCCATGGGGGGGCGCCTCGTGCGCCAGTGGCTGGTGCGGCCACTCGTGACGCTGGCGCGCATCCAGGACCGGCTCGACGCGGTCGAGGACTTCGCATTCCGCTCCGCCGAACGCGGCAAGCTGCGCGATGCCTTGCGCGGCATCCACGATCTCGAGCGTCTCACCTCGCGCGTGTCGATGGGCATTGCCGGCCCGCGCGATCTGACGTCGCTCGCCGAGTCGCTGCGCCTGCTGCCACGCGTGCGCAGCGTCATCGCGGATCTCAAGGCGCCGCTCACCGGCAGTCTTGCGGCGGAAGTCGACGAGCTCGCTGATATCCGCGATCGCATTGCATCGACGCTCGTCGACGAACCGCCGGCTGTCGCGCGAGACGGCGGCCTGATTCGCGACGGCGTCGACGCCGAGCTCGACGAGATCCGCACCATCAGCCGCGGCGGCCGCGAAGCCATCGCCGCGATGGAAGAGGCCGAACGTACACGCACCGGCATCTCGTCGCTCAAAATCCGCTACAACCGCGTGTTCGGCTACTACATCGAGATCTCGAAATCGAATCTCGGCGCGGTGCCGGCCGACTACATCCGCAAGCAGACCGTGGCCGGCGGCGAGCGGTTCATGACGCCCGCGCTCAAGGAGTACGAGGAGAAGATCCTCGGCGCCGACGAGCGCCTCACCGCGCGCGAGCTCGACCTGTTCGAACGGCTGCGTGCGAAGGTGGCGGCCGAGGCGCCACGACTGCTCGACACCGCCCGCGCGATTGCCACGCTCGACGTGTTGTCCGCGCTGGCTGATACCGCCACGTCGTGCAACTTCACGAAGCCGTTCCTGCACGACGGCGACGAGTTCCATGCCGTCGACGCCCGGCACGCGATTGTCGAGCGCCATGTGGCCGGCGCGTTCGTGCCGAACGACGTGCACCTCGACGCCGAGACGTCGCAGGTCGTCATCCTCACCGGGCCGAACATGGGCGGCAAGTCGACCTATCTGCGCCAGGTCGCCCTGCTCGCGCTGATGGCGCAGGCCGGGTCGTTCGTGCCGGCGAAGAGCGCGAAGCTCGCGGTCGTGGACCGCATCTTTGCGCGCGTCGGCGCGTCCGACAACATCGCACGCGGCCAGTCGACGTTCATGGTCGAGATGCAGGAGACGGCCGCCATTCTGCACGCGGCCACGAACCGCAGCCTCGTCATCCTCGACGAAATCGGTCGCGGCACCGCCACGTTCGATGGCTTGAGCCTGGCGTGGGCCGTAGCCGAACACCTGGCGTCGAACGACCGTGCACGGCCGAAGACGATCTTCGCCACGCACTATCACGAGCTGACCGATCTCGCCGACGGGCTTCCCGGCGTCGTCAACCAGCACGTGGCCGCGCGTGAGTTCCGCGACGAAATCATCTTCCTGCACAAAATCGTGCCGGGACGTTCGGACCGCAGCTACGGCATCCAGGTCGCGCGACTCGCAGGACTGCCGCCTGCGGTCGTCAGCCGCGCGTCGGCCATCCTCAAATCGCTCGAAGCCGACGAGCTCCAGCGTGGCGGTCGCCCGAGCCTCAGCGGTTCGCCGGCAACCGAGCAGCGCCAACTGACGCTGTTCCAGGCGCCGGCTGACACGCATCCGATCGTCGAACGGCTGCGGCAGCTCGAGGTCGACACGTTGACGCCGCTCGACGCGCTGAACCT
>CAZVHY010000213.1:0-2742 GCA_964627115.1 uncultured Solibacteraceae bacterium | reverse complement strand
GCGACGTCCATTCAGACGACTGACGGGCGCGAGTACGTCGTCACGCTGCCGTCAGGGGTGACGTTTCACGACGGCCGCCTTCTGACGTCCGCCGACGTCGTTCACACGTTCCGGCGTTTTCTCGATCCGTCGTTCGTGTCCGGGCGCAAAGGCGCGTACGGGAACCTGGCCTCTGTCGACGCGCTGGATGCGCACACGGTCATCTTCCGTCTGCACACACCGTCGGCGGCATTCCCGGCCAACCTGACCAACATGGGGATCGTGCCGGACGGCGCTGGCGCCGAACTCACCCGGGCGCCTGTGGGGACGGGGCCCTACCGTCTCGTGCGGTTCGTTCCCGACGACCACGTCGTGCTCGACGCGTTCGACGACTACCATGGCGGCGCCGTCGCCAACACCGGCCTCGTGGTGAAAGTCGTGCCCGACGAGACGATGCGCGGCCTCGAATTGCGCAACGGCAGCGTCGATCTCATCGTCAACGATCTGTCGCCGGACCTCGTGCACAGCCTCGCGCGCGAGTCGGCGTTGCAGGTCGTCACCGGTCCCGGCACCGACTACGCGTATCTCGGCACCAATCTGCGCGACCCCATCCTGGCCGACGCGCGCGTGCGGCGCGCCCTCGCCCTCGCCATCGACCGCCAGGCCATCATCCAGTACCTGCGGCGCGGCCTCGCGCGCGAAACGGCCAGCATCGTGCCGTCGATGTCCTGGGCCCACGCCGGCGATCTCGTTGACTATGCGTACGATCCGGTCGCGGCGCGTGCGCTGCTCGATGAGGCGGGGTTTCGCGATCCGGACGGCGATGGGCCGGAGCCGCGGCTTCGCCTCACGCTGAAGACATCGACAACGGAGGCCTACCGTCTTCAGGCCGCGGTGCTCCAGCAGCAGCTTGCTGCCGTGGGTATCGCGCTCGACCTGCAGTCCTACGAGTTCGCGACACTGTTCTCGGACGTGGTGCGCGGCAACGTCCAGCTCTACACGCTGATCTTCGTGGGCGGGTCGGTGGCCGATCCCGACATCCTGCGCCGCGTGTTCCACTCGTCACAGGTGCCGCCGGCAGGGTTCAACCGCGCGCACTATCGGAACGCAGACGTGGACGCATTCCTCGACGCCGCCACCGAGGCGATGAACGGCGACGAACGGCGCCGGCACTACGCAGACGCGCAGCGATTGATTGCGACCGATGTGCCGATCATCAGCCTGTGGACACGCACGAACGTTGCCGTGGCACGCGCAGGCCTCGACGGCGTGGCGCTCTCGCCACTCGGTGACTTCGAGTTCCTGAAGGATGTTCGACGGCGTTGACAGCGTGTGCTAGTTCAACGCGGCGATCTGCTGCTGAGCGCTCATGATGAACGTCGACTCCGGGAACTCGTCGACGATGCGCTGAAAGGCCGCGCGGGCCTCGGCCGTCCTGCCCGCGCGCTGAGACGCACGACCGAGCTGCATCAGCAGCCCATCGACCGGCATGGCGCCGTCGCGCTGCGCGGCCAGTTCCGCGAAGATCTTGAGCGCGTCGTCTGTGCGTCCGAGCGCCATGAGCGCCTCGGCTTGTCCGAGCCGTGCCGACTGCCCACGCAGCGTGTTGCCCTCGTCAGCCGCGAGCGCGCCATAGGCCTGCTCCGCCTCGGCCGCCTTGCCGCCAGCCAGCATCTGCGCCGCGAGGTGGAACTGGGCGACACGAGCCGCCGCCGTGCCGGGATAGGTCGTTGTCACCTGGGTGAAGGCCTGGGTCGCGGCTTCCGCGCGGGCCTGGACCGTCGGGAACGTGCCAGGCGTCTGCGTGGCCCCGGGCAGCGTCGGCGCCGGCACCACGGGCGCCTCGGCCGTCGCCATGGCCCTGCCGAGGAGTTCGCCAGCCTTGTTGGCCTGGCTGGTGCGGTACGCCATCACGCCGCCGGCAATCACCGCCACGACCGCGACCACACCGAGGATGGTCAGAATCGTCGTCTTGTGCTCGGCGATACGGTCGGCCACGGTCATCGTGGCAATGGCGAACTCGTTCTGCTTCAACTCGTGGCGGTGCTTGGCATCCATCGTCTGGGTCTCATCCAGGCGGTCCGGCAGCCACTCGGCGACGGCCTCCGCGCTGATTCAAGTCCGTCAGTATCGCACAGGACCGCCGGCGGCCGCCCGCGGCCCCGAGGCTTACGGCGTTCCGGCCGGCTCACGCCGACAGGAACGCCGCAATGATCGCGAAGAACCCGGCGAACTGGATGCCGATCGCCCACAGAAAGCGACTGTCGAGCTTGGCGTCCACATCGCCGATTGTGCGATGGAGTTCCGCGAAGCGGAGCTCCATCCTCGATTCCAGGTGCCGAACGGCATTCACAACATCTGTCATTGTTTGTGCGTGCCCTTCGACACGCCCCTCCAAACGCGCCCATCGTTCTTGACCACGAACCACCATCTCACCTCCCAACGCTAGCGTCGTCGGGATTGACGAGGCAAGCGTGGCCGTTATTGCACGGACCATGCCCGCGTTTTGAACGGAGGAAACATTCGAAAATCCTGAGAATTTCGCGGAAGTACGCAGACTTTGCGATCCGGGCTTCGCGCGGGGGCTTGAAGATTCTGCAATGCGGGCGTTGGCGCCGTGACGGGCGCTTGGCCCGGCGCACCTGACGTCACCGGGCCCAGGCGCCGCCGGCCGCACCTGTCGCCGGTCGTACCTGTCGAACGTGAAGAAGTGGCGTCCCCGACACGATTTGAACGTGTGACCCCCGCCTTAGGAGGGCGGTG
>CAZVHY010000212.1:0-5881 GCA_964627115.1 uncultured Solibacteraceae bacterium | reverse complement strand
AGATCCGCGCGCAGGTGCCGGCCGTCGCTGACGATGACGACGCCATCGTCGGCCTGGCGGCGTCGATAGCCGCGGCTCAGAACGGCAGGACGCTCGCCCGCGTCGACGAGTTGCCGCGCGATCCACGCCACGGTCGGCGTCTTGCCGCGCCCGCCCATGGCCAGGTTGCCGACGCTGATGACCGGACGCTGCACCCGTGCGGCGTCGGCTGCCGTCATACGCGCCATGGCGGTGGCCACATCTCGCTACGCCCGCCGGAAGGGCGTGACGACACCACGCTGGCCCGGGGGCGGAAAGACGCCGGCAATGGCGTCGAGGGTTCGCTGCCGCGCGCCACGGTTCGCGTCCACCAGTGCACTGGCGGCCGCACCGAGCCGCGCCCGCTCCACCGGATCACCGAACAGCCGGACGATGACGCCCGGCAGTTCGTCGGGCCCGGCCACCTGCACGGCGGCCTGCTGCGCCACGAATTCCGCGGCAATCTCGGCAAAGTTGTCCATGTGGGGCCCGAACACGACCGGCTTGGAGTGGATGGCCGGCTCGAGGATGTTGTGGCCCCCCTGATCGACGAGGCTGCCGCCGACGAACACGACGGTCGCGATTTGAAAGAGATGTGCGAGCTCGCCGATGGTGTCGAGGATGACGACGTCGGCGCGCGGCTCGCTGTCGACGGCGAGCTCCGACCTCCGGACGACGCGCATCCCTTCGCCGCGGGCGATGTTGACGGCCTCGTCGAACCGCTCGGGCTTGCGCGGCGCCATGATGAGCAGCGCCTCGGGCCGCTGGCGACGAAGCGCGGCGAACGCCGTCAGCACGTGCACTTCTTCTCCCTTGAGCGTGCTGGCGGCAATGAACACGGGCCGGTCGCGCGCGACGCGGAAATACCGGAGCACACGCCCCGCGCCTCGATCGGCCGGCGACGCCAGTTCCAGCGCATCGAACTTGAGATTGCCGGTGACGACCACCCGCGAGGCCGGCGCGCCGATGTGGATGATGCGCCGCGCCGACTCACCGCCCTGCATACAGAAGCGATCGACATCGCGGAGCACGTCGTGGAAGAACCCGCGCACGAGGCGGTACCGCGGATAGGACCGCGCGGAAATGCGGCCGTTGACGAGCACGGTCTTGACACCGCCCTGTGCGCAGGCGCGCAGCAGGTTCGGCCAGATCTCGGTCTCGACCATGATGAACAGCCGCGGGCGCACGAGGCTGAGCGTGCGCCGGATCACGAACGGGATGTCGAACGGAAAGAAGAAGACCGCGTCGACGCCCTGCAGTCGCGTCCGCGCCACGTGCCGCCCCGTCATCGTCGTCGTCGACAGGAAGATGCGCAGGTCCGGGTACCGTTCGCGCAGGCCGTCGATGAGCGTGCGGGCCGCGAGGGTCTCCCCCACCGACACCGCGTGGATCCAGATCGAGGGGTCGCCGTCGAGGTTGAAGCTCACCGGCAGCCGGCCCATGCGTTCGCCGAGGCTGCCGACATATTTGCGGTACCGGATGGCCTGGTACACGAACCATGGTGAACAGACCACGGCCACCGTCAGGATGACGAGCGTGTACAGCAGGTGCACGGGGGTCATGATAACCGGGCTGCCTGCCGGCTCGCCGGCCGGCGCCGCGCCTTGATACAATGCCGTTTTCGGTACGGTCACGGTTTCATCACCCTTCCACACACGAGAGACACGAGGAGCACCGCGAATGGCGATCAAGGTTGGCATCAACGGGTTCGGGCGGATCGGCCGCAACATCATGCGGGCGGCCCTGGCGTTCGACGACATCGACATCGTTGCCGTCAACGATCTGACAGACACCGCCACGCTGGCGCACCTGCTGAAGTACGACTCGATTCTGGGCAACCTCAAGGCCGACGTGAGCGCCTCGGGCGACAGCATCACGGTCGACGGCGACACCTTCAAGGTGCTGGCGCAGAAGGACCCGGCGCTGCTGCCGTGGAAGGACCTCGGCGTCGACATCGTGTTCGAGGGCACGGGCCGCTTCACCGATCGCGACAGCGCGGCCAAGCACATCGCGGCCGGCGCCAAGCGCGTCATCATCACGGCGCCCGCGAAGAAGCCGGACGCGACGTTCGTCATGGGCGTCAACCACGAGACGTACGACCCGGCGAAGCACCAGATCATCTCGAACGCGTCGTGCACCACCAACTGTCTGGCGCCCATCGCGAAGGTGCTCGACGAGTCGTTCGGCATCAACAAGGGCTGGATGACGACCTGCCACGCCTACACCAACGACCAGCAGCTGCTCGACCTGCCGCACAAGGACCTGCGCCGCGCCCGCGCGGCCGCCCTCTCGATCATCCCGACGACGACCGGCGCTGCGGTGGCGGTGGGTGAAGTGCTCCCGAAGCTCAAGGGCAAGCTCGACGGCATCTCGCTGCGCGTGCCGACGCCGACCGTGTCGGTGGTCGACCTGAACGTGCTCGTCGACAAGAGCTGCACGGCCGACGAGGTCAACGCGGCGTTCACGGCCGCGGCCAACGGCCCGCTCAAGGGCATTCTCGAGGTCGAGAACGCGCCGCTCGTGTCGATCGACTTCCGCTCGAACCCGAACTCGTCGATTGTCGACGCGGGCTACACGAAGGTGATGGACGGCAACTTCGTGAAGGTGCTCTCGTGGTACGACAACGAGTGGGGCTACTCGAGCCGCTGCGTGGATCTCATCCGCTACATGGCCAGCAAGGGGATCTAGCCCGTGGCCACACGCACCATCCGTGACCTGGCGCTGAAGGGGCGCCGCGTGTTCATTCGCGTGGACTTCAACGTCCCCATCGAGGACGGCAAGGTCGGCGACGACACGCGCGTGCGCGGGGCGCTGCCAACGATCACCTACGCGCTCGAACAGGGCGCGACGGTGATCCTGGCGTCGCACCTTGGCCGGCCGAAGGGCCAGGTCAACCCGAAGTACTCGCTGAAGCCGGTGGCGGCGCACCTGGCGGGCCTGCTTGGCAGGCCCGTCGCGTTCGCCTCCGACTGCGTGGGCGGCGCGGCGGCCGAGGTGATTGCGGCCAACACGGGCGGCGTCATCCTGCTCGAAAACCTGCGGTTCCACGCCGAGGAAGAGAAGAACGACCCGGCGTTCGCGGCGCAGCTGGCTGCGCTGGCCGAGGTGTACGTCAACGACGCGTTCGGGTCGGCACACCGCGCCCACGCGTCGACCGAGGGCATCGTCCACAAGATTGCCGAGTCGGCGGCCGGCTTCCTGATGGCGGCCGAGGTCGAGTACCTCGGCAAGGCGCTCGGGTCGCCCGAGCGTCCGTTCGTGGCCATCCTCGGCGGCGCCAAGGTGTCCGACAAGCTCGAGGTCATCGAGAACCTGCTCGGTAAGGTCGACGCGCTCATCATCGGTGGCGCGATGGCCTACACGTTCCTCAAGGCGAAGGGCCTGCCCGTCGGCAAGTCGCTCGTCGAGGAGAACCTGCTCGACACGGCAAAGGATCTCGAAGCGCGCGCGAAGGCGCGTGGCATCGCGTTCGAACTGCCGGTCGACCACGTCGTGGCCGAGGCGTTCGCGGCCGACGCGCCACACGCCACCATCGACGTGACCGACGCGTCGATTGGCGACCGCATGGGGCTCGACATCGGCCCGAAGACCATCGCCAGGTACCGCGAGGTCATCGCCGGCGCGAAGACCGTCGTGTGGAACGGCCCGATGGGCGTGTTCGAGATGGCCGCCTTCGCCAAGGGCACGATGGGCGTGGCCGAGGCCGTGGCTGCCGTGCAGGGCACGACGATCATCGGCGGCGGCGACTCGGTCGCGGCCGTGGCGCAGGCCGGCGTGGCCGACAAGATGACCCACATCTCCACCGGCGGCGGCGCCTCGCTCGAGTTCCTCGGCGGCCAGACGCTGCCGGGGGTGGCCGCGTTGGAGAAGAACTGACGCGGCGGAGATCAAGCCAGAAGTCAGAAGACAGAAGCCAGAAGTGCGGGAAACTCGGAAGTTCGAAGGCAGAACTTCGAAGTTCTGAGTTCTCACTTCGACGTTTCTCGAACTTCTGGCTTCTGTCTTCTGGCTTCCAACTTTGATCACGGATGCACCCATGAGAGTTCCTGCCATCGCTGCCAACTGGAAGATGTTCAAGACGACGCACGAGGCGCTCGCGTACGTGCGCGAGCTCGGGGCGCTCGTCAAGGACGTGCGCGGGGTCGAGATCATCGTGGCCCCGCCGTTCACGGCGCTCGCCACGGCGGCCGAAGCGGCGCGCAACACGGCCGTCGGCATTGCCGCGCAGAACATGTCGGCCGAAAAGGAAGGCGCGTTCACCGGCGAGATCAGCGCCGCGATGGTGAAGGACGCCGGCGCGACCTACGTCATCCTCGGCCACTCGGAGCGCCGCAAGCTCTACGGCGAGACCGACGCGTCGATCAACCGGAAGGTGCACGCCGCCCTGGCGGCCGAGCTCATCCCGATCGTGTGCGTGGGGGAAACCCTGGAAGAACGCGAGAGCGGCCAGATGCCGGCCGTGCTCGACCGCCAGATCAAGGACGGACTCGACGGGCTCAACGGGGACCAGGTCGGTGGGCTGATCATCGCCTACGAACCGGTCTGGGCCATCGGCACGGGACGTAACGCCACGCCCGAGCAGGCCGACGAAGCGCATCGCCACATCCGGACACGCCTGCGCCAGTGGTTCGGCCCGGACGCGGCCGATGCGTGCCGCATCCAGTACGGTGGGTCGGTCAAACCCGACAACATCACGGCACTGGTCGCGTTGCCCGATGTGGATGGCGCGTTGGTCGGCGGCGCCAGTCTGCAGGTGACCAGCTTCCTCGACATCATCAAGGGCGCCGCGGCGGCCGGCCGCTGACCCTCGCGGCCCTGTTCGTACGGAGCATTCACGAAACGATGCGAAGACTACTCGCCGTGTGCCTTCTCGGCCTGAGTGTGGCGGGCTGCGGTGGCAGCAACAACAACACGCCCACGGGCCCGTCGACGGGACAGCCGCAAGGGCCGCAGGGGTCGACGTCGATTGCCGGCGGCTGGACGGGAACGGCCATCTCGACCCAGATCCCCGGCGCCCGCTTCAACATCGCGGTGTCGCTGACACAGACCGGCACGACGATCAGTGGCACGTTCACCTGTACGCCCACGACGTCGTCGAACTGCGCGGCGCCGTCGGCCACCGTGTCCGGGACGCTGAACGGCAATGCCCTGACCGCGCAGGTGCTGCTGCCTGGCGGTGCGGTGGCCTGCAGTTCGTTCAACGGCACGCTCTCGTCGACCAGCGCCATGTCGGGCACGTATACCTGCAGCACGGTCGACGCGGGCACCTGGTCGTTGACCAAATAAGTCGCGGGCCGGCCCATGAAAACGTTCGCGATTTCGCGCGTCTCCGGGGTATACTGAGCCGCTATGCTGTTCTACGCGGTGCTGACCGTCTACCTGATTGTCTGCTTCCTCCTGCTGGTCGTGGTTCTCCTCCAGCAGGGCAAGGGTGGCGACATCGCGGCGGCGTTCGGCGGGGCCAGCAGCCAGACGGCGTTCGGTGCCCGGGCGGGGGCCACGGTGCTCACGCGCGCCACCACCGTCCTTGCCACGCTCTTCATCGTGGGTGCGTTCCTGCTCACGCTGATGGGGCGGTCTGGTGGCGGCTCCGTGGTCTCAGGGGTCGGCGGACCGGCTCCTGCGCAGCAGACCGCACCGGCGTTGCCGACGCTGCCGGCTGCACCCGAGGCCACGGCACCGGCCGAAGGCGAGGCACCGGCTCAGGCCCCCGCAGAGGGACAGCCGCAGCAGTAGGAAGTTACGACCGTACGTAGTAAGTAAAATCGACACGACCACGCGGAAGTGGCGGAATTGGCAGACGCACCAGCTTGAGGGGCTGGCGGGAGCAATCTCGTGGAGGTTCGAGTCCTCTCTTCCGCAC
>CAZVHY010000211.1:0-5918 GCA_964627115.1 uncultured Solibacteraceae bacterium | reverse complement strand
GCCCGACCGCCCCGCCCGCACGTACTACAATGGTTCGGTGACCACGCCGCTGCACCTTCCTGCACGCGCCCGCACGGCGTTCGGGCGCATGGCCGCGGATCTTCGACGCGTGTTCGGCGACCGCTTCGTGGCGCTCCTGGCCTCGGGCACGCACAGCAGCGTCGCGTTTGCCGCACGCGTGACGGCCGGCGACCTCGACGCCATCGGTCCGCTGGTCGATGTCTGGCAACGCGACGATCTGGAAGCGCCGCTTCTGCTCACGCCCCACGAGTTCCGGCGCTCGCTCGACGCGTTTCCCGTCGAGTACCAGGCCATCCTCGATCACCACGAGGTGATTGCCGGCCAGCCGCCGTTCGACGGGCTCGTCATCGATCGCGACCACCTGCGCCGCGCCTGCGAGGCGCAGGCCAAGAGCCACCTGATCCATCTCCGCCAGGGATGGCTCGAGAGCGCCGGGCACGACGGCCGCCTGGCCGGGCTCATCGTCCGTTCAGCGCCGGCGCTTCGCGCGCTGTTGACCGACGTTGCGCGGCTGATGAGCGACGACGGCACGGCCGACGCACTCGACGGCGCGAGGCTCGCGGGCGTGGACGTCGACTTGATCCGCGGCGTGATCGCGCTCGAGGGCGATCCGGCGCATGCGCCGCAACTCGTGCGCCGGCTGCCCGACTACCTGGATCAGTCCGAACGCCTGTGGCAATACGTCGACACCTGGACGTCGTGACCCTGCGCCGATCCGTTTCGATCGTCCTGCTTCTGCTGCTGTGGGCGCCGCTCGCCGCCGCGCAGACGCTGCCGCGGCTGACCGCCCCGGTCAACGATCTGGCCCACGTCATCGACGCACGCAGTGCCGCCGAGATGGACACGCGCATCCGCGCGCTGCTCGCCGCTTCGGGCGACACGGTCGTCGTGGCCACGGTCGAGACGCTCGGGCCGTATGGATCGATCGAAGAGTACGCAGCGCGGCTGTTCGAACAGTCGGGCATCGGCGATCGCGAGCGCGACCGCGGCGTGCTCGTGGTGATGGCCGCGCAGGAACGTCGCATCCGCATCGAGGTTGGATACGGCCTCGAGGAGATCATCACGGACGGTTTCGCCGGTGAAGTGATCCGCACCGAGATGCTGCCCGCGTTCCGATCGGGAGAATACGGTCCCGGCCTGCTGGCCGGCGTCACCGCCATCATCAGACGCATTGCCGAACGGCGCGGCGCCACGGTCGACGGCCTGCCGGACGCCCCATCACGGCCCGTCTATGAAGGCCCATCGGCCTGGCAGATCGTGCTGATCGTGCTCGTGCTGCTGGCTCTCGCGTCCATTGGCTCCACGCGCGGTGGTGGCCCGGGCGTGCGTCGTCGTGGCCGGCACTGGCACGGCGGCGTTGGCGGGTTCGGTGGAGGCTTTGGCGGATTCGGTGGCGGCTTCAGCGGCGGCGGGTTTGGCGGAATCGGCGGCGGCAGGTCCGGCGGCTTCGGAGGCTTCGGGGGTGGACGAAGCGGGGGCGGAGGGGCGTCGGGCGGCTGGTAACAACATCCAACGGAGCGCAGGGGCTTCAGCCCCTGCGGGGCATCAACAGGAAGTGAGACAGGCGATGGAGACACACCAATGACGATGAACTGGCTGAAGTCGACGGCACGGCTGGCGATGCTCGTGCTCGTGGTGGGCGCGGTGAGCGGCTGTTCCTACAATCGCTTCACGACGCAGGAAGAAGCGATCAAGGCGCAGTGGGGACAGGTCGAGAACCAGTTGCAGCGGCGCAACGACCTGATTCCCAATCTCGTCGCCACCGTGCAGGGGTTCGCGCAACAGGAGAAGGACGTCTTCCAGGCCGTGGCCGACGCACGCGCGAAGATGGCGGGCGCCACGACGCCGGCGCAGCGGATCGACGCCGCGAACGCGGAGTCGAGCGCGCTGGCGCGGCTGCTCCTCGTGGTCGAGAACTATCCGCAGTTGAAATCGAATGAGACGTTCATGCGGCTGATGGACGAACTGGCCGGCACCGAGAACCGGCTCGCGGTCGAACGCATGCGCTACAACGAACGGCTGCAGGAGTACAACACGCTGCGTCGCCGGTTCCCGTCCAACATCACGGCGCGGATGTTCGGCTTCGAGGAGTATCCCTACTTCGACGCCCCGGCCGGCGCCGAGACCGTGCCGACGGTCAACTTCAACACAGGCCAGTAGCCGGCGTGTTCACGCGTGTCTCCCTTGCCGAGCGCGTCGGCCGCGACCTGCGGCTGACGCGCGTGCTGCTCGAGCGGCTGCCCGACGCGTCGCTGACCTGGCAGCCGCACCCGCGGTCGTTCACGCTCGCGGGCCTCGGCACCCACCTGGCGCGCCTGCCGCACTGGGGCGCGCAGATGCTCAGACAGGACCATCACGATCTCGCGTCGGGCAGCAGCCGGCGCCACGCGCTGACCTCGCGCGCGGAGATCCTCGATCTGTTCGATCGACACGTCGCCGAGTGGGACGACGTCCTCGCGTCGACGAGCGACGCGACGCTCGCGGCCACCTGGGAACTGCGGCACGGGTCGCGCGTGCTCGAGTCCCTGTCGCACGCCGAGGCCATCGATCGCTATCTGCTCCACCACGTCATTCACCACCGCGGACAGTTGACCATCTACCTTCGCGTTGCCGGCGTCGCGCTGCTCCCGCTGTACGGGCCCACCGCCGATCAAATCCCGTGACGCACGCGACCCGCCTGTTCATCGCCGTCCTGTTCGTCGCCATCGTCGGCACCGCGAACGCCGCCGGATACCGCTATGGTGCGTCCGATCAGGCGTTCTACATTCCCGCCATCGAGCTGAGCGCCGATCCGTCCCTGTTCCCGCGCGACCGCGACGTGTTCGAACCGCAGATGCGGCTGTGGATCGGCGACGAAATCCTGGGCGTCGTGGCCGACACCACCGGCATCGAACTGTCGACGCTCTTCGCGGGCCTCTACGCCCTGACCATGCTGGCGCTCACGGTGGGCATCGTGGCTCTCGCGCGTGCCCTCGGGTGCGACTGGTGGACGATTGCCGTCGCACTCATCCTCGTCACGCTGCGCCACCGGATCGCCAGGACCGGTGCGAATTCGCTCGAAGGGTACATGCACCCGCGGATGCTGGCGTTCGCGTGCGGGCTTGCCGCGCTGGCGTATGCCGCGCGCCTGCGTCCGGCCGCCGCCGGACTCTCGACGATGGTGGCGGCCATTGTCCACACCTCGACCGCCCTCTGGTTCGGCGGTGTCGTCGCCATCGCTGCGCTCTGGCCGTATCGACATCGTCGTGACGTGCGCGTGGCGCTCTGGGCCAGCGGCGTCATCGGCATCGGGGCACTCGCCGCGGCGGCGATGTTCCTGCCGCGCATGGACGCCGCGTGGCTCGCGGTCCTGGCCGATCGCGACTATCTCTTCTCGGCCGACTGGCCGCTCTACGCCTGGCTCAGCAACCTCGCGTATCCCGCCGTGCTCTGGGCCGTCTATCGACGTCGCGTCCGCATGGGCGTCGCCACGCCGGGCGAGTCGGGTCTCGTGGCCGGCCTGCTGTCGCTGCTGGTCCTGTTCCTCATCACGATTCCCCTCGCCGAACTGCACGTGGCCTTCTTCGTCCAGCTTCAGGCCAATCGTGTCTTCTGGCTGCTCGGCGCTGTCGTGGCCATTTACGTGGCCTGGTGGCTCGTATCCGACGTGATGGCGCGATGGCCGAACACCCGCCGGATTGCCGCCGTTGCCGTGCTCGCATCAATGTCCGTAGCGCGTGGCGCGTACGTCCTGGATGAAGCCGATCGTCCCCTGGCGCAGATCCATCCGCCGGACACCGACTGGATGGAGGTCATGGACTGGCTGCAGTTGCAGCCGTCGTCGTGGCACGTGCTGGCCGATCCCGGTCACGCCTGGCGATACGGGATCAGCGTACGTGCGGCGGCACTGCGCGATACACCGCTCGAGATCGGCAAGGACCCGGCCATGGCGATGTACGATCGCGATCTCGCCATGCGCGTGGCCGAGCGAACGGCCACGCTGGGCACGTTCGACGCCTGGTCGACACCGGACGTCGTTCGCGACGTGGACGCGCGCTACGACATCGACGTCTTCGTCGATCGCACCGATCGCGCGTTCCCCTTCCCGGTGCTCTTCCGCAACGACTCGTTCGTGGTGTACGACCTTCGATGACGCCTTCGACGCCCGACGCTCCGGCCCGCGTGACCGCGTGGGCCGCGCCGATCCCCTTCGTGCCAAGACGCGGCCTCGCGAACGGCCACGTCATGACCGTGTTCGCATGGGCGGCAAAACGTCTGTTTCCGCAGCTGCCGGTTCCGGAGGCGAGACTCATCCGTGTCACCGGCGACACGCAGGTGCTGGCGCATTGTTACTGGCAGCCTGAACGGTCGGCCGCGCGCACGGTCGTCGTGCTGCACGGGCTCGAGGGCTCGAGCTCCGTGCACTACATGCGCGGCATGGCGAGCAAGGCGTGGGCGGCGGGCTGGAACGTGGTGCTGCTCAACCAGCGCAACTGCGGCGGCACCGAGCACCTCACGCCCGGGCTCTATCACTCGGGACTCACCGACGATCCGAAAGCCGTCATCCGCGCGCTCGCCGCAACCGATCGCCTGACGGACTTCGCCGTGGCCGGCTACTCGCTCGGCGGCAACCTGACGGTCAAACTGGCGGCCGAAGCCGCGGACGAACCGGATCTGCCGGTGCGAGCCGCGGTGGCCGTCTGCCCGACGATCGATCTCGATCGTTGCGTCGGCGCCATCGAGCGCCGCTCGAACGTGGTGTACCAGTTCAACTTCGTGCGGAACCTGCGCGCGCGCATGCGCCGGAAGGCCGCGGCCTGGCCTGGCCGGTTCGATCTGACGCCGCTCGATCGCATCTGGACCATCCGCCGCTTCGACGACGTCTATACCGCGCCGTACCACGGGTTTGGCGATGCGTCGAACTACTACCGCCTCGCCAGCGCGATGCGCATCGTCGATCGCGTGCGCGTGCCGCTGCTGATCCTGGCGGCCGAAGACGATCCGTTCGTGCCGGCCGACCAGTTCCGCGCCGATGTCATCCGCGCAAACGCGAACATCTCGGTCGCCATCGCGGGCCACGGTGGACACTGCGGCTTCGTCGCCGCGCCGGATCCGGCACGGGGCGCTGATGGCTACTGGGCGGAAACGCAGGCGCTCGCGTTTCTCTCGGCCGTCATGCCAGCGTCACACGTCGATCGCGCAGTCGATCGATGAAGGCGCGGGCGAACTCCGGGCCCTTGCCTTCCTCTTCGTGCTTGAAGAACACCCAGGCGTCGTCCCACTCCGCTGAACGCGCCTCGACGACGTCGGCCCAGCGATCGAGATCAGCCGGCGCGTAGCCCTCGTCTCGGAGACGCAGGTAGCCGTATCGCGCTGTCGTCACCGCCGGTGTCGTCTTGTCGCCGAAGTCGGCGATGCAGAGTGCCACGCCCTTTGCCCGGAGCACCGCCCAGACATCGTCGGTGTGCCACGAATCGTGGCGGAACTCGAACGCGGCCTCGATATCGGCCGGCATCAGCGCGAGAAACGACTCGAGCCGCGCGACGTCGCACTTGAGATGCGGCGGCAACTGGAACAGCAGCGGCCCGCGGTGTGGACCGAGTCCCCGCGCGCTCTCGCAGAAGGCCGCCAGCGTGTCGGCACAGTCGACGAGCCGCCGCTCGTGCGTCATGCGCTTGGGCGCCTTCAGAACATACCGAAAGCCCTCAGGCGCCTGCGCACGCCAGCCCTCCGTCGTCTTGAGCGTCGGCATGCGGTAGAAGGTGTAGTTGATCTCGACCGCGGTGAAGCGCTCGGCGTAGTACGGGAACATCTTCTTCACCGGCAGATCGCCGGGATAGAAGGTGCCTTTCCACTCGGGATAGTTGTAACCCGACGTGCCCACGTGTACGCGCATGTTGTTCTCTCCGTCACGACTG
>CAZVHY010000210.1:2184-5938 GCA_964627115.1 uncultured Solibacteraceae bacterium | reverse complement strand
TGTCGGACGTGGCGGCGTCGGCCGTCATCGCGGAGTCGACGTCGGACGCCCCATAGCGCGGGCGGGACTTCCCGCTCACGCGGCTTCGATCGCGCATGACTCAGACGCCGCCAGATCACGCAGCCCAGGCCCCGGGCAACGCGACGTACGACATCATCCGCCAGCGTCTCGACGCGCAGGCCGGCACCCTGCGCGAGCGCACGGCGCAGCTCGACGCCCGCCGCAAGGAGGTCTTCGGCTCGATCGACACGAGGCTGCTGCAGTCGGACCGGATCACCACGGCCCACAACTGCCTGCCGCAGGACATGGTGCAGCTCGGCCAGGGCCGCTTCCTGTTCGGGTTCAACGTCCAGTTCGGGCTGAAGCAGGAAACCGGCCCCGAAGACGTCTTCGCCATCTACCAGCGCGACGACGACACGGGCTCGTTCAGGGAATCCGATCTCGCTCCGCTGCTCGACCCGCAGTTCCTCGTCGACTTCAAGCGGCTCTATCACGTCTACGAGAAGACCTCCTTCCGGAAGTTCTCCGTCGTCAACGGCCATCTCTACATGAAGTTCGCCACGGGAACGGGCGCGGGCGACTTCGCGGTCTTCAAGTGGGCCTTCAACGACGGCCATCCGCGTTTCCTCGACGGCCGGGCGGAGGCAGAATACCGCCGCGTCGGTTATCCACCGGCGCACGAGTTCCGCTGGCTGGTGCCCGATCGCGCGTCGTACCGATACGGCGATCACCCGCACGTGTCGATCGAGGATCGCGTGTTCGTCGAGTGCGTGGGCGGCGACCTGACGATCAAGGTCGAGGACAACACCGCCACGGGTGAAGGCATCTACTCCGAGCCGGTCGACGACACGTTCCAGAAGGTCGACGACGCCGAGATCGCGTACGCCCGCATCGATCACCTGATCGTCCTGAAGATCAGGCCCTATCGCGAGACCACGACACGGTGCTTCGTCTTCAACGAGAAGCAGCAGTCGATCACCCGCGTCGACGCGATCGCGCAGTCGTGCGTGCTGCTGCCCGAGGGGCACGGCCTGATTTTTCCGGACGGCTACTATCTCGCCACTGGTGAGTTGAAGCGGTTCGAGAGCCGGATCGACGGCTTCGTCTTCGAACGCGTCGTGCACGCACCGAACGGTGAAGACTCGCTGTTCGTCTTCTACCACCGCCAGACCGGCGACTACGTGCTGATGCCGTACCGGTTGATTGCGCAGAAGGTCAAGGAGCGCATCACCTGCCACGGGTTCACGCTGTTTCCCGACGGTCACCTGCTGCTGCTCCGCGGCGATGCGGAACCGCAGAAGCACCACACGATTCAACTGCGCCAGACGCCGTTCCACCAGCCGGGGTACGAACCGCCCGGCCGGCGCGACGCGTTCCTCTATCAGGTGGGCAACAAGGACGTGGTGCGGTGCCTTGCGGAGTGCAACGAAGTGCTCACGCTCGTGCGCCGTGAGGATCCGTACGCCGAGCTCTACGCCGACCTGGTCAAGCGGTGCGGCGCGATCCTCGATGCGTACCCGTGGCTGGCGAACGCCGAAGGCTTCGAGGTCGACAGCGCCATCCGCGGGATACGCGAGGTCGCGGATCTGGCGATCGACGAGTTCGACAAGGTGCGGCGCCTGCAGCGCGAGGCCGTCGAGCGCGTCGGCGCGATCCGTGCGCGATGCGAGGAACGGTTCAGCACGGTCCGGCGCGCCGCGTTCACGACCCTCGACGACTATGTCGCCAACCTGGCGTCGCTGCGGCATCTGCGCGGCGAGCTGATTACGCTCAGGGACGTCCGCTACGTCGACGTCGCGCAGATCGAGGCGCTCGAGCAGGACGTGGCCCGCCAGATCGACGCCCTGTCGGCCAACTGCGTGCAGTTCCTGCTGAAGCCGGAAGCCCTCGAGCCGTATCGCCTCCGCGCGGACGAACAGCTCGAGGCCGTCGAGCGCGTGACGCGCGTCGCCGAAGGGCGCAAAATCGAACAGGCCGTCACCGCCGCGGGCGGCGATCTCGAAATGCTGATCGAGATCGTCAACAGCCTGCGCATCGACGACGCCACTGAGACGACGCGCATCATCGACGCCATCACGGTCGTCTACGCCACGCTGAACCAGGTGAAGGCGGCCCTGAAGAACCGCATCCAGACGCTTGCCGCCACGGAAGGTGCGGCGCAGTTCGCGGCCCAGTTGAAACTGCTGACGCAGTCAGCGGCCAGCTACCTCGACCTGTGCGACACGCCCGCGAAGTGTGACGACTACCTGAATCGCGTCACCGTGCAGCTCGAGGAGCTGGAAGGCGCGTTCGCCGACTTCGAGGACTACACGGTCCAGCTTGCCGATCGGCGCACGGAGTTGTACGAGGCGTTCGAGCAGCGCAAGCTCGCGCTGGTCGAGCAGCGGAACCGGCGCACGGCCGGCCTGATGGCCGCTGCCGAGCGCATCCTCCGCGTCATCCGGAACCGTCTGGCCGGCTTCACGACGCTCGAGGACATCCACGCGTACATGGCGTCGGACCTGATGATCGCCCGGGTCCGCGAGACCATCGAGCAGTTGCTCGCGCTCGAAGATGCCGTCAAGGCCGACGATTTGTCGGGCCGCCTGAAGAGCGTGCAGCAGGAAGCCGTGCGGCAGTTGAAGGACCGGCAGGAGCTCTTCGCCGGCGGTGAGGGTGTCATTCAGCTCGGCCGGCACCGGTTCAACATCAATACCCAGGCACTCGATCTCACGATCGCGTATCGCGACGACGCGCCGTACCTGCACCTCACCAGCACGCGCTACTTCGAGCCGATCGACGACGAGACGTTTCTGGCCACGCGCGATGTGTGGGACCAGGACGTCGTGTCGGAAAACCCCGACGTGTATCGGGCCGAGTACCTGGCCTGGCGGATGCTGAAGACGCGGACGTCGGGCAATGGCGCCATCAGCATCCCCGCAGCCACCGGGGACGAGCGGCTCACCCTCGTGCAGGAGTTCGCGGCCGGGCGCTACAGCGAGGCGTACACGAGAGGCCTGCACGATCTCGACGGCGCACGCATCCTGCACGCACTGGCGTCCACGCACGAGGCATTGCAACTGGCGCGGTATCACCCCGACGCTCGCGCGTGCGCGCTCGTCTGGTGGCATCGCTTCGCAGCCGACGACACCCGCGCGCTCTGGACCGCGAAGCTCGCAGGATTCGCCGAACGCAATCGCCTCTTCCCCGGCGACGCGACGCAGCAGCAGTACATCGCTGAGTTGCGCGCGCTGGTGGCCGCGTTCATCGAGCGGACGAGTCTCTACCCCGCCGAATGCGCCGCGGCGGCGGGTGAATACCTGTTTCACCAGCTCACCAGCGGCGACACGGTCGTCGTGAGCCAGGAAGCCCATCGAGCGGTGGCCGAGTTCCATCAGCACCTGGTGACCAAAGGGGCCGAGACCGCCTTCGCGCAGGCGCAGGACGCACTGGCCGGGCATCCCGCGAGCCAGCTCGAGCTCGTCCGCGACTGGGTGCGCGGCTTTCTGCTGGATCGCCCCGACAGCCGGCGCTATCTCGACGAGACCGCGGCCATCCTCTTCTGTGGTGATGCGTTTCCGCACGCGGTCGTGCGCGCGGGCACGACACAGATCCTCGACGGGATGAAAGGCAGCCACGCGAGGATTCGCGACGGGCAGTACGTCTTCGACTATCTCGACTTCCAGGAGCGGCTCGAGCGTTTCGACCGCGAGGTCGTGCCCCGCTTCGAGCAATTCCAGCAGGCCCGGCAGCAGGTGATCGACCGCGCGCGCCG
>CAZVHY010000210.1:0-2084 GCA_964627115.1 uncultured Solibacteraceae bacterium | reverse complement strand
GCGTTCGAGATGGGCGACAACGTGATGTTGTGCGTCGACGACATCCAGCACTGCCACGCCGAGTTCCTCCAGAAGTTCATCTCGCTCTGCGACGGGCAGCGGCGCATCGAAGGCGTGTGGCGCGGTCAGCCGCGCACCTACGATCTGCGGGGCCGCAAGGTCGTGGTCGTGATGGCCGGCAATCCGTACACCGAGAGCGGACAGTTGTTCCGGCTCCCCGACATGCTCGCGAACCGCGCCGATACCTACAACCTCGGCGACATCATCGGCGGCAGCGCCGAGTGGTTCAAGGCCAGCTACGTCGAGAACGCGGTGACATCGAATGCCGTGCTCGCGCCCGTCGCCAACCGCAGCCAGAAGGACGTGCGCGCGTTCCTGCGCCAGGCGGAGACGGGCGAACGGGACGTCGCCGGATTCGAGGGCAGCTACTCGTCGCAGGAGGTCGAAGAGGTTCTCGCGGTGATGCGCAAGCTCGTGACCGTGCGCGAGATCATCCTGCGCGTGAATCAGGAGTACATCCACTCGGCCGCGCAGGCTGACGAGTTCCGAACCGAGCCGCCGTTCCGCCTCCAGGGCTCCTATCGGAACATGAACCGGCTGGCCGAAAAGGTCGTGGCTATCATGAACGACGAGGAACTGCGCGCGCTGGTCGTCGATCACTATCGAGGCGAGTCGCAGACACTGACCACGGGCGCGGAAGCGAACTTCCTCAAGTTCAAGTCGATGATCGGTGCGCTGTCGCCGGACGAGCAGGTGCGCTGGGCGCAGATTACGCAGACGTTTCAACGCAACCAGCTCGTGCGCGGCACCGGCGACAACGACCCGGTCAGCCGCGTCGTCGGCCAGATGGTGGCGTTCCAGAGTGGTCTCGAGGCCATCGAGCGGACGCTGCAGACCCAGTTGTCGCGCGCCCCCGCGCCGGTCGTCGTCGATCTGGAACCTGTCGGCCGCGGGCTCGAGTCTCTGGGACAGGTGCTGGAGAAGTTCCAGCAGGCTGTCGAGAAGACAGGTCAGACACCGCCGCCATCGTCGAGATCGAAGAGGGACGAGCCATGAGACGAGCCGTTCGCCGCGTTCAGGATCTCGGCCAGAAGGCCGGGCAGTTGCGAGACGTGGCCGCGTCGATGCCGGAGCGAGCGGCGGAGATACGCGACGCCGTGCTGCTGACCACCGAGCAGCTCCAGCAGTTGCGAACCGACGTGGAAGCCGGCGTCGCCGGACTCCGGGCCGACGATGAAGACAGGATTGCGCGGGCGTTGCGGGAGTTGAACGAGAGCGCCGGGACGTTCCGCGAGGCCGGGTACGAGCTCGACGGCGTGGACCTGGAGATCAGTCCCGTGCAGAGACTGATCGTGTCGCTCGACAAGGTGGCCGACGCGGGCGCCTCCCGGCTTCGCGCGTTGCGTCAGGCCAGCGCCGACAAGCCGACGGTCCGTGCCGTGCTCGATGCCATGTTGAAGGCGGACGAAACGGCCGCGCGCGTGCACCTGCCGGCGCTCGATTTCTCCGAGCTGATCGTGCACATCGGCCCTGTGCCCTCGGTGCGATTGTGCTGGCGTGCGCCTGTTGACGTTGCGGCGTCTGAGACCGCGCACGCCGCCACGCGCACACCGGCGGGCGGCTACTCCCCTGCCGCGCCCGCTGTCCGGTCAACGCCGGCGCCATCGACGACGGAGCTGCTGGGCGAAGGATCGTTCTTCGCTCGCCGCGGCACATCGCCCGCGCAGGATGAGGGCACGTCCGACGCAATCGCGCCGCGAACACCGACGCCGCCCGCGGCCGTCGCACCCGCAGCTCCGGCCGGGCCGGCCAGGCGGGACGGCGACACGCTCCGCTCAGCACTAGATCGCTTCAAGAAGATGCCGGATCTCGGAAGACGACCGTGAAAGGCACGCCAGAACTTCATGTGCAACGGAGACGACGGGCAAGGTGCTCAGCTTCTGTCCGCTCGGCCATGACCAGAGCTCGCCGAAGATCCGGTCCCATTCAGGCGGATCGAACCGATCGCTTCCAGATGACGGATAGAATGTCATCTCACCGAACTTCGGTCGGCCTCCGACCTCGTAGAGATCGACTCGGACAAA
>CAZVHY010000209.1:1641-5962 GCA_964627115.1 uncultured Solibacteraceae bacterium | reverse complement strand
GAGCACGGTCAGGTTGTCGCCGCGCGTGGCTGGTGACACCTCGATCACTCCGGCCGCACCCTCGGCCACGAGGAACGCCATACGCTGGCGCCGGAAGTCTTCGAGCGGCGGCATCGTCTGCGCCGGCGCTGGGACCTGCGGCACCGACGGCGGGCTCGGCGGCAGCACCTGTGTCGAGAGCGTCTGCAGTTCGTCGTCGGTGTAGCGGCGCGCGGGGGCGGCGAACAGCGAATTGACCTGCCGCGCGGGCGAGAGCAGTACCCACTTGCCCTTCAGCGAGCCCTTGTAGCCGTCGAGATCGGCAACGGTCGTGATGGGCGCATAGACGGCTTCGCCCGATACCGCGCCAGTCGTGCCGGGCGCCCAGGCCTTTGAGAAGCCGACCACGGGCCAGCGCGTCGGCGCCGTCACGTGAATCGTCGTCCGTTCGTTTTCCCATCCGCGGCCGAAGCGGCCCCACGTCTCGAACTGCACGTTGTCGATGCCGAACTCCTTCATCCGCGCACGGACGAACTCAGCGGCGCGGTGCATGTTCGGCGAGTTGGTGAGACGCGGACCGTGAAGGTCGGTCAGGTGCGACACCGTGTCCATGACACGCGACCGCGTGAAGCCTTCATCCTTGATGCGCTGGATGGCGGCCAGATCGACCGGCTCCTGTGGCGCCTGCGCCGCAAGTGGGACGAGAGCAGCGGCCAGCGCCGTCGTGAGAAAGAGCTGGCGCCGGGATGGGGAAAGCAGACTCATGGGGAACCTCGCTGCGCGCAGGAAAGCGCGGAAGTTCCGCGCACGATATCACGGGCGGGGTGCGGGGGTGCCACGGTGCCAGCGTGCCAAGGTGCCAAGGTGCCAAGGTGCGGCAGCCTCCGTGAAGAGGGAGCACCGCTGGCCTCGTGGGGCACGGAACTCGAGATGCCGTACACTCTCCGCTGATGTCACGAGAGATCTTCGGCACCCTGGCCGACGGTGCGGCCGTCTCGGTGTGGACCCTGACGAACGACGCCGGCGCGCGCGTGAGGCTCATCGACTTCGGCGCCGCGATCGTGTCGATCGAGGTGCCCGACGGACGCGGTGGCCTGGTCGACGTGGCGCTCGGATTCGACACGCTCGAAGGCTACGTCTCGCATCGCGGGTGTCTCGGCGCGGTGGTGGGACGATTCGCGAACCGCATCGCACACGCGCGATTCGCGCTCGACGGGCACGAGTACCCACTGCGGCCGCGCGGCGGTGTCCATCATCTCCACGGCGGGCCGGACGGGTTCGATCGTGTCGCGTGGCAGGGCGAGTGGCTCGAGCCCGGGCGCTCGGTGCGCTTCAGCCGGCGCAGTCCAGACGGTGAAGAAGGGTACCCGGGCGCGTGCGACGTTCACGTCATCTACACGTTCGACGACGAGACGAGGCTGACGGTGGCATACGAGGCGACGAGTGATGCGCCGACGCCAGTCAATCTCTCGCAGCACACGTATTTCAACCTCGCGGGGCACGCGGCTGGCAGCATCCTGGACCACGAACTGACCCTGGGGGCCAGCCACTTCACGCCGGTCGACGACACGCTGATTCCGACCGGCGAGGTCAGGAGCGTCGACGGCACGGCGCTCGACTTCCGCCGGCCGGTGCGCATCGGCGCGCGGATCGAGTCCAGCGAATCACAGCTGCGGATCGCGGGCGGCTACGACCACAACTTCGTGCTCGACCGCACGGGGCCCGAGCCCGCGTTTGCGGCACGCGTGCGCGACCCCCAGTCGGGCCGCACGCTGGAAGTCTCCACCACCGAACCGGGTGTGCAGTTCTACACGGGCAACTTCCTCGACGGCAGCCAGGTCGGCAAGGGCGGCGTCGCCTACCAGCGGCGCCACGGCTTCTGCCTCGAAACCCAGCACTTTCCGGATTCGCCGAATCAGCCGTCGTTCCCCGACACGATCCTGCGGCCGGGGGAGACGTTTCGATCGAGGACGGAATTCCGGTTCGGATGACAAGGCGGGAACGTGCCAGGGTGCGAAGGTGCCACGGTGCGGCCTCATGCTGCCTCCATCGCACCATCGCACCATCGCACCATCGCACCCTGGCACCCTCGCACCCTCGCACCTGTCTGTCCCGTGATCTACAATCCCCCCTTCGAGGTGACCATGGCCCTGTCCGATTTCATCCGCAGTCAGTTCATCGAAATCATCGAGTGGACCGATGACTCGCGCGACACGCTGGCGTACCGGTGGCCCGACGCCGACAAGGAAATCAAACGTAACGCGCAGCTGATTGTGCGTGAGTCGCAGATGGTCCAGTTCGTCTACCTGGGCCAGTACGGCGATCTGTTCGGGCCGGGCAAACACACGCTCTCGACCGACAACATCCCGGTGCTGTCGCGGCTCAAGGGCTGGAAGTACGGGTTCGAGTCGCCCTTCAAGGCCGACGTCTACTACGTCATCACCCGGACGTTCACCGGCAACAAGTGGGGGACGTCGAATCCCATCATGATGCGCGACCAGGACTTCGGCATCGTCCGGACGCGCGCCTTCGGGACGTACGATTTCAAGATCGTCGAGCCCGCGAAGTTCCTGAAAGAAGTGGCCGGCACCGACCACCACTTCCGGCTCGACGAGTTTGCCGACGTGATGCGATCACGGCTGGTCAGCACGTTCAGCGAAGCCATCGCCACCGCGAAGATCCCGGTGCTCGACGTGGCCACGCGCTACAGCGAACTGGGCGAGGCGCTGCTGCCGGTCATCAACCCGATTCTCCACGGGAAGTACGGCATCGAGATGACGGCATTCGTCGTCGAGAACGTGTCGGTGCCGCCGGAGGTCGAACAGGCCATCGACAAGCGCTCGAGCATGGCGGCGGTCGGCAACCTGAACGACTACGTCAAGTTCCAGATGGCGCAGGGCATGGCCGAGGGCGGATCGAACGTCGGCGGCATGGGCGCCGAGATGGCGGTGGGCTTCGCCATCGCGAAGGAGATGATGGCGCAGAGCGGCGGCATTCTCGGCCAGGCCACGCCGGCGGCCGGTGCGCCAGCCGCGCCTGCGGCTCCGGCTGCGCCCGCGTTGCCCGAGCTGCTCTCGCCGGCTGACGCGGCCCAGGCGCTCGGTGTGTCCGAGGCCGACGTCATCGCGAGCCTCGAGGCTGGCGATTTGAAGGGCCGGCGCATCGGCAGCCAGTGGCGCATCACGCGCACGGCGCTGACCGAGTTCCTCCAGTAGTCGCCGAGGGGCGTGGTGGCGGACGTTCGTCAACCAGAGACGCCCGCGGGCGGCGGAAGCGAGACCGTCGTCACCGCGCGCGGGAAGTTCAGCTGTCCCGCGTGCGGTGGCGAGGCACAGTGGAACCCCGGCAAGCGGGCACTGATCTGTCCGTACTGTGGGACCGAGTCTCCCGCGGAACTGCTGACGCGCAACGACGACACGGTCATCGTCGAGCACGACCTCGCGGCCGCGCTGCGCGCGATTCCCGATTCCGCGCGCGGCTGGCAGACCGACACGGTGTCGGTGCAGTGCCAGAGCTGTCGCGCGATCTCGGTATTCGACGCCACCAAGATCTCCAAGAACTGCGAGTTCTGCGGATCGACGGCGCTTGCGCCTTACGATCAGGTCAAGGACGCGTTCCGGCCCGAGTCCCTGCTGCCGCTCAAGATCTCCGAAGTTCGTGCGCGCGAGCTGATCCGTGCGTGGTACGGCCGGCAGTGGCTGGCTCCGAACGGATTTGCGGGCCGCGCGTTGACCGACACCGTCAAGGGCCTCTACCTGCCGTACTGGACGTTCGACGCGAACGTACACGCGCGCTGGACGGCCGAGTCGGGCAAGTACTACACCGTCCGCGTGAACAACAAGACCGAGAGGCGAGTGCAGTGGAGCCCGGCGGCGGGCCAGCTATCGCACTTCTTCGACGATGACCTGGTGGGCGCGTCGCTCGGCGTACACGGTGCGCTGCTGCGGGCCGTGGAGCCGTTCCCGACAGGCGAGCTCGTGCCGTACGACGCGGGCTACCTGTCAGGCTGGACGGTCGAGCGCTATCAGATCGATCTCGTGGCCGCCGCGTCGCGATCGCGACAGCAGATGGACGCGGCCCTGCGCGAGATGTGCGCCCGCCAGATCCCCGGCGATACGTATCGCAATCTCGTGGTGTCGCCGAACTACTCAGGACAGACCTTCAAACACATCCTCGCGCCGATCTGGATGTTGTCGTACGTCTACCACGGCAAGTCGTTCCAGGTCGTCGTCAACGGCGTCACGGGCTCCATCTCGGGCGAACGTCCGTGGAGCTGGATCAAGATCGCGCTGCTCGTGCTGCTTGGTGTGATCGTGTTCCTGGCGCTGATGTCGATCAGCGG
>CAZVHY010000209.1:0-1541 GCA_964627115.1 uncultured Solibacteraceae bacterium | reverse complement strand
GTGCCCGCTGATGTCGCGTCGCTGTACCAGGTGGCGCTCTGATCGATCTCGTTGAACACGCGTTCCGATTCCCGCCTGGCGCGGATGCGTTCGAGGGCGAGCATGGGATCGACGGTCGCGAGTTCTCGATCCGCCGTGCGCAGGCCGTCGACGACGGACTGCGTGTGCTCGAGGTCGAGCATCGACAGTGGCGACTTGCAGTGCGCACACGCCGTGGCTGTCGCGAGATCGACCGGCGCGCCGCAGTTCGAGCAGTTGACGGTCTGCACGTGCGCGCGCAAATCCGCGAGTTGCGCCGCTGACAGCGGCTTGATGAAGTTCTTCTCCCGCAGGAAATCGAAAAACGTGATGAAGCGACCGTGCTGCTTCGGGCACCGGCGATAGCGGAACCGCGTCGACCGCTGCATGTCTTCGACCGGCACGAGCACCAGACTGCAGCGCGGGCACGCCACCCGCGCAGGCAGCGGATGCCGGCTGCGCGCGGCTTCGTCGCTGATGATGCGGAACAGCGTGAGCGTCGATGCGGGCGTCAGCTGGAGACTCTCGCGGCCATCGAACCAGAACGCCTGGCACGGCAGGCAGACGTCGATGACGACCGACGTGCCCATGTGGCCGCCGAGCGTGTGCTCGGTCATGAGAGAAGAACAGGCAGGACAGGTCATGGGAGGCTGGAGGCTGGAAGGAGGCTGGAAGGCCGAAGAAGGCTACGAGACTACAAGGCTACGAGGCGACCGGAGGAACGTCGGGCTCATTCCGCAGCCACGACAAGGCGCCCGAGGGGCAGCGATCGACGAGTGCGGTGATCGTGGCGGCGTCGGCGTGCTGCAGTTCGATCCAGGGGCGACGCGATGGATTGAAGACGAGCGGGAGCCCGCGCGCGCAGATGCCGGAGTGTACGCACAGATCGGGCTGCCACGCCACGGTGACTTCGCCGTTCGTATAGCGCTTCGTCATGGGGACAGCATACCGCTGTGCGGCCATAATGGACGCGGAGGCGACGTGACTCACTCGACCAGTCCTGTACTTTCCCGCGACCCCTCGATTCCTCTGGCCCGCAATCCTCACCTGCTGCGCTGGGTCGAGAAGATGCGTCAGTTGACGACGCCCGCCGCCGTGCACTGGGTCGATGGATCGGATGAAGAGAACGAGTACCTGTGCGCGCAGATGGTGCAGGCCGGGACGTTCACCAAGCTCAACGAAGACCTGTGGCCCGGCTGCTATTACGCGCGGTCGGATGCGAGTGACGTCGCGCGCATCGAGCAGCGCACGTTCGTGTGCTCGCTGTCGAAGGACAACGCGGGGCCCACCAACAACTGGGTGAATCCCTACGAGATGCGCCGGACCTTGAAGGAGAAGTTCAAGGGCGCGATGGCCGGGCGCACGATGTACGTGCTGCCGTTCAGCATGGGCGTGGTGGGAGCTCCTGCCGCGCAGATTGGCGTCCAGCTCACTGATTCGCCGTACGTCGTCGTCTCGATGCGGATCATGGCGCGCATCGGCCAGCCGGTGTTCGCCGAGATCGATCGCGATCGCAAGCGCGT
>CAZVHY010000208.1:0-6031 GCA_964627115.1 uncultured Solibacteraceae bacterium | reverse complement strand
GCGCGATCGGCGAACGGGCCCACGCGCACGCGGAAGAGGCCGCCGGCCGCGGGCGGAGCCACGGATGCCGTGAATCCGCCAGCATTCAACTGCTGCGCCTGACGATCCGCGTTCTCGCGCGATCGATACGCGCCAACCTGCAGATACCAGCCACCAGCGGCCGCAGCCTGCGCCGGCGCCGGTTTGGCCGTGGCCGGAGCCGGCGGCGGCGTGGTTGTCGTCGTGGGCCGCGGCGGCACGGTCGTGGTGGTGGTTGTTGTCGTGGGCGCTGGACGCGCCTGGACCGGTGCCGGTTCGACGGCCGCGTCGTCATCGTCGGCCACGGGCTCGGACACCGGTTCCGGCTCGGCAGGCGGTGTCGTCGATCCCTGCAGACTGTTGTGGTACGCCGTGTCGGCCGGCGACAGTTCAGTGGGCGGCGGCAGTTCAGCCGGCGGCGCCACCGAGGCCGCCTCGCCGAGGGCGTCGGTGCCCCCTCCGCCGTTGGCCTGTACGCCACGTCCCACCGAGACGCCGAGCAGGAACACGCCAACAGCCAGCGCCACGGAAGTCATGAACAGAAACACCAGCTGTTTACCGCTCAGCTGGATTTCCCGGAATTGCTGCTCAGCCATGATGGATCTTCGAAAATGGTAGCACGCGCCCGCACTACGGCGCCGAACGTTCGTACACGGCACGCGCCTCTGCTGACGACGGGTCGAGCTGGAGCGCGCGAGCGGCCTCGCGTTGCGCCGCGTCCCGCTGTCCGGCGTCGAGGAACGCGGCGGCCAGCGCCGTCCGGCCAGCCGCGGTTTCGCGGCACCAGAGCGCCACCGTGTATTGCTCGATCGCTTCGTTGAGCCGGCCCGCGCGCTGGTGAATGCCGCCGAGCAGCCGATGCGGCTCCTCCTCGTACGGCGTCAGGTAGACGGCGCGTCGCAGCTCGTTGACCGCGTCGCGATCGCGGCCGCTGGTCAGCAGCGCGCGCGCGTTGTCGAGGTGGAAACGCGCCGTGGCTTCCTGGTCGCGCTGCGCCGGCGCACCAACGACCGCGCGCAGCACGACGGGGTTCGTCAGATCGGCTGCCGCGGGAATACGTTCGAGGTCGCGCGGAATCTGCGACGACAACGTCATCGGCAGTCCCCCGTCGTCGGCGCGCCCGAGCAGGCGCGCCAGTTCGAGCTCACGCTGTGCTTCGGTCGTGCGCCCCGTCGACGCGAGCAGCGCGCTCATGACGCGATGCGCGTCGCCGTCGGCCGCATCGAAACGTACGGCTTCCCGAAGCCAGGTGAGCGCCTCGGCCGTATTGCCGGCCAGCGCGTGCGCGTAGCCGAGATTGAACAGGTAGTCCGTGTGCTCCGGACGTTCGTCGACCGCGCGCCGGAAGTACACGACGGGCGCGTTGCCGCCGGCCGGTGCGCCGCGCCGCAGTTGGACGACGCCGAGCAGGCTCGAGATGGCCGCCGCGCGTTCCGTCTCGTACAAGGTCGTGAGCGCCTGCCACGCGCCATCGAAGCGCCGGAGATCGAGCATCGACAGCGCGACCGCGAAACGCGCCTGACGATACGCGGACGCGTCGGGGCTGACGGCATTGGCCGACGCGAGCGCGTGTTCGTGATCGCCCTGCGCGGTGTAGACGCTCCAGAGCGCCATGAGGATGCGCGGATCGCCGGGCGACTGCCGGACCGCCGTTTCCAGGAACCGCTGCTGGCCCGCAGGCGTGGCCGCGACGAGCCCTTTCAGGTAGCTCTCGAATGTTTCGAGCGGCAGTGGCGGCGGCGCCGGCCGGGCTGGGCGCAAACGGCCCGTCTGGCTGGCGATTCGATCGGCCACCACGTCGGACACGGCAAAGATGTCGGGCAGCGCGCCCGCGTGTTCGACCGGTTCGAGCTCGTCGCCCGTGGCCAGGCGGATGGCGCGCGCGCGGATCTCGAGCCTGTCGCCCAGCCGCACCTCGCCGAACACGACCTCGGATGCGCCAATCAACTCGGCCACGCGGATGGTGGTGGCGCGTGTGAGCGCGGAGGTCATCGGGAGATTGAGCCGCCCGAACGCCGCGACGCGCTCGTCGCGCGACATCGCGCCCACGCCGCGCGTGTCGAGTCCCTCGACGATGAGCGTGGCCGCAGCCTCGCCGAGCCACAGCGCCGCGCCCTCACCGCCCGGCGCACCCGGCTCGACCTGCGCCGTGAACGGCATCACCAGCACACGCGCGCCTGGCGTGGCCTGCGCGCGCGCCTCGCCGGCCAGCCCGACACCGATCAGCATGACGAGCAGGACTGCCCTCGTCATGCGGCGGCCGCCGTCTCCTCGGCCGGCTTGGCCGCGTCGAGCGTGACCACGATGACGCAGGATCCCGCGCCCATGGCCCGGCACCGTTCCACGTGCGCCGTGGACGCCAGGCCGAACGACGCGAGCGTGGTGACGGCAAGCGCGCGATAGAACCCGCACAGCGGCGACGCCTGGACGCCGCGAACCGCACAGAACACCGACGCCGTCACCTCGACCTGCCCGCTGAGGCCGCGCGATCGCACGCGCAGCCGGCCGCGGCTGTCGACGGCTTCCGCAATCGTCCGCGTCGTGCGCAGCGCGGCGCGCAGACGCATGCGGGCCGGCATCCAGCCGACCATGCGCCGCCGGTACGGCGACAGCGACATCAGCGACCACTCGGCCGCAAGGGCCCCGGCGCGTTCGACGACGCGATCGTAGACAGCCCCTTCGGTGCGCAGGAAGCCGAGCACCGCGCTCATCGGCGCCAGGCCGATGCTGCCGTCGCGCAGCCCTTCCGAGTGCAGCCACGTCTCGTAGAACTCGAGTCGATCGGGCAGCACTTCGCCGATGGCCTGGTGCAGGCTCGCGGCAACGAGACGACCAATGTGTCCCTCTGTCATGATGTCTTCATGTCACGTTCGACGACGACCGGCGCCATCGTGGCGGGCGGCGTGGCCCGGCGGTTCGGCGGGCAGGACAAAGGACGTCTCCTCATCGGCGGCCGCTCCATCATTGTTCGACAAGTGGAGATCCTGCAACGGGTCGCGTCCGACATTCTCGTCGTCTCGGGTGACGCCTCCCGCTTTGCCGACCTGCCCGTGCGGGTCGTGCCGGATCGTGTCGCGGGCCTCGGCGCCATTGGCGGCATCGACGCCGCCCTTCACGCCACCGCCGTCGACCGCGTCATCACGATTGCCTGTGACCTGCCGTTCCTGACGAGCGACCTGCTCGCGCGCCTCACCTCGCTCGCGGAGGGACACGATGGCGCCTGGGTGCGCACGGACCGCGGCGTCGAGCCGCTCGTCGCCTGCTACCGGACGGCTGCGCGCGACAAGGTGACCGCCTTCATCGACGCGGGCGACCGTCGCGCGTCCGATCTGGGACGCGTGCTGGACATGGCGGAACTGGCCTCGCCAGCGCTCGACGCCTTCGGCGACCCGGATCGGCTCCTGGCCAACGTCAACACGCCCGGCGACTACGCCCGAGTACAATACGACCCCGCATGATCCTGCCCGTTCACCGTACTGTCCGCAGCGCCCTGACCAGCATCCTCGCCGACCGATTCGACATCCCCGCTGCCGAACAGCCGGCGATTGTCCTCGAGACGCCGCCCCGACGCGCGCTGGGCGACATTGCCGTGCCCGTCGCGTTCGAGCTCGCGCGCCGGCTGCGCAAGGCGCCGAAGGTGATCGCGCAGGAGATTGCCACGGCGCTCGGACCTGTCGACGGCATCTCGCGCATCGACGCGGCGCCGAACGGCTACCTCAATTTCTATCTCGACCGCGCGGCCACGTTCGAACAGTGGCTGACGGGCGCCGCAGCGCCCGCGCCCTCCGACAGTGGCAAGGTCATCGTCGAGCACACGGCCATCAATCCCAACAAGGCCGCACACATCGGACACCTGCGCAACGCGGCGCTTGGCGACACGCTGGTGCGGCTGCTCCGCTTCCAGGGCCGGCCGGTCGAAGTGCAGAACTACATCGACGACACCGGCGTGCAGGTCGCTGACGTCGTCGTCGGGTTCACGGTCCTCGAGGAGCGCGATCTCGCATCCGTGCGTGAGCTGGCCGACACGGCTACGCCGTCGTTCGACTACTACTGCTGGGATCTCTACGCGAAAGTCACCGAGTGGTACGCCGGCGACAAGGAACGGCTGGCCGTGCGCCAGCAGGTGCTGCACGACGTCGAGCACGGTGGCAACCCGCGCGCGGAGATGGCCGCGTTCATCGCCGACCGCATCGTCCGCTGCCACCTGAAGACGATGGCGCGGCTGAACGTGGACTACGACCTGCTGACGTGGGAGGGCGACATCCTGCGCCTGCAGTTCTGGGCCACGGCGTTCGAACAGCTCAAGGCGCGCGGGTCCGTGTTCCTGCAGACCGAAGGACGCCTTGCCGGCTGCTGGGTCATGACCATCGAGGACGGCTCGACGCCGCCTGCTGACGACACGGACAACGCGGCGACCGATGAGGAAGCCGAACAGCGCGAGAAGGTCATCGTGCGATCGAACGGCACGGTCACCTACGTTGGCAAGGACATCGCGAACCAGTTCTGGAAGTTCGGCCTGCTCGGCCGCGACTTCAACTACCGCGTGTTCACGACACGTCCAGACGGCCGGCCGCTCTGGGCCACGACGTCATCGCCCACCGATCCCGCAGCGCCCGCCTTCGGCCGCGCATCGGCGGTCTACAACGTCATCGACACGCGCCAGTCGTATCTGCAGCAGTTGCTGAAGCAGGCGCTGTCGGCGATGGGCTTCGAGAAGGAGTCCGAGCGATCGACGCACTTCTCGTACGAGATGGTGGCGCTCTCGCACGCCACGGCGCGTGCGCTCGGCTACGAAGCGGCCGCGGACGACACGAAGCCGTTCGTCGAGGTGTCGGGCCGCAAGGGCCTCGGCGTGAAGGCCGACGACCTGATCGATCGTCTGATCGAGACGGCCCACAAAGAGGTGGCGGCCCGCAATCCCGAGATGCCAGCCGCCGAGAGCCGGCAGACCGCCGAAGCCATTGCCACGGCGGCGGTGCGCTACTTCCTCGTGAAGTTCACGCGCACGAAGATCATCGCGTTCGACATCGACGAAGCGCTGAGCTTCGAGGGCGAGACCGGTCCGTACCTGCAGTACGCCGCAGTGCGCGGCTCGAACATTCTCGCCAAGCTGCACGAGCGGCACAGCGTGACGGCCGACGACGTGGTTGGACGTCTGTCGACGTTGAAGCGTGACGCGATCGAGACAGGCGACGCTGCCGACGAGCTCTGGAACCTCGTGCTCGAGGCCGCGCGCCTCGACGAAGTCGTCGACGCCGCTATTCGATCACTCGAGCTTTCACTGCTCGCGAAGTACGCCTTCGGCCTCGCGCAGTCGTTCAACGCGTTCTACCATCGCCAGCCGATCCTCAAGGAAGAACAGGAAGACGCCCGCCTCTGGCGCGCCGCTGCCGTCATCTACGTCCGCCGGCAGCTGACAGCCGCGCTCGACGCGATGGGTTGCGTGGTGCCGGGACGGATGTAGATCGACTACCGGCTACCGGCTACCGGCTACCGGCCACCGACTGTCGTAGCCGCAGGGCTTTACGCCCTGCGGCGGCGCGGAGGAGTGAGTCTTCGGAGCCCCGGGTCTTTAGACCCGGGGATCACCGACGCTCGTCCCCTGGGTCTGAAGACCCAGGGCTCCATTTGATCGGGAGACTGCGGCTACGCTCAACTGAACAACGCGTACACGAGTATCTGCGCGAGCGCCACGAACGACGCCCACACCTTCACATTGCGCCACCAGGGGCGGGCATCGGCCTCGCGCGACGCGCCGGGCAGTCGTGGCGACACGTACCAGATCACAATCAGGCACAGTCCGTAGAGACTGATGACGATGAGCGCGCCCGCGTCAATCATCGGCGCACCCAGCACACGAGACCGCGCAGGTCGTCGTCGGACTTGCGCGCGGTGAAGAGGCTCACGCCGATGAGCGTCACAGACGCCGCAACGAACGACCACCACGCCGTCCAGAGGTAGAGCTGCCCCGTCGCCGACATGATGGCTGCCGTGCCGACACCGGCCAGCATGC
>CAZVHY010000207.1:0-6075 GCA_964627115.1 uncultured Solibacteraceae bacterium | reverse complement strand
GACAGGTACATGCGGCAGCTCGGTGTGGACGTCGTGCCCGTGGCCGCGACCGCCGGGCACCTGGCGGGCCTCGGCCGATCGCCGATCTATGCGGCCCTCGACGGTCGCCTCGCGGCGATACTCGCCGTGGCGGACCCCATCAAGGCGACGACGCCCGCGGCGATCGCCACGCTGCACGGCCTCGGCCTGAAGGTGGCGATGGTCACCGGTGACAACCGCCGAACGGCCGACGCCATCGCGCGGCAGCTCGGTATCGATCACGTGGTGGCGGAGGTGTTGCCCGAGGGCAAGGTCGACGCCGTGCGATCGCTGAAGGACGCGCACGGCGTGCTGGCGTTCGTTGGCGACGGCATCAACGACGCGCCGGCGCTGGCCGCGGCCGATGTCGGGCTTGCCGTGGGCACGGGCACAGACGTCGCCATCGAGGCGGCCGACGTGGTGCTCATGACCGGAAGCCTGACAGGCGTGGCCACGGCCATGGCATTGTCGCGGGCGACCATGGGCAACATCCGGCAGAATCTGTTCTGGGCGTTCGCCTACAACACGGCGCTGATCCCGGTGGCGGCCGGCGCGTTGTATCCCGCGTGGGGTCTCCTGCTGTCGCCGATGTTCGCCGCCGGGGCCATGGCCATGTCGAGCGTGTTCGTACTCGGCAATGCGCTGCGACTGCGTGGCTTTCGCGCGCCGGCGACTGCCGCGCCGGGCGGCGTGGCCGCGTGGCTCACGCCGTCGACGGCAGGGAGATCACGATGAACATCGGGCAGGCGTCGAAGGCGTCGGGCGTCTCGGCGAAGATGATCCGGTACTACGAACAGACCGGTCTCATTCCTCGCGCCGAGCGGCGGGAGTCCGGCTATCGCGACTACACCACCGCGGACGTGCACCGGCTGCGTTTCATCCGGCGGGCGCGCGACCTGGGCTTCTCCGTGGCGGAGATCAACGATCTGCTGAGTCTCTGGCGCGACACATCGCGGCAGAGCGCGGACGTCAAGCGCATCGCGACCGCGCACATCGCGGCCCTCCGTGAGCGGATCGACAGCCTGAATCAGATGGTGGAGACGCTCCAGACGCTGACCGCGTGTTGTGCCGGCGACGAGCGGCCCGAGTGTCCGATTCTCGCCGACCTGGAGGAGCCCTCCGACGAGCGACAGCCCTCGCCCCGGACGGCCGTCCCTCAGCGCGGGCTGCGCGGGCCCGGTCGATAGATCGCGCCTTCCGGGCGACTGACCATCAACGATCGGCAGCGCCTGCGACCCGGAGCCGCGGGCGACTGGCGAAGGGTGGGATTCGAGACGAAGTTGAAGGAGTTGGCGGAGAGGGTGGGATTCGAACCCACGTGCCGGTTACCCGACAAATCGCTTTCGAGGCGATCCCGTTACGACCACTTCGGTACCTCTCCGCAGCCGCCGGGGCCGGCGGCAGCCCTTGAGTTTAGCAGATGCCACCCGCACGCGGCCAGCCACAGGTTCCAAGTTCCCGCCCCCCAGACACGCGCCCCGCATGCCGGGCGGCGCGAGTCGCCCGGCGCACCGGTCGTCCCGGCGTCCCAGAGAAGCTCATCGGCCCCAAGCGTCGCCGGGCCCGCCTGTCGCCAGTCGTACCTGTCGCACCCATCGCACCCGAAGCTCTATGGTTCCAGGTCCTGCGCCCAGAGCCGGCGTCCGGTCACGTCGTACAACCCGACGGTGAGCGCACGGGTCGTGGGATCGATATCGATCTGACCGTAGAACTGCAGGTCGTCGCTCGGCGGGCGGTTGGCGGCCAGGCCTCGCGTCACGCTGTTGAAGCGCACCTCGGGGCCGAACGTCATGTCGAGCGTGTTCGGTCCGAACGTGCCCGCGTGCATGGGTCCGGCGACGAACTCCCAGAACGGATCGAAGTCGGTGAACGCGGCTCGCTCGGGCGCATAGTGATGCGCCGCCGCGTAGTGGACGTCGGCCGTCACCCAGATCGTGTTGCGAATCTGATGACGCCGCATGAACGACAGCAGGTCGGCCAGTTCGAGCTCACGACCCGACGGTGGTCCGCCGTCCGCATTCGCCCACGCCTCGAACGTGGGCAGGCCCTCGCGCTCGCGATCGGACACGATGAGCCCGATCGGCATGTCGCTGGCCACGACCTTCCACAGCGCACTGCTGTCGCGCAGCGCGGCCTTGAGCCACGCCAGCTGCTCGAGTCCCAGAAGCGCGGCATCGCCGCCCGCAGACGTCTGGCGATTGTTCGTGTTCCGGCTGCGATAACTCCGCAGGTCGATGACGAACACCTCGAGCAGCGGCCCGTACGAGAATCGCCGATAGACACGTTCGGCCTCGTCGGCAGACCGACGGATGGGCACGCACTCGAACATCGCCTGCTTCGCGCGCGCGGCCAGCAGCGACGCGCTCTTCACACGATAGCGATCGTCGTAGTCGAGCTCGAGCCCTGGAAACCAGTTGTTGACGACCTCGTGATCGTCCCACTGCGCGATCATCGGCACCGCGGCATGAAAGCGACGCGCCTGCTCGTCGAGCAGGTGATACACGAAGTTGCCGCGGAACTCGTCCATCGTCTCCGCAACCTTCGACTTCGCTTCGGTCACGACGTTGCGCCACACACTGCCATCATCGAGCGTGACTTCGGGCTGGAGCGGACCGTCGGCGTAGATCATGTCGCCCGAATGAATGAAGACGTCGGGCTCGGCACGCAGGAGCGCGTCGTACATCCGCAGTCCGCCGCGCGCCGGGTCGATGCCCCATCCCTGCCCGACCATGTCGCCGGACCACACGGCGCGAAGCCGGCGCGGCCCCCACGGCGCGGTGCGGAAACGGCCGGCCACCGGCTCGCTGAACGCGCCAGGCGACTCGAGGCTCTCGAATCGCACACGATAGAAAATCTGTTCGCCCGCGGGCAGTTCGCGCAGATCGAGCGACGCGTGGAATCCCGACGACTCCAACGCCGCCGGCCCGGCGACCACGCGCGCATTCTCGAAGCGCTCGTTCGTGGCCCAGTCGACCACGAGACGTGCCGGCCGATCGGTGCGGCTCCAGATGACGGCACGCGTGTCGGTCACATCCCCCGACTGCACGCCACTCGGCACGAGCGGGCGCAACGACTGCGCGGTGACGATCGCGGGAGCGCCAGGCAACGCGACGCGGCCAGCGACCACGCCCGCACCAGCAACCAGTGACGTGTGAAGGAACTGTCGGCGAGAACGCATTCGCTGGGTCCTATCGCGCCTGAGAGTGTCAGTCGGTCGCACCCGACGTTCTTCATCGCCGCTCGAGGAAGAACGACCGCATTCGCTGCCGGCACTCGGCGGCGAGCACGCCCGACACCATCGTGAGCCGATGATTGAGCGACGGATGCTCCCAGACCCGCTGGCTCGACTCGACCGCCCCGGCACGCGGCTCGGACGCGCCGTACACGATCGTCGACACGCGCGCATGAATCGCCGCGCCCAGGCACATGAGGCACGGCTCGACCGTCACATAGAGCGTCGCGCCGGGTAAGCGATAGTTTTCGAGCGCGTGCGCCGCGTCGCGAAGCGCGACGATTTCCGCATGGGCCGTAGGGTCGCGCGCGGAGATCGGTTGATTGTGGCCACGCCCGACCACCTGTCCATCGACGACCACGAGGGCACCCACCGGGACTTCACCGAGCGACGCGGCGCGGTCCGCCAGCGTGAGTGCCTCGCGCATGAAGGCCCGGTGGTCCATGCGCAGCATCAACAGCAGACTACCGTCGGATGCCGATCAACACGCGGATCGTCGTGCCACCCAGGTCCGTCTCGCCGAACGCACCTGACACGCCCCCGCCACCGATCGCGTCGGGGATGGTCCGATACTGCGCCTCGACGCCTGCGATGATCCAGCTGAAGACGGACGCCTCGACGCCGCCGAAGACGACACTCCCGTTGAACGTGGTGTCGGTGTTGTCGCCGCTCTGCGCGAAGTCAGACGTTTCCCGGTAACCCACGCGCAGCACGCCGGCGCCGACGTACGGCACGATGCGGCCGCCGCCCATCGGCCGGAAGCGCCAGCCGCCGCCGAACTCCAGGGGCTTGAACTCCACGGTCAACGGAATGCCGATCGGGATGACCTCATCGTCGATGACGATGACGCGAGAACCGGTTTCCCTGGCCGCCGAGAACGCGACTCGCGCGAAGAGTCCTTTCCACAGGTTCAGCACCTCGCCTCCACCGCCCCGCATCGAGATCTGCGACGTGCCGATCACGGTGTCGAACGTCCGCGACGCGGCGAGCGTGGTGAAGTCGGCGTGAAACCAGGCGCGCAGGAACGGACGGGACGCCGGCGGAGGCGGCAGTTGTTGATCGTCTTCGATGACGTCACCAGGGCCGGCGCCTTCTTCGGACGGAGAGGGTGCAATCGGATCCTGCGCGTACGCCAGACCCGACGAGAGGAGCAGCGCCGCGCATGCGGCCACGATGGATGAACGGCTCACAGAAAGAGTCCTTGTCAGCGACAGGTTATCGCCGGATGCCGAGACCGAACAGCGCGGCGCGCGGCTGAATCAGTCCGAAGCCATACTCGTCGTCACGGCCGCTGGCGCCGATGTCACGAGCCGTCCGCGTGATGACGGTCTCGATGTGGGCCGGGCGCGTGATGCCCTGCACCATCAGCATGGCCGCGAGTCCGGAGACGTGCGGCGTGGCCATCGACGTGCCCTGATAGGCATCGTCTTCGTATCGATCGAAACGGGGGAACACGATGGTGGCCGGATTCATGTCGGCAAAGCGCAGCGTCGTCTGCCAGACGCCACCGTCGTTCCCGCCGTCGCGGAAGTCGCCGCCGGGCGCCACGACCTCGACGTGCGACCCGGTTGCCGAGTAGTACGCGCGGCGATGCGATCGGCCAACGGCGCCGACGGAAATCAGTCCCGGCATGCCGGGCGCGAAACCTGCGGGATACTCCACGGGATTGCCGTCCTCGAAGTCGTTGCCGGCGGCCGCGACCACAACCGCGCCGCGGGCAATGGCGTACTCGATCGCGTCACGTTCCACCTGGGATGCCGTCGGTCCGCCCAGACTCAGATTGATCACCTTCGCGCCGTTGTCGGCCGCGAACCGAATCGCTTCGGCCACGGCGGTTGTCGGACACCCGCCGCTGTTGAGTGGCTGATATCCGGGAATCCCGAAGGACGATCTCACGATCTGGAGCTCCCAGTATCCGAGGCACGCCTTGAGCGGCATGATCTTCGCCCCGTAGGCGAGGCCCGCACCATACAGCGCGTTGTTCGCCTCCTGGCCAACGGTCGACGCCACGTGCGTCCCGTGCCCGTCGAGGTCGAGCACGGGCTGGCCGGCAGCGAAGAACGCGAAATCGTAGCCGGGCAGCAGCCGCTCGGCGTTCATGTCCGGGTTCACGGCGAACGCCATCGGCACGGCCTGCACCGCCGTGCCGTTCCACGTCGGCATGACCATGGTCTCGTTCACCGTCGTGACGCCGGTGTCGACGATCGCGACGATGACATTACGCCCGGCTGACGGCTGGATGGTCCAGGCATCGGGCATCCCGATGGAGCTGAGGTTCCACTGTCGAGTTGCGAACGACGGATCGTTTGGAACGGCGTGGGCCTTCCGGAGGTAGACCGGCTCCGCCCACTCGACTTCGGGCTGAAGCCGAAGCTGGCGCACGAGAATCTCGGGATCCGTTTCTGTGTAGTCGCGCAGGACGGCTGTGTTACCACCCACCCAACGCAGGCCCGACGGCAATGGCCGGCTGCGCACGCCCCGAAGTGCACGAGCCTGTCCCGCGACACTGACGCCGCGGCGGAACTTGACGACCACTTCACCAGGCAGATGTTCGAGCCCGAGTCGCGCCGCCTCGGCAAAGGCCTGGACGCGCTCGTAGCTCACCGCGAACGGCGGCGTCTCTCGAGGCGTCGGTTCCTGCGCGCGTACACCGCTGGCCGATCCGCCCTGGAACAGGAGAGCCGTTGCCGCCATGACCGCGCCGCACGTCACGAAACACCGCTTCATCGTCATCCCCTCGCGCCCCATTCGACGCTCGGATATATCCCACCTCAATGTACGGGTCAAATCGCGACGCGCTCGCACGCGTTCGCGAGTCTACGCGC
>CAZVHY010000206.1:3852-6082 GCA_964627115.1 uncultured Solibacteraceae bacterium | reverse complement strand
GCTCATGTTCTGCGGTCCCTATGCCGCGTAGGCCGCCGCGGCAGCGCGCCCACGCCACGGCGTCTGCGCCGGCATCGCCCCCCGTACGTCTCTTCGCGTTCGCCATCTTTCTGTCGGCGACGCTGCTGTTCCTCGTGCAGCCGCTCGCCGGAAAAATCCTGCTCCCCGTGCTGGGCGGGAGCCCGTCGGTCTGGAGCACGTGCCTTGTCTTCTTTCAGGTCACGCTGCTCGTCGGCTACCTCTACGCGCACGTCCTGACGACGGCTGTCTCTCGACGATGGCGGGTCGCGATCCATGTGAGCGTGCTGGTGGCGGCCGGCGTGATGCTGCCGTTGCCGATCGACGTCGGCAACCCGGGTGATTCCAATCCGGCGTGGTGGACGCTGCGCGTCCTGACCACGACCGCCGGCCTGCCGTTCTTCGCGCTGTCAGCGACGACGCCGCTCCTGCAACAGTGGTTTTCGCAGACCGGGGCGCCGCGCGCACGGGATCCGTACTTTCTGTACGCGGCCAGCAACGCCGGGAGCCTCGTCGGTCTGCTGACGTACGCGCTCGTCGAGCCGATCGCCACGCGAAGCGAGCAGTCCGCCGGATGGGCCGTGGGTTTCGTGATCGCGTCTGCCGCAGTGGGGCTCTGCGCCATGACCGCCGGTCGTGCACAGACGCGGGTACCGGAGCCCCGGCCTGCGTCTGGTCCCCGCCTCGCGCAACAGATCACGTGGTTGGTGCTGGCGCTCGTTCCCTCGGCGCTGCTGCTGGGTGTGACCGCGCACCTCGCCACCGACATCGTGTCGGCGCCCATGCTCTGGGTCGTGCCGCTTGCGCTGTATCTCGTCACGTTCATCGTCGCGTTCTCGGTACGCGGTGCGGGGCCGGCGCGGCGATGGGGCGCTCTGGCGCCGTGGGCGGCGCTCGTCGTGGTCGCCCTGGGACTGGCAGAAGTGCGGCATCCGATCGGACTCGTCACGCTGGCGCACCTGGCCGCATTCGTCGTACTCGCCATGGCGTGCCACGCGCGCCTGGCCGAAACCCGGCCCGACGCGTCGTCACTCACCGGCTACTACGTGTGCGTCTCGCTCGGCGGCGCGATCGGCGGCGTCGCCGTCGCACTCGTTGCGCCCGCCGTCTTCTCGTCGATCCTCGAGTATCCGCTGGCGATTGCAGCCGTGCTGCTGGTGCGTCCTCAGACCGCAGAAGTCGACCGATCGGCCAGGTCTCCCGCGACGCGCTGGGCCTGGCGTGCCGGCGCGGTCGTCCTCCTCGCCGCCGCGTACTGGAGTGCGACGGTCCTCGTCGGCCGGGCCGGGACGCCTGGCGCGTCCCACGTCGTACTTGCCTGGCTGGAGCCGTTGGCGAACGACGGTGAGAGTGCGCAGCGGCTGTTGCGCGCGATGCTCGTCGTTCCCGCGGCCGTCCTGGCGCTGATTCCGCGCGCGGCGGTGCTCTTCGCCGGAGTTGCTGCGGGGCTGCTGGCCGGTTCGAGCGTGGTCACCACCGGCGGCGACGTGTTGCACCGCGAGCGCACGTTCTTCGGCGTGCACCAGGTCACCGCCATTCAAGGCGGCGACTGGCACGTGATGACGCACGGCACGACGACGCACGGCGTGCAGGCCACGCGCGGCCGCGTGCGGATGCTGCCGACGGCCTACTATCACCCGACCGGTCCACTTGGCGACGTCGTGTTCACGCTGAGCGCCGACGGCCGCTTCGGCGCCGTGGGGGCCATCGGTCTTGGCGCAGGCGCGCTGGCCGCGTACGGCGGCGGCCACACGCGCATGGACTTCTTCGAGATCGACGAGGCCGTCATCCGCATCGCGGAAGATCCCCGGTACTTCACGTACCTTGCCGACGCCCGCGCGCGGGGCGCGGCGCCCATCCGGACGATGGCCGTCGACGGCCGGATCGGCCTCGCGGCAGCGTCGCCAGAGTCATACGACGTGATCGTCGCTGATGCGTTCTCGTCGGACGTGATTCCCACGCACCTGCTCACCAGCGAGGCGATGGCGGTGTACGTGTCGCGCCTGACCTCGCGCGGCATCCTCCTCTTCCACATCTCGAATCGACTCTTCGACTTCGCCCCCGTCCTGGCACGACTCGGCGCCGAACACGGACTGGTGGCCTACGTGCGTGAAGATCGAGACGTGCCGGCCGAACGCGTGGCCGAAGCCATGAGGCCGTCGGTCTGGGTGGTGCTCGGACGCAGCCGCCAGGACCTCGGCCAGCTCGCCGC
>CAZVHY010000206.1:0-3752 GCA_964627115.1 uncultured Solibacteraceae bacterium | reverse complement strand
CCTAGAAGCTCAACCGCGTCATGAACGTGAAGAACCGCATGGTGCTGTTGGTGGCCGTGGTGATCTTCCCGAAATTGGTGCTGGTCGGGTCGAGGTTCGGATTGCCCCACTGCACGGAGTCGAACACGTTCTGCACGTCCATGCGGAACTGAAGCTGCCGCCGGCCGCCGAGCGCGAAGTTCCGTGCGATGTTCATGTCCACACGCGACATCGACGTCCCGCGCACGCCGTCGACGCGGAACGGGAAGCTGCGCTTCTGGAACGTGGCCGGCTGGTTGGCTGGCGCCTTTTCGAAGCCCGCCTCCGTATTGAACCAGGTCTTCGTGCTGTCGATGGTGCCATCCCGCTGCAGGGCGATCTCGGGATTGCCCTTCGGAATGTTGTTCATGTCGCCGTTGAAGAAGATGTTGCCCCAGTTGTCGAGCAGCGCGCCGGGCTGGAACTCGAACGTCGCCGCCGTCTGCCATCCGCCGAAGACCGTCGTCAGCACGCCCCCGCCGTTCAGCAACGGCTTGTTGTTGCCGAAGGGCAGCTCGTAGACCGCGCCGCCGCTGAGCCGCCAGGGCCGTGCGGCATTGCTCGTCTGCCACATGGTCGGCGCGCGGTCGAAGTCGTGGACCGTCCTGTTCTCGAGCGCCCTGCGCGCCGCAAACGCGACGTTGGCGCTGAGGCCGTTCGAATAGCGCCGGTCGACGGAAATCTCGAGCGCGTGGGTCTTGACCACCCCCAGCGGCAGGTTGTTGTACGTCAGGCCGGTGAGGTGCGGATAGCCGCGAAGCAGCGTCTGCCGCTGCACCGTGGCGGCGTTGAACATGGCAATGCCGGTCAGCCGTGCGTAGAGGTCGGGATCGGACGTCGCCAGCGGCGCGAAATTGCTGATGTGGAACGGATTCGGCACCTGCTGCTGCAGGAACTGCTGCGCGCTCGCGTCACGGACGCCGGCCACGGAGCTCCAGTACTGCTCGGGCACGTAGACCTCCGGGATGTTCCGGCCGACGCGGTCCGCGTACGAGCCGGTGTACGCGATCTCGACGGCCATGCCGCGGATGACCTCCCGCTGCACGCCGAACCGCCAGCGCTGCACGCGGGCGTGCCGGCGATTGGGATCCTCGTACGAAAAATTCTGCCCGATGCTCGCGTTGACCCCGAGTGACGCCGCGAGTGCCGGCTGGAAGCGCGTGCCGTCGACGCGAATCGGGAAGGGATTGGCCAGCGGCAGGATCCCGTTGGCGGGATCGCCCAGCAACCACGTCTGGCCGAAGTCCGTGCTGGTCACGTTCGTCGTCGTGGAGCTGTACCCCGTCTGATTGAAGTTGCCGAAGGCGCCGGCATTCAACGTGTCGAAGAAGAGGCCGTAGCCCCCTTTGAACACGGTCCGATCGCCGAGCTTGTACGCACCCGAGACACGCGGCATCCACATCGCCTCGCCCTTCCAGGTCTGTCCAGTCGCGCGCGGGTCACTGGCGTAGAGCGACCCTCCCAGCACACGGAACTCGCTCACCGGCAGTTGCGGGATCGGATTGCGTGCGTACGCCTCCCGCGCCAGCTGGGTGATCGCCAGCTCCGCGTCGGGATCGAATTCGGTGATCCAGCGGTCCTCGGCCTCCCGGATGCCGTTCTCGTACTCGAAGCGCAGACCGAAGTTGAGCGTCAGATTGCGCGTCGCGCGCCACGAGTCCTGGAAGAACACGCCGACATACGGATTGCGCGTCGAGATGGGGGCGTTCTGCCCGATGGACACCGACGTCGGGATGCCGAGCATGAGCGCCGCGAGACTCGGACCGATGTTGTTCGACGGAAAGACCGCCGTGGTATCGGCCGCACGTGTGTAGGTATTGTCGAAGGTGTAGCTCGACGACACATTGCCGGCCGCCATCAGGCCGCCGCGGCGCATCGCCAGGCGATAGTCGACCCCCGCGCGCAGCGTATGCGTGCCCCTGATGTTGGTGACGTTGCTCTGGACCTGCAGGTTGGTGGTATCGAGCCCGCCATCGGCGCCTGTCGACACGGACTGGTATCCGGTCGTGTTGATCGTGGGCAGCATGCAGTTGTCGAGCGCCTGACAGAAGTCGTCGAGATAGCTGGGAAGCCCGACATCGGTCGGCTTGTATTTGTGCAGCCCCCGTCGCTGCTGGTCCTCGTAGAACCGATTGGCCGAGACCTGGCTGTCGACGACCGTCCCATCACCGAGGACCTTCGTCCAGTTGCCCGTGTACGACCACGACGCGCGCGTCTTGTCGTTGGCGTGGAGGCCGGCGTACTTCGTTTCGTACGTCCAGTCGACGTTGTATTCGTAGAACGTCGTCCCGTTGGCGCGGAAGAAGAAGCGATCGTTGGCCGAGTGGTTGTAGTCGACGCGAACCGCGTAGTTCTGCCCCGTCACCTGGTTCGGCAGGCCGCCCTGGTAGTAGTTGCCCGTCGGCACCTGGCCGCTCTCGATGAAGTTCTGATTCGGCGGCGGCATCATGTCCCGATACAGCGCGAAGAGCGGGTTCCTGTACGACCCGTCCGGATTCATGAACCGATGCGTCGGGATGATGTTGTTCGGGAACGGATCGCGGATGACACTGCCCGGGCGCGCCGGATCCGGCCGCACGGTCAGCGGATCGTAGATTTGATACTGGCTGCCGTTCGGCAGCGCCAGCAGGTCCGAGAAGTCACCGTTGAGGTGCCGCTCGTTGGCCGGCACCGTGCTCGTCGGCGTGCTCTGCGCCGGCGCGTTGTCGTAGTTGCGCTGGTAGCTGCCGAAGAAGAACAGCCGATCCCGGCCGTTCACGACCTTCGGAATGACGACGGGCCCGCCGAGCGTGAGCGCGATGTTGCTCATGTAGCCCTGGTCGTAGATGCGGCCGGTTTCCGGGCGCTGCGCGAAGGCCAGCTTCTGCTGAGGGTTCTTCGAGTTGAGCTTGTTCGTCCAGTACGTGTAGTTCGCCGTGCCTCGCAACGTGTTCGAGCCGGCGCGGGTCATCATCGCGATCGCCGAGCCCGTGCCGTGGCCCTGGGACGCGTCGAAGTTGGACGTCTCGACCCGCATCTCCTGCACCATGTCGGCATTCGGCGAGCTCGCAATGCGACCGCCGCTGCCGGCGTTGGTGGCGCCGTCGATCGTGTAGTCGAACGTGCCGACGCCGCCAAGGACGCTGCCCGCCGCGTTGGTGGGTCCATCGATCTGACCGGAGATGACCGGCACCTGCGTGGTGGGGCTGACGACGCCCTGCGCGAACCGGGTCAGCAGGATCGGCATGTTCGCGGCCATCGGCAGGCCGGCAATCATGGCGGAGTCGAAGTTCTGACCCGACGACACCGACGTGGTGTCGAGCAGCGGCGCGCGGGCCGTCACCTCGACGCTTTCGGTGATCGCGCCCACCTCGAGGGTGAGGCTGAGGCTGAGTGACTGGCCCACGCTCAGGACCACGCCGGTTTGTTCGAGCGTCTTGAATCCCGGCATCTCGACCGAGACGCGGTAGTTGCCGGCCGCCAGCAGGGGCGCTTCGAAGTAGCCGGTGTTGTTGGTGACCAGTTGCTGCGTCTGGTTCGTGTCGATGTTGGTGATACGCACCGTCGCGCCGGGCACCACACCCTGCTCGTCACGTACGGTGCCGTTGATGTTGCCGCGTGTGTCCTGCGCGGCAAGCGACGTGGCGGCGACGAGCACGAACCACACGTTCAGGAACCACATCGTCCAGGATCTGGCTCGCATCAGGTTTTCCTCCGATCAGGCGGCCGCGCGTTCAGCCCCGCGATGTCGACGC
>CAZVHY010000205.1:2160-6182 GCA_964627115.1 uncultured Solibacteraceae bacterium | reverse complement strand
GTGCCGCCGAGCGATCGGGCCGGGCGGCCGTCAATCGTCATGCGCAGCGCGCCGGCATTGCCGACGTCGAGCAGCACTTCACGCACGGCTTCGATGCTCTGCTGCTCGCCGGCGCGGAACAGCCGCGCCACGGGCCTGGCGCCGTCGATGCTCATCTCGATCCAGCAGTCGCCGGAGAGGTCGAAATCAATCTGCATGACCGCGGATGCCGCCGCCTCGGCCGGTGGCGTGGGCACGGGATCCGCTGGTGCGGGCGGCACCACGGCCGCGACGGGCGCCTCGACCGCAGCCGGCGTCTCCTCGGCCGGCGTGGCGAGCATGAGCCGCACGCGCCATGTCACCAGCGCCACGACGCCAATGACAACGAGCACGGCCACGACGCGCAGGACGATCAACGCGCGCCGCTGCCGCGCGAGGAATTCCTTGTCGTCCTGCGTGATCTCGGGCCGGCGCGCCGCGCGCCGAGCCGCCTCCTCGCGTTCGTTGTGCTCGAGCAGCGCCACGAACCGGGACACGGTCTCGTCCGGTTCGACACCAACTTCCACGGCATAGGCTCGGACGAACGATCGGCCGAAAATGCCGCCGGGCAGGCGGCTGAAGTCGTTGCGCTCGAGCGCCTCGAGCGCCGACACGGCAATCTTCGTCCGCGTCTCCATGTCGCGGAGCGACAATCCTGCCGCTTCACGCGCACGCTTCAGGTCTTCGCCGAGGGCATCCATCAGAGTCGGGTAAATGTATCAAGAAAGGTGAGGAGACGAGGGGACGACAAGGCTGCGAGGCTACGAACGACCGGCGACCGCGCGCAATGAGGCGACCGCGGCGCGTACGCCCATCGCGTCCGGTGCACGGCCCGGTGGCAGGAACAGGCCGATGGCGGCGACGCCTGCGGCGCCGGCCTCCAGACACGCCTGCGCCCTCTCACCGTTGATGCCACCGATCGCGATGACGGGCCGGCCCGTGAGGCTGACCGCCCCGGTCAACGCGGCGAGTCCCGCAACGGGACTGCCAGGCGCCTTGGAATCCGACGGGAAGACCGTGCCAAACAGCAGGTAGTCGCAGGCGTCGCGGTCGGCAGGTCGATCGCCGGCGTGAATGGAACGGCCGATCAGCCAGTTGTCGTCCAGCGTCCTGACGCGGCCGGCTGCCATGCCGGTCGATGGCAGGTGCACGCCGGCCGCCCGCGCCGCGAGTGCCACGTCCGCGCGGTCGCTGACGAGCACGCGCGCAGGCGACGAGGCCGCGCGCGCGACCACGCGCGTGACGAACGCGAGCAGCACGCCCGCGTCGAGATCGCGCTCGCGGACGTGCACCACGTCGATGCCGGCCTCGATCGCCTCGTCGAGTTGTCGGTCGAGCGCCGCCAGTGCGGCCGTCGTCGTGCGCGCATCGGGCGCCAGGCGCGCGCGGCTCGTCACGAGGTGCAGAGAGGGCGTCGGAAGCCGGCTCACGAATCGACGGCGTCCGACGTCGGCTGACGCCGGCCGAAGCGCGCCGCAAGCGTGTTCCAGAGATCGACCAGCCCCACCATCACCGTGAGCACGCCGACGAGCACCACGAACATCCGCACGCCCGGGGTGGACATCAGGACGCGCAGCCACGGCAGCAGATCCGCGAAGTAGTTGAACCGCCACCAGTCCGTCCACGGCGCTGCCGTCAGGATCAGCCCCGCTTCGACGAGATAGACGGCGATGAACAATCGGGTCATGAAACGAATAGCCGGCTCCTCGTGGCAGGGGACGGGCGTCAGTCGGCCATCCTATCAAACAGTGTCGGTGGCCGGAATGAACGCCGGTGCGCGTCCGAGTAGCCATGACGGCTCACGGCGTCGAGGTGTTCCCGCGTGCAATACCCCTTGTGGCGATCGAAGCCGTAGCGCGGGTCGCGCACGTGCAGGTCGCACATCAGGCGATCGCGCGTCACCTTGGCGAGGATCGACGCGGCCGCCACCGACGTGCAGCGGCGATCGCCGCCGACGACGGCACGCTGCGCCATGAGCAGGCCGGGAATCGGGAACCCGTCGACGAGCACGAAACCGGGAAGCGGCGTGAGCGCCATGACGGCGCGCCGCATGGCCTCGAGCGAGGCCTTGTGGATGTTGAGCCGATCGATGTCGGCCGGCTCGACGATGGCCACGTGCCAGCAGACGGCCGCGGCGCGAATGGCGTCGGCCAGCCGTTCCCGCTCAGGCGCAGGAACGGCTTTCGAGTCGGCAATGCCGGGGACGTAGGTCTCGGCCGTCAGGACGACGGCCGCGGCCACGACCGGCCCCGCCAGACACCCGCGCCCGACTTCATCGACACCCGCGACGTGGCGGAATCCCATCCGCCGCGCCGCGTTCTCGAGTGTGCGTGAAGCCCTGGGGCGAGCCATCCAGCGGGCCCGTGATGACCGGCCGTCGATCTACGCCGAGCGCTTCTGTTCCTTCATGCGCGCGGCCTTGCCGCGGAGGTTGCGCAGGAAGTAGAGCTTGGCGCGGCGGACCTTCGCGCTGCGCACCACCTCGACCTTGTCGATGATCGGCGAGTGGAGCGGGAAGATGCGCTCGACGCCCTGGCCGAACGACACCTTACGCACGGTGAACGTGGCGCGCACACCGCCGCGGTGCATCCCGATGACGAGGCCCTCGAACACCTGGATGCGTTCCTTCTCGCCCTCGCGGACCTTCACGTGGACGCGCACGGTGTCGCCGGAACGCATGGCCGGCTTCTCGGTCAGGTGGGGCTTCTCGACGGTTTCAATCGCCTTCATGGCTCACTCCTCTTCTCTACTCGAACCTGTGTCGGCCTGCGTGTCTTTCCAGGCCTCGAACGCCGCCCGCTCCTCGACGGAGAGGTCGGCGTGTTCCATCAACTCCGGGCGCCGTTCCATCGTGCGCCGTATCCGCTCACCGCGGCGCCATCGTTCGATCGCCGCGTGATTGCCCGACAGCAGCACCGCCGGGACATCGTGGCCGCGGAACGCCGCGGGCCGCGTGTAGTGCGGGTGATCGAGCATCCCGCGCACGAACGAGTCGGCATCGACCGACGCCGCATCGCCCACCACACCGGGCACCAGCCGCGTCACCGCGTCGAGCACCACGAGCGCCGGCAGTTCCCCGCCGGTCAGCACGTAGTCCCCGATGGAGATCTCGTGCGTCACCAGCGCCTCGGCCACCCGCTCGTCCACGCCCTCGTAGCGGCCGCAGATGATCACGAGCCGCTCGAACCGGCTCAGTTCCTCTGCCACCGCGTGCGTCAACGTGCGCCCCTGCGGCGTGGTCAACACCACCGCCGAGGCCGGCCCGCGCTCGGCCGCGATGGCTTCGACCGCCCGCCACAGCGGCTCCGGTTTCATCACCATCCCCGGCCCGCCGCCGTACGGGACATCGTCGACCGTGCGATGCCGATCGTCGGTCCACGTGCGCAAGTCCCGCACGCGAATGTCGACGACGCCGCGTTCGCGCGCCCGGCCCACGACGCCCGCGGCCAGAGCCGCCTCGACGAGGTCCGGGAAAATCGTGATGACGTCTGCCGTCATCGCCGATTCAACTCGATCAATCCCTCGGGCGGATCGATCTCGATCACCTTCGCGACCGGATCGATCCTCGAGCAGATGGCCTCGCTGAACGGAATCAGCACCTCGCCACCCTCTTCGATCACCAGCAGCGGCACGCCCGTCGCGAGATCGACCTTCGCCACCGGGCCAATGTCCTGTCCGCCGGCCGTGCGCACCATGCACCCGACCAGGTCGAACACATAGAACGCGCCGGTGCCGAGCGGCTTCACCTCGCCGGCCGGCACCCTGAGTTCGAGGCCGCGAAGCGTTTCCGCGTCGTTGATGCTCTCGTATCCCTCGAACCCGACCACCCAACGCCCGTCACGCTCACGCCGCGCCGACACGACAATCGGCTCGACCCGGCCGTCGCGCTCCCGGTACAGGACCGACCCGACGTCGAACCGCTCGCCTGGAAAGTCCGTCTCGGGCATCACCACCACGTGCCCCTTGTTGTGATGGGGCCGGATGATGCGGCCGACGGTGACCAT
>CAZVHY010000205.1:0-2060 GCA_964627115.1 uncultured Solibacteraceae bacterium | reverse complement strand
GTGGCCAGCGTTCGCAATGCCGTGGCCGTCCGTCCCTGGCGGCCGATGACACGGCCGAGTTCGCCGGGCGCCATCGAGAGCTCCACGACCGTCTGGCCGCGGCGCTCGACTTCGGTCACCTCGACCTCGTCTGGCCGGGCGGCCAGCGCCCGGGCCACGACCTCGACCACGTCACGGGCGCGGCTCACGACGCGGCCGGTGCCTCGGCGGCCGGCGCGGCCGGCAGGCGATCGATCAGCGTCCGCAGCGTATCGGACGGCTGCGCGCCCTTGCTGAGCCAGTGCGCCAGACGGTCGCGGTCGACCTCGAGCACTTCCGGCTTCTTGCGCGGGTCGTAATGTCCCAGCACTTCGATGAACCGGCCATCACGCGCCGAGGCGCTCTCTGTCACGACCACGCGGTAGAACGGACGATTCTTCGAACCGCCGCGCCGCATACGAATCACAACCATGCTCTCTCTCCCTCATCGCAGGTCCTGCCTGCGTTCATCGCCGTGCCCGAACACTTCGAATGGTGGTTCGGTTCACCATCGTGACGCAGGGGCGGAAGCCCCTGCGCTCCGTACTGCACTGCCTTCGTGCCGCCGCGCAGCCCGCAGCCGTGCAGCCCTTACCGCATCCCTCTCAGCATCCCCATGAGACGCTGCTTGCCCTTCCGGCCACCGGTCACGCCGGCCATCGTCTTGAGCATCTTCCGCATCTCGACGAACTGCTTGAGCAGCCGGTTGACGTCCTCGACCTTCGTGCCACTGCCCTTCGCGATGCGCTTCCGGCGGCTGCCGTTGAGAATCGCGTGGTTGCGGCGCTCGGCCGCGGTCATGGAATTGATGATGCCCTCGACGCGCTTCAACTGCCCGTCGTCGATCTGCGCCCGCTGTTCGTTGAGCTGCTTGATGTTGCCGAGACCCGGAATCATGCCGAGCACCTGCTCGAGCGGTCCCATCTTCTTGATGGTGCGCAGCTGGTCGCGAAAATCCTCGAGTGTGAAGTCGTCGAGCCGCGTCTTGTTCTGCAGCCGCTCGCGGCTCTCGTCGTCGATGGCCTCTTCGGCGCGTTCGATGAGCGACAACACGTCGCCCATGCCGAGCATGCGCGACACGAGGCGATCGGCCTGGAACGCCTCGAAATCCTGCGGCCGTTCGCCCATGCCGACGAACGCGATGGGCACGCCGACGACACCGACCACCGACAACGCCGCGCCACCGCGCGCATCGCCGTCCATCTTCGTCAGCACGACGCCGGTCGTGCCCACACGATGGTTGAACTCGCCGGCGCTCTTGACCGCGTCCTGCCCGGTCATCGCATCAGCCACGTAGAGCAGATCCGTGGGTTCGACCGCGGCCTTGATGGCCTCGAGCTCGCCCATCAGGTCGTCGTCGATGTGCAGACGGCCCGCGGTGTCGACGATCAGCGTGTCGAACCCGAGGTTCTTCGTCTCCGTGAGTGCGCCCTTCGCGCGCACCACCGGATCCATCTCACCCGCCGGGTTGTGCACGCGCGCACCAATCTGATTGGCGAGCACCGACAACTGCTCGATCGCGGCCGGACGCCGGACGTCGGTCGACACGAGCATCGTGTGACGTCCCTGCCTGGCCAGCAGCCGCGCCAGCTTGGCCGACGAGGTGGTCTTGCCCGATCCCTGAAGCCCGAGCATCAGGATGACGCGCGGCGACTTCTGCACCGGCGGCAGCCCGCCGGCCGCATCGCCAAACAGCGCCAGCATCTCGTCGCGCACGATGCGCACGACGTGCTGGTCCGGCGTGAGGCTCTTCAGCACTTCATCGCCGACCGCCTTCACCCGCACACGTTCGATGAACGCCTTGACGACGCGGAAGTTGACGTCGGCTTCGAGCAGCGCCAGCCGGATTTCGCGCAGCGCCGCGTCAACGGTCGCCTCGGTGAGACGAGCCTCACCGCGGAGCGACTTGAAGACGTCCTGCAGACGGGTGCTGAGCGATTCGAACATGACCGGCGTTTAAGTCGACCAGACCGGGGCCCGAACGGGCTAACCGGTTCAAGTGCAATTGGTTATGGTAGCGGAAAAAAGGCTGGAAGGCTACA
>CAZVHY010000204.1:0-6188 GCA_964627115.1 uncultured Solibacteraceae bacterium | reverse complement strand
TCCACGCCGCCGGGCAGCGCGTAGGCGATGCGGCCGTCCCGGCCGATGACGTAGACGAGCGACGGGTGCGACACGTCGCCTGTCTTCTCGTTGCGGATACGCGGGATGCGCCACGCGTTGAGCACACGCTCGACCGCCATCACATCGTCGGACGACAACACGCGGGCATCGCCCGTCAACTGCCACGCCCGGGCCATGGCCGACAGCCGGCCTGGCGTATCGCGCCACGGATCGAGCGTGATGACGAGCACGGCGGGTTCTTCCTGCCACAACCGCGCGGCCGCCGTGTTGACGTCCGAGACGACCAGCGGACACACCGTCTCGCAGTGCGCGAACGCGAATGTCACGAGCACCGGACGCCCGCGGAAGTCCGCGAGCGTCACGGTTCGCCCGTCCTGATCGACGAGTGACATCGCCGGCGGCGCGTTGTCGATGCGTGTCAACTCGGCCGCGCGATCGCGCAGCGTGCCAGCCGAGAACGTCTCGACGCCCGCGCCCGACACGCGCACGACCACGCCGCCCACACCGGCCACCAGCGCCGCCACGACCGCACCGGCCGCCAGTTGCCCGGACACGCGGCTCATCACGCCCCGCAGGCCCGCGCGCAGGTCCGCGGGCCAGACAACGGCCAGCAGCGCCACCATGCCGATCGGTTGTCCAATCAGCAGGATCCAGCCCCCGGCATTCGGGAGGCTGTCGGCCGTCGAGCCGAAACAGACCTCCCGCGTGCGCAGGAACCACTCCGGGGCCGCCGTGTCGACCGGCCACAACGCCAGCGCCCACCAGGACGCCGTAATCAGCACGATGAACAGCAGCGCGGCAATCGCTGCCGCGCCGCGGGCCGCCGATGTCATCCAATCCTCCAGAGGAACGACAGCACCTTCCAGTTCGCGTAGAAGTAGACGATGAACGCCACCAGGAACACGAAGACCAGCACGATCGTGCCCGGCGCCGGTCCCATGATGCCGCGCGAGCTGTGGTGCAGGTCCGCGTTGCGCTGGTCCACGTCGGGCGCGTGCACCGGCGGGTGCGTCAGGCCCTGCGGCACGCCGACCATCGCCACGCCCTGCGTAATCGTTTCGAGCTTCTCCCCGAAGAAGACCGACTTGACCGCAATGGCGATGAAGATGAACGCACCGGTGGCCGCCATCAGTCCGCCGAGCGCGACGACGGCCAGGATGGCGTCGACGATCGGGTTGAACTGCACGTCGTGTGGCGCGCCGCTGAAGCTGATGTCCCAGTGCCGGCGCGGTACGCCGAAGCTGCCGGCAAACGTCATCGACAGCGTGAAGATCAGCATGCCGCCCGCGAACAGGTACGGCTGGATCTTGGCCAGCGGCCAGAACGCGACCTTCCGCTGGAAGACCAGCGGAATCAGGTAGTAGGTCGCGCCCATGAACGCCATGGCCGTGCCGCTCACGACCGTCGAGTGGAAGTGGCCGGGCACGCGCAGCGTGTTGTGCACGATGATGTTGATCTGCTCGGTGCCGATCGTCACGCCCGTGATGCCGCCGACGAAGCCGAACACCACCACCGAGAAGACGAGCGAGCTGAAACCCGGATCGCCCCAGGGCGCGCGCCGCAGCCAGTCGAACATGCCGTGCGTATACCCGCGCAGCCGCATGCCGAGCTCGAGCCCGGCCGGCACGGTGAACCCGTGGATCATCGATGCCAGCACGGCCATGTACATGAAGTAGCTCGTGTTGACGATCTTCCACGCCGGTCCCATGCCCGGATCCACGAGCAGGTGGTGCGCGGAGGCCATCGAGATGAACAGGATGTAGAGCACGAACGCCGACCGGCTGATCTTCTCGTTCAGCACGACCGACCCCACCGTCAGCGCGCCCAGCATGTACCAGAGGGCCACCATGGCCGCCACGTTGATCTGCTGCGACGAGTGCCCCAGCGCCCACCAGATCATCCGGTACACCTGCGGGTCGACCTCCATCAATCCGAGCGACCAGAGATACGTCGGGATGTAGATCGCCGCGCCGTGCACGAGCGTGATCACCGCGATGATGGCCGCCGTGATGGCGCCGTAGACGACCAGCGGCACCGATCCCTCGTACCGCCGTTCGCGCTTGGCCACGACGAGATTCGCGAAGAACACGCCGACGGTGACCAGCGCGCCGACCGCGAAGAGGATGACGCCCAGGTAGAAGTTCGGATCGGCCCGCAGCGGCACGTACGACGTGAACAGCACGTCGGCGCGGCCCGACCACATCATCCACTCGACCAGCAGCGCGCCGGCCAGCATCAGCCCGTAGGCGGCCCAGGTCGTCTTCAGCGCCGTCTGCCGCGCGTTGAGCAGCACCGTACTCGCGAAGACGAGCACGGCCATCTCGAAGAAGATGATGAAGAAAATCAGCATGCTCATGCCGTGCACGCCGAGAATGCGATAGAACCAGTCGGCCGGCAGCAGGTGCACGGCCTGCCAGCGCGTCAGCACGAGCCCCACGGCCGCAATGGCGCCGATGAGCAGCGCCACCACGGAACTGACCGCGTGGACCTTGATGAGCAACTCGGCCGACAGATCGATGCGCCGGCCGGTGGCCGGACACGTTCGGAAACCAGTATCCGCAGTTGTCATCGCCCACCTCCCACCGACGCCGATGCCGTCACAGGTCCGTCCTCGACGATGATGCGACCGACCATGACGTGGTGGCCGATACCGCAGAACTCGTTGCAGATGATCCGGAAGTCACCCGAGGCGTTCGGCGTAACCCTGAGCCCGTAGTCGTACCCCGGCACGACCTGGAAGTTGACGTTGAGCGGATAGAGCGAGAAGCCGTGGTTGACGTCGATCGACGACAGGTGCAGGGTGTATTCGACGTCCTTCTGCAGCTTCAGAATCGGCATCCACTGGAACGAGAACGCCGCCAGATAGATGTCGGCGCCCGGCGGCGGCGCCACGATCGGCATGCCGCGATCCTCATCCACCTGATAGTCGGTGATGAACTGCTGCACGCGCTCCATGAACGCGACCGGCTCCACCTTGCTGCGGATGCCCGACGGATTCTGGCCACCCTTCCAGTGCCAGATCGGCATCATGGCGAACAGCACCAGACACCAGACGAACGCGATCGAAACCCAGACCTTCTCCGACTTGTGTGCCGGCTTCCACCAGTTGCCCTTCGGACAATCCAGTCCTGTGTGTGTCTCGGTCATGATGGGCCTCAGGGAAGGGGGGCGACCGGCAGACTCAGGATTTCCCAGAGCCCCCAGCCCGTGTAGAGCAGCAGCATGATCAGCATGCCCGCCGCCAGCAGCAGAAACATGTTGTCGAACACGCGTTGACCGAGGGGGATGGGATCGTCAGGGGGCGCTGGGGTGGTGGGTGTCGTCATGGCGCCGACGATACTGCCGGGGCGCGGACGACGATATGACGGTTGTCATAGAGCCCCGCCCGGCCCGCTGACACACTCGCCTCGTGCTTCTCCTGCGTCGATGCCGGATGGCCCTTGTCGCCATCACGTGCCTGGCGACGGTCGCGGCAGTTCGCCCGGCCCTCGCGCAATCCGCCCCCGCGCCGCGTGCGTCCGAAACGGCGCCACCCGCCCGCCTGTCGCTTCGCGTCGAGTTCCGCGAGCGGATGGAGTCGCTCCAATCCATCGGCTTCACCGGCGACCGCGACGACGTGTTCTGGCTGTCGCGACTGCGTGTCAGCGTCGCCGCGCGGCCGACGTCGTGGCTTCGCACCACCGTGCAGGTCCAGGACGCACGCGTGGCCGGCAAGGCGATCGGACCGACCGGGACGCCATTCTCCGCCCCGCTCGATCTGCGCATCGCCCAGGCCGAGCTCGGGCCGGCATCGTCGCCGCTCGTGGTCACGCTGGGACGTCAGGAACTGGTGTTCGGCGAGCAGCGGCTCGTCGGGCACGTCAACTGGGCGAACGCCGCCCGGTCCTTCGATGCCGCGCGTGTGACGTTTCGTCGTCCTGGCCTTCGCGTGGACGGATTCGCGTCGTCGGTCGTGCGCATCCGCGCCGACGAGTGGGACCGCGGCGGGTTCGGCAATCGCTTCCACGGTGTCTACGGCTCGACGACGCGCGTGGTGCCGGACGCGACACTCGAACCGTATGTCCTCTGGCGCGAAGACCGCGCGGGTGCCGGCCGATCGCGACTGACGACCACCGGCGTGCGGCTTGCCGGCCGGATCGCCGGTCGCACCGACTACGACATCGAGTCCGTGGTCCAGCGCGGCACGCTCGAGCGCGACGACCATCGCGCTCGAGCACAGCACGTACGCGTCCGCACGCCCGTGCGCGACCACGTGCGGGTCGTGGCCGAGTACAACTACGCCTCCGGCGATCGCACCGCCGGCGACGGCCGTCGTGAGACGTTCGACCCGCTCTACCCGACACCACACGACAAGTACGGCCTCGCCGATCAGATTGGCTGGCGCAACCTTCACCATGCGCGTGCGGCCATCGACGTGACGGCCGTGCCGCTGCCCGTGACGGTTGCCTACCACTCCTGGTGGCTGGCGAGCGCCACCGACGCGCTCTACAACACCGCAGGCGCAGCTGTGGCCCGCGTGCCGGACGGCGCGCCAGGCCGCCACGTCGGGCAGGGCCTCGATATCCAGACATCCCGCGCCCTGACGTCCCGTGTCCAGATGGCCGCGGGGTACGGCTGCGTCATGCCTGGCGCCTTTCTGCGCGCGGCCACGCCCGGCGCGCGCCTTCACGCCGTCTACGTGATGGCGACGATCGCCGCGACCGTCGAACGCTGAGCGACGGCCGCGTCCGGTTTCCACGATGCTGCACGCTCTCGAACGCTTCTCTCTCGCCCTGCTGACACGCGCCGACGCCCTCTTCACGCGTTGGTACGGCTGGCGCTTCAATCCGCTGTACCAGAGCGGCACCATCGTCGTCGCGCTGTACGTGACACTGGTCGCCACGGGGCTCTGGCTGCTGCTGTTCTATCGCGTCGGTGAACCGTGGGAGTCGGTGGACCGCATCACCGCCGATCCGTGGTTCGGCAACTGGGTGCGCGGACTCCATCGCTACGCGACGGACGCCGCGGTCGTGTTCACCGCGATTCACGCGTTCCGCATGTTCGCGCAGGCGCGCAGCTGGGGTGCGCGCACGCTCGCGTGGGCCAGCGGCGCCATCCTCGTGCTGCTCATGCTGCTGGCCGCCTGGAGCGGCTACGTCATGGTGTGGGACACGCTCGGCGAACGCCTCGCACGCGAAGGCGCGCGCATGGCCGATGCCCTGCCCGTGCTGTCCGAACCGGTCAGCCGCGCGTTCACGGGCGAGCGGCCCATGCCGAGCGTCTTCTTCTTCATCACCCTCTTCGCGCACATCGGCATTCCCCTCGGCATGGGTGTCGTGTTCTGGCTCCACATCAAGCGGCTGCAACGGCCCGGGATCTTGCCGCCGCGGCGCCTGATGTGGGCCGTCATCGGGCTGCTGACCGTGGCGGCCGTGATCCGGCCGGTCGCGATGGCGCCCAAGGCCTCGCCGTTCGTCCACACCGGCGACGTGCCGTTCGATCTGTTCGTGGCCTTCTGGGTGCCGCTGACCGAATCGTGGCCGGGCGGATGGGTCCTGCTGGCCCTCACCGGCGCATTCCTGGTCCTGCTCGTCTGGCCGCTGCTGGCGAAGCGACGAGGCGCGGCCGCCTTGCCGGCATCGGTCGTCGACGAGGACGTGTGCACGGGCTGCACGCAGTGTTCGATCGACTGTCCCTACGGTGCGATCACCATGGTGCCGCGCTCCGACGATCGGCCGACGCTGGTCGCCAGCGTGGATCCGTCGCTCTGCGTGAGCTGCGGCATCTGCGCCGGATCGTGCGCGCCGATGGGCGTCGGGCCACCCGGACGCACCGGCCGCGACCAGCTCTCCCTCGTGAACGCGTTCCTCCAGGAGGCGGCCCTACCACCCTCGGGCGTGGTCGTCATCGGGTGCGACCATGGGTCGGGACGATTCGCGAACGTCTTCGAAGAGGAGGGGGCGGCATTCCGTCCCGTCACGTGCGCCGGCAACCTGCACACGTCGGTGATCGAACGTCTGCTGCGCAGCGGTGCGGCCGGCGTACTCGTTCTCGCCTGTCATCCGCGCGACTGCTGGAACCGCGAAGGGCCGCGCTGGTTGTTCGAGCGCGTGTATCTCGACCGCGAGGCCGAGCTCCAGGCCCGCGTGCCGCGCGCGCGCGTGCGCATCGCACACGTGTCGGCCCAC
>CAZVHY010000203.1:0-6205 GCA_964627115.1 uncultured Solibacteraceae bacterium | reverse complement strand
GGCCCCGCGTGGCGGGGCAGTGGTCGCTTTGAAGCCTGATTCAAACGTCGCTCACGTGCGCGACGGTCTTCGCAGCATACCAGACTCGCTCGTTTCTATTGCGATGTCGGCCGAAACCGGCCAAGATCGTCGGCTGCATGACGCTTTGGTCCCGCTTCTTCATCCCCACGCTCAAGGAAAGCCCTGCCGACGCCGAAATCGCGTCGCATCGGCTCCTCGTTCGCGCCGGTCTCGTCCGCAAGCTCGGCGGCGGACTCTACACCTACATGCCGCTCGGCCTGCGGACGCTGCACAAGCTCACGCAGATCTGCCGCGAGGAGCTCGACGCGGCGGGCGCCATCGAGCTGCAGATGCCGCACGTGCATCCGGCCGAGAACTGGCAGCAGGGCCCGCGCTGGAATGCCGCCCGCGAGATCATGTTCCGCGCCGACAGCGCTGGCGCAGGGCAGCGGCCATCGGCCGATCCGGAGTTCGTGCTCGGGCCCACGCACGAAGAGGTCATCACGCCGCTCGTGAAGACCGCCATCACGAGCTATCGAGATCTGCCGAAGAACTTCTACCAGATCGGCACGAAGTTCCGGAACGAGATCCGCCCGCGTTACGGCCTGATGCGCGCGCGCGAGTTCGTGATGATGGACGCGTACTCGTTCGACGTGTCCGACGACGCGGCCATCACGAGCTATTTCGCGATGAAGGACGCGTACGAGCGCTTCTTCCGCCGCATTGGCGTGACAGCGATTGCGGTCGAGGCCGACACGGGCGTCATGGGCGGCAGCTTCTCGCACGAGTTCATGGTGCCGGCCGAGATTGGTGACGACGACATCATCTACAACGAGGCGAGCGGGTACGCGGCCAACCGCGAGAAGGCCACGAGCGCGCTCGTACCGGCCGATCTCGCCGACGCGCCGCCGATCGGGCCGGTCGAGACGTTCCCGACGCCCGGTGTCGTGACGATTGCCGCACTCGAGGCCGAGCCGTACGGCATCGCGGCTTCGGCGCAGTTCAAGACGCTCGTCTACATCGGCGACGGCCGTCCGTTTGTTGTCATCCTTCGCGGCAACGACGAGCTCGAGGAGGCCAAGCTCGGCAGTCTCGGCTTTGGCGTCGTGCGGCCGGCCGAACCAGCGGAGATTGAACCGGTGATGGGCGCGCTGCCCGGCAGTCTCGGCGCGGTCAACGGCACCATTCGCAACGCCGCCGCGCTCGCCGGTGTGTTTGCCGATCACGCCGTCCGCCTCGTTGGCAACGGCGTGACGGGCGCGAATCGTGACGGTTTCCACGTGCGTCACGTCAACGTGCGCCGCGACCTCGCGATTACGGCGTTTGGCGACTTCCGTCGCGTGCGTCCCGGGGAACCCGATCCGAAGACCGGCCAGCCGCTCCAGGTGCGGCGTGGCATCGAGGTCGGCCACATCTTCAAGCTCGGCACGAAGTACTCAGAGAAGTTCGGCGCCGTGTTCACCGACGATCAGAAGCAGTCGCACTTCATGGTGATGGGCTGCTACGGCATCGGCATCAGCCGCACGCTGCAGGCCGTCATCGAGCAGTGCCACGACGAGAACGGCATTTCGTGGCCCTGGGCCATCGCGCCGTTCCAGGTGCTGATCGTCGTGCTGGATCCGCAGATGGACGAGGCGATGACGCTCGCGCGCGCGCTCGCTGATGCTGCCGAAGGTGCGGGCGCCGACGTGCTCATCGACGACCGCGTCGAGCGGCCGGGGGTGAAGTTCAAGGACGCCGATCTCATCGGTATCCCGCTGCGCCTGACGATTGGCGGCAAGGGGCTGAAGGACGGCATCGTCGAGCTGAAGGCGCGGACGTCGACAGACGTCGAGCGCGTGCCGGTGGTCGAGGCTGCGGCGCGGATCGCGGCCGCGGTAGCGGCGGCGTCGCGGTAGGGCGCGAGTCCGCCGCTTTCGCTGCCTTCCCCGGGGCTGAAGCCCCGGGGCTCCGCTGCTGCCTTCGTGTGGAGCGCGGAGGCCATCCAGCCTCCCGGTCTCCTCCCAGCCTGCAGCCTCCCCGCCTTCCGGCTACCTCCGCGGAAACTGGTCGGGGTTGTCGGTGAACAGCGCGTCAGCACCGAGGTCGTAGAGCAGACGCCGCATTTCGGCTGAGATCGCGGGCGTCGCGGTTTTCTGCGGCAGTGACGACACGGTCCACACCGTCACCGTGAGGCCGGCCTCGCGCGCCCAGGCGGTGATTTCCGGCTTCTCCTCGAGAATCCGTTTGTTGGGGCCGAGGTCGGTTGCGAACGCGGCGGCAGCCTTCACCGCGGCGGGGCCCGAGAACCACTTCTCCGCGCCCGCGCGACCGCTGATCAGGAACGTGCGCGGCACGCCGGGCAACAGGCGCGCGGCATCACGCACGGCCTGCTCGTCGAACGACTGCACGGCCAGCGGCGCGCGGCCGCGTACCGGCGTCGTCCACGGCAGCCCGCGCCGTTCGAGCGCGGCGGCAAACACGTCGACGATGTTCACGCCGCGCTCGCGGTAGAACGCCGCGTCCTTGAGTTCGGGATACATACCCGCGCGTCCCCAGACGACGTCGACGGCTTCGTCCCAGGTCAGGAGGGTTTCGCTCGAGAACGTCGGATCGAACCAGCTTCCGGCATCGAGCCGCTTGATCTCGGCCAGCGTGAAGTCCGCAACGTACCAGCGCCGGCGGCCCTCGGCGTCCGTCGTGAAGCGATCGGGGAACACCGTCGCCACGTTCGTCGTGCGTTCGAGACTGACATCGTGGATGCAGACGAGCACACCGTCCTTCGTGACCGCCAGATCCTGCTCGACGTAGTCGGCGCCCTGCGCGATAGCCAGTTCGTAGGCCGCACGCGTGTGTTCGGGCGCGTAGGCGGAGGCGCCGCGGTGTGCGATGAGAATCTTGCCGCGATCGGTAGCGGGCGGCGACTGCGCCGTGGTGGCGGTGTGAAGTCCAGCCGCGAGAAGCGCGGCAACAGCAAGGGAGCGAAGAACGCGCGTGGGAGTCATCAGCGGCACTCTATCAGGCGTGTGCAACGGCGCGATGACGCGTGCGTGCGCGGCCGTTCGTTTTCCTACTTGTGATGATGGCGTTACGGATCGGATACGTGCCATCGGTAGTCTCGGCGGACGGAGAGTGGAATGCTCAGAATCGTCCGGTCCTACGTATTGTTTCTTGCTTTGATCCTCGTCCTTCCGGCCGCCGCGGTCGCGCAGTTCGAAACGTCGTCAGTCGTCGGCAGCGTCCGCGACAGGTCCGGTGCCGCTGTCGGCGGCGCCAAGGTCGTGCTCACCAACACCGGCACTGGCGTGTCGGCGACGACGACGACCGACGCCACGGGCAACTTCGAGTTCTTCACCGTGCGCCTCGGCACGTATCTGCTCACGGCCGAGAAGGAAGGATTCTCGATTGCCCTGGCCGACAACGTGACCGTGGCGATCGGCACGCGCCAGCGCGTCGACCTGACGCTGGAGATCGGCGCGCTTACCGAGACCATCGAGGTGGCGTCGGCCTCGGCACGGCTCGAAACCGATACCAGCCAGCGCGGCACGACGGTCCGGCGCGAGGCGCTGCAGGCGCTGCCGATGCTCAACCGCGAGTACACGTCGCTGGCGCTCCTGACGACGGGCGTGCGCCAGGGGCCGATCGGCGCGTCGCGCGAAGGCTCGTTCAACGTCAACGGCCTGCGCAGCACGTTCAACAACTTCCTGATTGACGGTGTCGACAACAACTCGTACGGCACCAGCAACCAGGGCTACTCCAACCAGATCATGAACCCGGCGCCCGATGCGGTGGACCAGTTCCAGGTCGTCACCAACAACATGAGCGCGGAGTACGGCCGCGCCGGCGGCGCGACGATCAACGCGTCGTACCGCAGCGGCAGCAATCGCTTCACGGGCAACGCCTGGGAGTACTTCCGCGACACGGCGCTCACGTCGGCCGGCTATTTCGTCCCGGCTGCCGGCAAACCGCAGTTCGATCGTCACCAGTACGGCGGCGTCTTCGGCGGGCCGCTCGTGCGTAACCGCGTCTTCTTCTTCGGGGACTACGAGGGGCTGAAGTGGAACCGCAGCAGCACGGCCACGTCGACCATCCCGACGCTGGAGCAGCGCCAGGGCATCCTGACGGTGGACGTGCGCCATCCGATCACGGGCATCACCTATCCGGCCGGTACGCCCATTCCGATGGAAGCGCACGCGCAGAAGGTGCTTGCCGGGCTGCCGGCACCCGACACGAGCGGAACGAGCAACAACTACCGCACGCTGGCGGTCAACAACGACAACCAGAACAAGGGCGGCGTGAAGATCGACGGCCGCGTCAACGATCGTCTGTCGGTGTTCGGCCGCGTCGGCATTCGCGACTTCACGCGCCGGGAGTCTCCGGGTCTACCGCTGCCATCTGGCGGTGCGGGCAACGGTGACACGTACGTGCGGAGCAAGCAGCTCGCGTTTGGTGCGACCTACATGCCGACGCCGGCGTCGCTCCTCGAGATGCGGTTCGGCTGGTCACGGACCGAGGCCGGCAAGAACCCGCCCGGACTCGGCTCGCCGGGTGCGCTCGAGGCGTACGGCATCTCGGGCCTGCCGACCGATCCGCGCGTCGCGGGTGGCCTGCCGACGACGTCAATCACGGGGTACACGGCACTCGGCCGTCAGGCGACCAACCCGCAGTGGCAGTGGCCGGAAACGTGGAATCCGAAGGTGAACTACAGCTGGCGCCAGGGCCGGCAGTCGTTCAAGGTCGGCTACGAGTTCCAACACATCGCGACGCAGGTGCAGGACGTCAACCCGCTGTACGGCAACGACCTGTACTCGGGCCAGTTCTCGCGCCCGGCGGGAGCCACCGCGAACAACCTCTACAACCTCGCGGACTTCATGTTCGGCATGCGCAGTCAGTTCGGGCTGAGCAACATCCTCGTGGCCGACGTCCGGCAGCAGATGCACTTTCTCTATCTGCAGGACGATATCCGCGTGAACCATCGGCTGACGGTCAACGCCGGGCTGCGCTACGAGTACGCGACGCCGCAGTGGGACGCCAACAACGTCCTCTCGAATTTCGATCCCGGCACGCTGACGATGGTGTTGGCGAAGGACGGCTCGGTCGAAGATCGATCCACCATCAGGCCCGATCGCAACAACTTCGGCCCGCGTCTCGGTCTGGCCTACACCGTCTCGCCGTCAACCGTCGTTCGCTCGGGCTACGGCGTGAGTTATGTGCACTTCCACCGCGCCGGCGGCGGCAACCTGCTGGCGATCAACGGCCCGCAGGTCATCAACGCCGTGCAGGTGCAGACCAACCCGCAGCTGCCGACGTTCCGGACGACGCAGCAGGGGTATCCGGCCGACTTCACCGACCCGAGCAAGTTCAACCCGGCGGCGGCGAACATCACCTACATGCCGAAGGACTTCCACTCGACGTCCGTGCAGAGCTGGCACGTCTCGGTGCAGCAGGAACTGCGGCGGGGCATGATCCTGGATCTCGCCTACGTCGGTAACCGCCAGGACGGCGCGCTGCTGTTCGCCAACTACAACCAGGCGCTGCCCAACAACGCAGCGGGCACGATCGAGCTGCAGGATCGCCGGCCGATTCCGCAGTTCGGCGACATCACCTACGCGTTCAACGGCGGCAAGTCGCGCTACAACGCCTTCCAGGCGAAGCTCGATTGGCGCCTGTCGAACAGTCTGGCGATCACGAGCGCGCTGACGCTGTCGAAGGCGAAGGACAACGGCGCCGGATCGCTCGAGAACTCGAACGGCAACGCGCCCGCGCCGCAGAACTTCTACGACATGAACGCCGACTACGGCACGTCGGGTTATGACCAGCCGCTCAACAGCACGACGAGCGTGGTGTTCAACGTCCCGTTCGGCCGCAACCGGGCGTGGGGCAGCAACGCGCCGGCGTGGCTCGACGCGGTGGCCGGCGGCTGGCAGATCGCCGCCATCAACACGGTGACCTCCGGTGAGCCGGTGACGTTCACCTACACGCCCAACACGCGCGCGTCGGTGTCGGGCATCACGCAGGACTTCCGCGGCGCGAACATCTATCGCCCGAACGTCACGTGCAACCCGTACGGCGATCGCACCATCACCAGCTACTTCAACACGGACTGTGTGACGGCGCCGACGGACTTCTCGCAGCCGTTCGGCAACGCGGCGCGCAACAGCGTCCGCGGGCCGAACTTCTGGCAGGTGGACTTCGCGCTGAGCAAGCAGTTCTCGTTCGGGGCGAC
>CAZVHY010000202.1:0-6225 GCA_964627115.1 uncultured Solibacteraceae bacterium | reverse complement strand
CGCTGACCTGTCCCGACTGCGACGACCCGCTCGCGTTTGCGTTCGGCTCGACGAGCGGCGTGGGCGCGCACAAGCGTGGCGATCACTTCAACACCACGCCCGACACATCGCACTACCTGTGTTTCCCGTGCGGACGCGCCTGGAAACAACGGCTGACCGGTCCGCTGACGCCGGATATCGTCGGCGAACTGACGTTCTTCACGTGCCGGGATCACAGTTGCGGCGCGGGCATGACGGTCACGCACGAGTCGGCAACGGCCGCGGGCACCGAACTGACGTGCGCGGCTGGACACCGGCACGTGGTGAAAGAAGGAGATGAGGGGCTGACGGTCGAGCGCGTGGGGTGAGACGACAACAGCTACGCCGCGCCGCGGTGGCGCAGCAGACGTCGGCCGGCAAGAGGGGATCCGGCGACGATGGACACCGAAAGCGACCCGGCCCAGACGGCCAGGTCGCCCCCGACGCGGCAGTCTAGATGAGACCGTTCAGCGATCGCAGCGCACGCACACGCACCTTCTTGCTGGCGGGCTTCGCCTTGATCGTGATCTCCTCGCCCGTGAACGGGTTGCGGCCCTTGCGCGACTTCGTGGCCGGCTTGTTCACCGTCTTCAGCTTCATCAGGCCGTTGAAGTTGAACTCGCCAACGCCCTTCTTGCCGAGGTCGGCGGCGATGATCGCCGTCAGCACATCGAACACTTCCTTGACCTTGCTGTTCTTGAGCTCGGTCGCGCCCGCGATCTCCTTCACGAGATCGCCCTTCGAACGACGCGACGATGCCGGTGAGGCCTTGAACGGTTTCTTCTTTGCGGTCTTTGCCATGTGAGGGTCCCTGTAATCAGGCTGATTTGCCCGAGCGGCCTTGTGCCAGCCGGACAGCGGCGCTAGTTTACCCTGCTTTTTGCCGTTTTCGACGCCGCATCAATCAGAAATCAGCGGATTTTCCCGAGCGGGGAGAGGGGGGACAAGTACGAAGGTGCGAGGGTGCGAGGGTGCGACGGTACCAAGGTGCGCCGTGCGAGGGTGCGTGGTGCGAAGGCGCGAGGCGTACGCACCCTGGCACCTTCGCACCGTCGCACCCTCGCACCTGTCCCCCCGTGTTACCTTCGACTGTCATGTCGTCGCCGTTTACCGTTGGAATCATTCAGGACCACGCGACACCCGATCTGCCGGCCAACGTCGACCGGGCCGAAACGCTCGTGCGCGCGGCCGCGGCGCGCGGCGCACAGATCGTGTGCCTCAAGGAGCTCTTCAACGCGCCGTACTTCTGCAAGCGCCAGGATCACGACCGGTTCAACATCGCCGAACCGCTCGCCGGCGCCACGGTCGAACGGTTGAGGCGGCTGGCCGCCGAACTGGCGGTGGTGCTCGTCGTGCCGTTCTTCGAACGCGAAGCGGCCGGCGTCTATCGCAACTCCGCGGCCGTCATCGACGCCGACGGCACCCTGCTCGGCGCGTACCGGAAGATGCACATTCCGGACGACCCGCTCTTCAACGAGAAGTTCTACTTCACGCCGGGCGACGGCCCGGTGGCCGGCAGTGCCGTCGACACGCCCGGCTTCCGCGTGTGGAACACGCGCTACGCCACCATCGGCGTGTTGATCTGCTGGGACCAGTGGTACCCGGAAGCCGCCCGCATCACGGCGCTCATGGGCGCCGAGGTCCTCTTCTATCCCACGGCCATCGGCTGGCACCCGTCGGAAAAAGCCGAATGGGGCCGCGCGCAGGTCGAGGCGTGGCAGACGATGCAGCGCGCGCACGCCATTGCGAACGGCGTGTACGTCGCCTCGCCGAACCGCATCGGCCACGAAGAGGAAGCCGGCACGGACGGCATCACCTTCTTCGGACACTCGTTCATTGCCGATCCGTTCGGCCGCGTCGTGGCCGAAGCCGGTGAGGACGAAGCCGTGCTGGTTGCCACGTGCGATCCCGCGCTCATCGAATCCACCCGGCGCAACTGGCCGTTCCTCCGCGATCGCCGCATCGACGCGTACGGTCCGATCCTGCGGCGCTACCTCGGCGCATGAACGGGCCCCTGGCTCCGCTGCGCATGCCGGCCGAGTGGGAGCCGCACCGCGCCACCTGGATCAGCTGGCCGCACCACGAACCGGACTGGCCCGGCAAGATTGCGGCAATCCCCTGGGTCTACGCCGAAATCGCCCGCCTCGTCGCGCGGCACGAACCGGTCGAGATCCTCTGTCACTCCGACGACGTGCGCGACGCGGCCCGTGAAGCGCTGGCCGCGCACCGCGTGCCGTTCGACCGCGTGCGGCTGCACGTGGTGCCGACCGATCGCGTCTGGCTGCGCGACAGCGCACCAACCGCCGTCCACGATGTGGCCGGCCGCGTGACGCTCCTCAACTGGGCGTTCGACGGCTGGTCGAAGTACGACAACTGGCAGCAGGACATCGGCGTCGGCCCGGCCATCGAGGCCATCACCGGCCTGCCGCGCATCGAACCGAAGCGGCCGGGCTCGAACGATCGGCTGGTGCTCGAGGGCGGCGGCATCGAAACCAACGGCCGCGGACTGCTGCTCGTCACCGAGGAATGGCTGCTGACCGACGTGCAGGTCCGCAATCCCGGCCTCACGCGCGCTGACTACGAGACGCTCTTCGCACGCTGGCTCGGCACACGCCGCACCATCTGGCTGGGTGAAGGCTGCGTCGGCGACGACACGCACGGTCACATCGACGACATCGCCCGCTTCATCGCGCCCGACACCGTCGTCCTGGCCGTCGAGCGCGATCCGGCTGACGAGAATCACGAACGCTCGCTCGACAACGTCCGTCGTCTCGAGGCCGCGGCGCGCGATCCCGAGGTCGGCCCGCTGCGCGTCGTCGAACTGCCGTTCCCGGCGCCCGTGTTCTGGCATGGCGACCGGCTGCCGGCCAGCTACGCGAATTTCTACATTGCGAACGGCGTCGTGGTGGTCCCGACGTTCAACGACCCGAACGATCGCGTGGCGCTCGGCATCCTGGCCGATCTGTTTCCAGACCGCGAGGTCGTGGGCCTGCACGCCGTGGACCTGGTGCTCGGACTCGGCACGCTGCACTGCCTGACGCAACAGGAGCCGGCCGCGCGCTGACGCGGGTGGCATGACCGATACGACCGCACGTCGCGACGTCCTGCTGGCCCTCTTCATCGTCGCCGTGGGCGGCTGGTTCCGCTTCCAGCATCTCGACGCCGGCATCCCGCACGCGGTCGGCATCGACGAGCCGCAGATCATGGAACGGGCCGTCGCCATGATGAAGACCGGCGACTTCAACCCGCGGTTCTTCGACTGGCCCAGCCTCACGATCTACCTGCACATGATCGTGGCCTGCGTCACGTTCCTTGCCGGGGCGATGGACGGCCTGTGGCGCAACCTCGACCAGGTGGGCCCGGCCGACATGTACCTGAACGGCCGCATGCTGACGGCCGCGTTCGGTACGGCCACGATCTGGCTCGTCTACCTCGCCGGCGGCCGGTGGGGGCGCGCCACGGGCCTCTTCGCCGCCGCGCTCTTTGCGGTGATTCCGTACCACGTGCGCGAATCGCACTACGTCCTGTCGGATGTCCCGACCGCGTTCCTGACAACGCTGACGTTCTGGCTGACACTCGTCGCCGCCGAACAGCCGACGCGCCTGCGCTTCGCCCTGGCTGGCGCGGCCGCGGGCCTGGCCGCGTCGGCGAAGTACAACGGCCTGATCGCCATCCTGCTGCCGGTCGCCGTGGCGTGGCTGCGAAACGGGCGCATCGGCGAGCGCGTCACGAGGACGATGCTCATCGTGGCGGCGGCGCTGGCGGCGTTTCTCGTGGGCACGCCATACGCGCTGCTCGATCTACCGGCGTTCCTCAACGACTACGCACGGCTCGCCGCCATCTTCGCGCGCGAACGTGGGGGTGATCCCGGCTGGGCGATCTACCTGCGTCACCTGCAACTGGCGGTCGGCACGCCGGCGCTGTGGCTGACAGGGATCGGACTCATCGGTGCGATCTGGCGCGCGTTGGTCGGCCCGGATCGCGCGCGGTGGCTCGTCCTCGTGCTGTTTCCAGTCGTGTACTTTCACGTGATGGCCGGCAGTTATCAGATCTACGGCCGCTACCTCATGCCGCTGCTGCCGTTCGCGGCCATCCTCACAGCCACGGCAATCACGATGATCGCGGCCCGCCTACTCCAGACGCGCGTGAAACCGCCGGTGGTGCAACTGGCCACAGCGGCGCTCGTCGTCGTGGCCTTCATCGTCCCCGTGCGCGCGAGCATCGACTTCACGACGATGCTCGGACGCGAAACCACGATGGACCGTGCGTATCAATGGGTGCGGAGCCACGTGCCGGCCGGTTCGCGCATCATCATCGAGGCGCAGGCGTTCCAGCCGCCGGGCACGACGTTCGTCGTGACGCACATGCCCTCACTCATAACGCGCACGTACGCGGACTACGCGGCCGACGACGTCGACTACCTGATTGCGTCGTCTGCGGGCTACGGCACGGCCTTCGCCACTGGCGGACCGCGCGAGGCGTTCGTGGCCTATCAGACGCTCTTCACGCACACCGAACAAGTTGCCATCTTCACGTCGTCGAACGACACGCCGGGGCCTGAACTTCGTATCCTCAGGGTGCGCAAGTGACGAGATCCGCGACCGCGATCAGCGTGGTCGTCCTGTTCGTCTTTGCGGCGGTGGTGACCGGCGCGATGGCTCCCCCGGCGGGCGTAAAGCCCGCCGGCTACGACAGCACGGCCGTTCAAGACGGCGCCATCGCCGCCGCCATCGCGCGCGAGATTGATGCGGCAACTGCAGGCCGGCCGGCGGCGGAGCGGCAGGAAGTCACCACGCTGTATGACGGCTCGAGTGGCCAGCCCGTCTGGCTGGCGAATGGCGCCCCCGGGCCGTGGGTCCGCCGCGCGATCGAGATGCTCGGACGCGCCGGCGCCGATGGGCTGAATCCAAACGATTACGACGTCGCCGATCTCATCGCGCGGGCCGGCGCATTTCCGGGCGTGTCGCCGCCAGCCGCGGCGGCATTCGACGTACGTCTGTCGGCGGCCGTACTCCGGTACTACCGGCACCTGCACGTCGGGCGCGTGGATCCGCGCACGCTCGGCCTGCCCTTCGGCGGGGCCGTGGACCGTCACGTGCTGGCGCACGACTTACGCGCGGCGCTGGCCACGGGACGCCTCGAAGAAACCGCGCGCGCACTCGCACCGCCGTTCGCGCAGTACGCGCTGCTCAGGGACGCGCTCGTGCACTATCGCGGTCTCGCCACGCGGTTCGGCGATCGACCGGCCATCACGAGCACGCTGCGCCCAGGCGATGCGTTCGCCGACGCGGTCACGCTTCATCGCCTGCTCGTCACGATCGGCGACCTGCCAGCCGACGCACCGTTGCCTGCCTCACCGATCTATGACGAGAGACTGGCTGACGGCATCCGTCGTTTCCAGGTGCGCCACGGTCTCGACACCGACGGTGTCGTCGGCCAGGCCACACGATCGGCGCTCGACGTCCCGCTGTCGCAGCGCGTACGGCAGATCGAGTTTGCGCTCGAGCGGCTGCGGTGGCTTCCCGACCTGGCCGGCGGGCGCGTCATCGTCGTGAACGTACCGATGTTCCGCCTCTGGGCCTGGAACCACCTGCCGAGCGTGGCGCCGCCGGTGTTGTCGATGAAGGTCGTGGTCGGCCGCGCGCTGCGCACGCAGACACCGGTGTTTGCCGATCAGATGGAGCACGTGATCTTCCGGCCGTACTGGAACGTGCCCGCATCCATCCTGCGCAACGAGATGCTGCCAGCCATCAGGCGGGACGCGTCGTACATCGCGCGGCAGAACCTCGAGATTGTCGCGGGTCCCGGCGATCGCTCGCCTGTACTTGCCGCGACACCCGAAAACCTCGCGCGCATCGGCCAGGGTGGCGTGCGCCTGCGGCAGCAGCCCGGCCCGCGGAACTCACTCGGACTCGTCAAGTTCATGTTTCCGAACGAACACGACGTGTACATGCACGACACGCCGTCCACGCAGCTGTTCGCGCGATCGCGACGCGACTTCAGCCACGGGTGCATCCGTGTCGAGAACCCTGCCGCCCTGGCTGAATGGGTGTTGTCGGATTTGCCGGGCTGGTCACACGACGCCGTCGCGGCCGCCATGAACGGCACACCGAACCGCCGCATCGACCTGCCCGAACCGATTCAGGTCCTCATCTTCTACACGACCGTCATCGTCGAACCTGAAGATGGCTCGGTCCACTTCGCGGA
>CAZVHY010000201.1:0-6257 GCA_964627115.1 uncultured Solibacteraceae bacterium | reverse complement strand
CGCATCGCCGGCCAGTTCACGGCATCGCCGATGATGCGGTTGTGTCCCACGGCAATCTGCGCGAAGTCGTACCAGTAGCTCGTGCGCTCACCCGCCGAGATGTAGCCGTTGACGAGATAGAGATCCTGCGTGCCGTCGTTGTTCAGATCGCCGAACTGTGCGCCCCAGCTCCAGCCGCCGAGATCGACGCCCATCACCGTCGCGAGGTTCTCGTACTCGAGCCCCGCGCTGCCCCGTCCCATGCGCGGCACCCAGAGATCGTTGGCCTGCACGAGGACGCCGGGCTCGGAAATGTTCGTCTTGTAGATCGACAGACGCCCGTCGTTGAAGACGTCGCCAAACGACGCGTTCATGCCGCTCTTCGGCGTGCGCCCGACGCCCGTGTCGCGCCCGACGTCCACGAACCGCTTGCCGCCGTCGTTGCGATAGAGCTCGGACAGGCCGTAGTCGTTCGACACGAAGAGGTCCGGATATCCCGAGCCGAAGATGTCGGCCGCGGCTGCGGCCAGCGTCCAGCGACGCGACGTCAGGCCGAGCGCCTGCGACGTCTCCTCGAACGTGCCGTCGCCACGGTTGCGGAATACGTAGTTGCGCCCACCATTCTCCGCATACTCGAAACTCTCCGGCATGATGCGCGTGGTGTCCAGCGACCAGAGATTGATCTCCTCGCGCCAGTAGCCACCGAGAAAGAGATCGAGCCAGCCGTCGCGGTCGTAGTCGAGCCAGATGGCCGTCCCCGCGTTCACCCACGCGGGCAGTCCCGCGCGTTCCGACACGCGCTCGAAGTGCCGCCCGTCGACGTTGCGGAAGAGCTCAGGCCGCCCGTACTTGTAGAGGAACAGGTCCTCGAACCCGTCGTTGTCGAAGTCGCCCCACACGGCGCCCATCGACACGCCGGTGCCATCTCGATTCACGTCGGCGAGCCCGACGTCACGCGCCACGTCGGTAAACGTACCGTCACCGTTGTTACGGAAGAGCGCATTCAGGCTGTTCTCGCCGCTATTGGTGACGTAGAGATCCTGCCAGCCGTCGCGATCGAAGTCCGCCACGGACACGGCCGCGCCCATCGCCGCGATCTGCGGCATGATGTGCGCGAGTTTCGCGTCGAACGCCGGTGCCTGGTGCGTGAACACGAGTCCGCGCGCCGCAGCGACGTCGGCGAGCGCCAGCCCGTGACGCGTGGCCGACGCGGGCGTCGCGCCGCCGCCGCCCGGCGTCACGCGGCTCTCGACGATCGACCGGTTGATGGCGACCGTGGCCACGAGCAGGCTCACGAGCATCGTGGCCCAGACACACCACAACAGGCGCTGGCGACGAAGGGACGTCATCGGCGTGGCGCCTGCGAGAGACGCTCGAGCCCGGCGACGAACCGATCGGGCGCCACGTACCGCGTGTGGAACTGGCTCCAGTCGTCCTGATGCCGCTGGTAGATCGGATCGCGCGAGAGCACGGGCTCGGCCGACGTCGCGTGGTAGTCCGCCGTGCCGTGCTCGGGCAGCGGCAGCACCGTCTTCGAGTAGCTCGTGTTGTAGTCGCCGTCCTTCACCCAGCCGTCCCCCACCAGCACGAAATCACGTGCCCAGCCGTCGCCCGGCGCGGCCGGCGCGTCAAACGACAGTCGCAGCTCGTCGCCGGCATTCATGATCACGTAGCGATCCTCGATGGCCGACAGCAGCTCGCGCACGTCGCCGAATCGTGTGTAGTAGCCCACGAGATCGCGCCAGCGCGGTGTGACGTTCGCCACGCGTTCGTACGCCGGCACTTCGGGAGCGTCGCGCACGCCGGCATTCGTGCGTGAATACCCGCGAAAGCGGAGATCCGCCACCGTGGGGGCGAGTCGCGTCGTACGCAGCCGCGCGTCCGGCACACCCACCGCCGTCGCAATCGAGTCCCAGTAAATCTCGAGGTTCGTGCGCAGACGAAGACGACGCGCATCGGCGAGCCCGGCTTCGGTGACGGGCCGCAAGTCGATCAACACCGTCTTGTTCTTGCCTGCCGGAAATCCGAGATCCGTCGACACGGGCACCCAGTTGCCCGCCGCATCCTGTGCGTCGAGCGCGAGGCTGCTCGGCACGACATGACCGCCCTGCCCGATCGCGACGTTGATGCTGCTGTCGGTCGGATAGAGCCAGCCGTGCGCCACGAGCCACGACGGCTGGCCGGTGGTGATCGGTGCCTCGACGTCGAACTCCACCCAGTGCGCTTCGGCAATACCCTGATACGGCCCCCGCGCGAACGTCGACAGGTACCGACCGTCCTGCGCGGCGACGGTTGCCGTGACGTCCGCGCCGCGATGATCGCGCACGTTGGTCACCGGTACGGGCGTTCGCGTCGCGTGAACGGTCAACGCCGGCGGCGCGCCGGGCACGAACCGCTCGTCGACGAAGACCTCCACGTCCGCCGGCCGATCGACCACCATCAGCGACACGTGATCGACGAAGTGCGTCTCCCAGAGCTCCGCGCTGATGCGGATGTCGTAGGCGCCGTTCTTCGCGGCCAGTTGATCGCCGCGGATCTTCACCCAGTCCTCGGTCTGCGTCACGCCGGCCGTGTCCTGCGCGTTGATGCGCAGGCCGAGCGGCGATCGCCACAGGAAGTCCGTCACGAACTTCAGCCCTGTCCCATCGTCGGCAAAGATCCACGGACAGGAGCCTTTGAGCCGCTGCTCGGCCGTGATCGCCGCGTCGACGGCCGGATCGAACTCCGCCTGCGGCACGCCGTTGGGCCACAGGATGCGCGTGACGTCCACCGACATGCTCGTACCGAGGCCGATGTGCACGACCGGACCGGTGATGACCTGCGACTGCACGAGTGCGCCGGATCGCACTTCGACGAGCCCGCCGATGCCGAACGTATTGATGCGCTGGTCGCCGGCGGCGGTCTGCGCGCGGGGTCGCACCATCTGGAAGTGATATCCGCGCGCGCTGCGGTTGATCAGCCGCGCGGGCTGGCCGTCGACGAGGCCGGCCATGTCGACGAGGCCGTTGTTGTCGAGATCGGTCACTGCCGTCACGTACGCCGCAATCGTCGTGTCGAGTGCCACGAGCGCCTGCTCCGCGTCAGCCAGCCAGATGCGCGTGCCCGACGATGACGATACGACGAGATCGAGCGCGCCGTTGTTGTCGAGATCGGCGACGAACACACGCGACGACTCGTCAACAGCCAGATCCGTCCGCGTCCACTCCCGCGTCTGCCATCCCGCACGTCCCGGCCACGTCAGGCGGACCACACCACTCGCGTCGAGGGTGACGAGATCGAGACGGCCGTCCGCGTCGATGTCCGCCAGCGCGAGCGCCCGCACGTTCGCGGCCGAGGCCGGCACGTCGACGCGCCGGAACTCGCCGCCCTGCAGGTTCACGAACACGTGCAGCGCGCCGGCCGCGTCTATGAGTGCCGCATCGGGATCGCCGTCGGCATCGATATCGCCCCAGACAAATGCGCGCGTGCCGGTGACGCCGCCGAAAATCGGCGCGCGCGTCCACTCGCCATTGCCGTTGTTGCGCAGCAGGATCGGCGCCGCGCCGCGAACACCAACGATGAGATCGAGATCACCGTCCATCTCGACGTCGGCCGTCCAGACGCCTGTCGCGTCTTCGGCGATCGGTCCGCTCGTGGCCGACGCCTGCGCCGTCGCATCGACGAACCCGCCCTGTTCGTCCTGAACGAAGAGCCGCACGCCGCCGGCGCCGGCAAACACGAGGTCCTGGCGGAAGTCGTGATTCCAGTCCACCGCCACGATCGCATGCGCTGACGAGGACGTTGAAGACGTGCCGGCGGGAAACGGTAGTGGGGTCCCGGTGCCGGGGATGCGCATCACCTCTGCGGTGTTGCCGGCGAAGAGCACTGGGGCCTGCTCGCCATCGAGCGACACAGCCGCGAGCGTGTGCCACGCCACGCCCTCTCGCGCGCCGACAACGGCCGAGTCGAACGTCAACGCCATGTCCGCCGGCGCCGGCGTATTCCTCGTGACCGGCAGGCGAAGGAACTCGACGAAGGGATCGGCCACCAGCTCGATTGATGCCGTCACCAGTCGCCGGCCGTCGCGATAGGCCGCCACCTGCGCGAGCACGTTGCGCAGGAACGCCAGCTCGAGCGCCGCATCGGCCGCCGTGCCGGATGCGGCCGCCTGCTGCACCGCGCGGAACTGTTCGACGACGTCGTCGGGCCACGCCGCGGCCAGTGGCTCGAGGCGTGTCAACGATTCGTCGAGCCGTGCCGCATCGCCGCGCTTCGCCGCCAGTCGCGCGCGCTCGACGATGACCGCGAGGTTGTCGGGCTGCTGGGCAACAACGGCCTCGAGCAGTTCCTGCGCCTCGGCATCCGCCTCCGGCCCACCGGCGTTCTCGATCTCGTCGATGAGTGCCGTGCGCGCCTGGAGGTTGTCCGGATCGAGCTCGACCGCGCGCCGCAGCGCCGCAATGCCCGCGTCCCGTTCGCCGCGCGCAATTTCCAGCCGTCCGCGCAGAAACGCGATCGACGCATTGTCCGGCGCGAGCGCCCCGGCTCGTGCGATGGCTGGTTCGGCCGCGTCGAATGCGCCGAGCCGCACGTGTGTGAGGCCAAGGTTCGCCCAGATGGCTGGCTCAGCAGCGGCGGTCGTCGACGCCTGCGCGAAGTCGTCGACCGCCGCCTCGAGCAACCCGACCTCGAGTTGCGCGAGTCCGCGGTGAAAAAAGCGTGTCGTCTGTTCGTACGCACGCGAACCTGGCTGCGGCAGATCGCCGCCACGCGTCACGAAGAACCAGACGCCGACGCCTGCGGCGACGAGACCGATCGCAAACGGCAGGAGAGAACGGCGGGTATTGCTCATGCAGCGGGTCCTGCTGTCGTGCCCACGCCGAGCGCGTCGGCGACGCGGTTGATGTAATTGAACCAGGCCGCAATCAGCGTGATCTGCAGGATGCCGCGGTCGTCGAACCCCGCGGCGCGCAGGCGCGCATGGTGCGCGTCGGTCACGCCCGTCGCATCGCGCGTGATCTGCTCCGCGTACTCGAGCATCACCTTGTCCGCCTCATCGATGGGCGCCGTCCGGTAGTCGCGCTGAACGGCCTCGACGAGCGCATCGTCTGCCGTCACGCGCCGAAGGAACTCGGCGTGCGAGAGGCTGCAGTACGGCGTGCGGTTCGTCGTCGACACGACGGTCGCGATGAGTTCGTGCTGGCGTCGGCTGAGCGGCAGATCGGGCGACATCAGCTCACCGAACGTCGCGAACGCGTGATGCAGTGCGCCGGGGATCAGCGAATGCGCGGCCACGATGCCGGCAATCTCGTCGTCCTGCGGCAGCACCGGCTCGTCGTACTCGGGTGGATACAGCGCATGTTGCGCGTCGCGCGCGCGTTGCAGCGCGTCATCGGCCTCGCTCGGACGAATCGTACGGATGCGCGTCATCGCGCCTCCGTGTCAGGCGACGCACGTCGAGCAGCGAACAGACGGTATGCCGGCAGACCGAGCAGTACGAGCGCCGCGCCGGCCAATGCCTGAAGGGGACGATTGACGGTGACCATCAGGGTGATACCAACCACGAGCAGCATGAAGATCACAGGCGTGACCGGGTGCCCGGGCGCGCGGAACGGCGCCGGTGCGGCCTCGCGACGCCGCACGGGGAACACCGCCGCAACGGCCAGCGCGAGGAACACGAGCGTCGGTGCGATGAAGAACGACACGATCTGCTCGAACGTGCCGAGCAGCACGAAGACGGTCGAAAGTACCGCGAGGACGAGCGTGGCGCGCACCGGCGCGCCGTGGCGCGTGCGTGCGGCCACGGCCGCCGGAAACACGCCGTCGCGCCCCATCGCCTCGTAGAGGCGCGGCGCGACCATCAGCATGGCCATCGCACTGGCCACGACCGAGAGCAGGACGGCCGCCGACAGCATCCACGGTCCCGGTGAACCTGCCAGCGCCTCGCCGGCACGACGCGCGAAGTCCGCCGCGCTCGTGGCGGCCGCCGGCGGCACGAGATAGACGAACGCGGCCGTTGTCAGGAGATAGATCACGGTCACCGACACCACACCGGAGACGAGCGCCAGCGGCACCTGCCGCCGCGGATCCCGCATCTCGGCCGCGATGCGGCTCGTTTCCCAGAACCCACCAAACGAAAAGAACACGCTGATCAAGCCAATGGCCACGGCGGGTGCCAATGGCCCCACGCCCGTACGTTCACCCACAAATGGGACGAAGTTCGCCCACGACCCCGCCCCGAACACGAATGCCCCCACGACGATGCCGAAGAGTGTACACAGCTTGACGATCGTCAACAC
>CAZVHY010000200.1:2737-6275 GCA_964627115.1 uncultured Solibacteraceae bacterium | reverse complement strand
GCGCAGCAGTCGTCGTTCCGCGCCGGTGTCGATCTCGTCACGCTCGACGTGACCGTGCTCGATTCGCGTCGACGACCTGTCACCGGGCTCACGGCCGATGACTTCCGCGTGACGGTCGACGGACGCGACGTGCCGATTGCGTCGTTTGCGGCGGTCGATCGCGGTGAGCACGCCGGCGCCGCCAGCACGAACCGTCCGGCTACCGCACCGGACGTCGCGCTCCCGTCGTCGGCCGCGGACGCCGCTGACACCGGCCGCATCATCGTCCTGATGTTCGACCGATCGATTCCGACCGGTGAACCGACGAATCGGGCGCGGGCCATCGCACGCGCGGTCGTCGAATCGGCAGGCGCCGGTGATGACATCGCCATTGTCAGGAGCGGCGGATTCAGCAACGAGGGCGCGAGCGTCGAGCCCACGCGCGATCGTGACAGCCTGCGTGCGGCCATCGAGACGCCATTCACGGGCATGGTTGCAGCGCCGCAGATGTCGTCCCTCGGACTCCAGAACCGGCCGCCGGATCTGTTCCTGACAGGGGACTGCATGTGCGGCACGTGCGTGTTCGAGACAGTGGAGCACGTGGCGCGGGCGCTCGCAGGCGAGAGCCGTCAGAAGGTGCTGTTCTTCATCGGCTCCGACATCATCATTCAGCCACGGCCGACCGATCCGGTTCAGTGCCAGCAGCCGGTGCGCGATGGGCGAGTCCGCGTTCTTCGCGCGATCGACGCCGCCAATCTCACGGTACACTCGTTCGACACTCTGGGGATTCAGACGCTGGCGTCGGGTGCGGGGGCTACGCCGGCGGATGCGCTTCCGATGGGCAACCGCGGTCGTTCAACCGTATCCCCGCATCTCGAGCGGCAGGGCAATCTCGCGGTGCTGCCGGACTTCACCGGCGGGACGACCGTGCTCAACACCAACACGCCCGAGGCGGCCGTGCCGGGGGTGCTGGCCGAGACGTCGTCGTACTACGTGATCGGCATCGAGCGGGACCCTTCCATCGGCCCGCGGGAGCAACGTGCGATCCGCGTCCGCGTGGATCGCCGCGGCGTGACCGTGCGCGCGAGGAGCGGATATTACGGCGCCTGAATAGCGCACTTTTTCATACTTGACGACGGTGTAAAGAGGGCGTAATTTGCAGACAGATTCATCACACACCGCCTGGTGTACGGGGTCGAATGAATCTGCCTGCGATGTAGACCCCAGATCGGAAGGAGGTCGCTCGATTGACAGATGCTACTCCACCGGATCTGACCGCAAGCGCGGCCAGGAGGGCCGCATAGTTTCGCGTTGAACGTTCGTTGTTCGTCTGCAGGGAGCGCGGCCAGTCCGCCTCACACGAGTGCCCATAGGCACGCCGCGCATGGATGCGGCTGAACCAGGGGCGCGCTGGCTGACGCTCCAACATCGACAGGGTCATCTTCTGCAGGAGATGGCCCTGTCTTTTTTTGCGCGCGAACGTTCATCCATCCCGAAGCACGAGCATCGGCGGCACGCGTGTGGCTCGTACGGCCGGCAATGCCGCGGCGATGACACAGCACGCGGCAATGCCGAGTGCGCCGGAGACGAACACACTCCAGCCGTCCCAGGCGAAGTCTCGCGTCTGACTGGCGAGCAGTGGCGCCATGGCAGCCGCGGCCCACACGCCGGTCAGCGTGGCGCCCAGTGCGATGACGACCGCCGCGCGCACGACCGACGACGCCACCTGCATCGGGCCGCCGCCGAGCGCGAGGCGTAGCGCAATCTCGCGTGTGCGTTGCTCGACCAGATGGGCGAGTGTCGCGTACAAGCCGATCATGGCGACGACGATGGCCACGACGGCAAGTGCGGCAAAGAGCCGGCTCGCCGCATTGAAGGGCGCGAGGGCAGAGGCAACGCGGTCCTCACCGGTCGTGACCGCCGCGAGCGACAACTCGGCGGGGAGTACACGCAACGCACCCGGAAGTCGAACGCCGGTTGCGACCACGTCGCCGGGGGCTCGAACGAGGATGTGCGGAAGGGCCGTCGGGGACCACTGCGTGGTGTAGATCGTCGCGCTGTCGGGCTCCCAGATCTGCCCGAACCTGGTGTCGGCGGCAATGCCCACCACCTCGAGCACGGTTGGTTCGGATTGTCCCTGCTGTACGAAGACACGTTCGCCAACACCGCGGCCGTCTGGCCACAGACGCCGTGCGAGCGATTCGCTCACGACGGCCACCGGAAGACGATGCTCATCATCGGCCGGCGTGAAGGCCCGGCCCTGCCGCAGGGGGATGTCGAGTGCCTCGAAGTAGCGTGCCGTGACTTGTTGGTGACGGCGGATCGTGACGACCGCGCCGCCGTCTGCCGGAATCCCCACGTTTGCGACGGCCCCGACAGGATCGAGTGGTGCACGCGACGAGAGCGCCACGGACGTGACGCCGGGAAGTGTCGCAAGCGCCTCGAGCGCAGGGGAGAGCGAGTCGCGGACGTCTGTCAGTTCGGCCTGGCTCGACGACGTATCGAGCGAGACGACGAGCAGAGGGGACGTCGAGAAGCCGAGGTCGACGTTGGCAGCGTTCATGGCGCTGCCGGCGACCATCAGCGCGGTCGTGAACAACGCGGCCGACGCGGTCACCTGCACGCCCACGAGCGCATAACGCGCGCGACTCATCGATGACGTCGTCGTCCGCTGGCTCGTTCGCATGTCGCGCGCGATGTGGCCGCGCGTGAGCGTCAGGACGGACATCATCGCGCCGAGCCAGGCCAGGCCGAAGGACAGGACGACGCACACGGCGACGAGCTGCGTGTCGAGGCGCAGGTCGAGCGCGAGGCCGATGCCCAGCACGTTGGGCGACAGCGTCAGCAGGTGCTGGAGACCGACAGCCGCGACCATCGACACGAGAAAGGTAAGCAGGCCCAACGCGGACGCTTCGGCCGCCACCTGCCGGACGAGCGTGCCGCGCGTGGCGCCGAGTGCGAGCCGGACGGCGACCTCCGATCGCCGGCTCAGCGCCTGTTGTGTCAGCAGCGTCAGTAGATTGGAGAACGTCAGTCCCAGCAGAAGCAGCGCGGCGACGCCGAACGCGGCAAACGACCGCAGGACGGTGTTGCGATTGGCCGGCCAGAACTTGGCACGCCCGGCATCCATCAACCGAAGCCCGACATCAGCGGCCGAGGCAGGCGACTCCTCTGCCAGCGCGGCGGCGATGACGTCGGCTTCGGGCTGGGCGCGTGACAGTGACGCGCCCGGCGCGAGCCGTCCGATCATCAGCACGGACGGAATGCTGCGCTCGGTGAAGACCCTGGCGTCCCGGAACGACGGAAACAGCGTCTCGACCGACGCCATGGGCACCCAGATGTCCGGGCGCGCCCCCCAACCGAGGTTCGGACTCGTGAATGTCTCCGGCACGACGCCGACGATGGTGAGGAGGTGGCCCTCGGCGTGAAGCGTCTGGCCGAGGACCGCGGGATCGCTCGAGAACCGCGTGCGCCAGAGGCGTTCGCTGATGGCCGCCACCATGGGCCACGCGTCCGCGTGGCTGCCGCCGAGCAGCGTGCCCATCCGCGGTGCCACACG
>CAZVHY010000200.1:0-2637 GCA_964627115.1 uncultured Solibacteraceae bacterium | reverse complement strand
GTCATCGCCGCGAAGACGCGCGGCCGGCGCAGGACGGCCCGCCGGGCATCGCGCGCCGTGGCGCGCAGGACATCGGCGCTACGTGTCAGCCATCGAAGTCGGTTTGACATAGAGGAGCGAAGTATACAGCACCACCCGCACCCGAAGGCCACCCAGCGCGGATTCGCCGAGGTCGATCGTGCCTCGATAGTGCTCGACGAGATCGCGGACGATAGCCAGGCCGAGGCCGGAGCCCGGCGCCGCTTCGTCGAGCCGCACGCCGCGCTGCATGGCCGCTTCGCGCGCGGCCGGCGGCAGGCCGGGGCCATCATCATCGACCACGAACTCGACCGCGTCGTCGCGGCGGCTGGCGGTGATGACGACGCGCGAGCGCGCCCATTTGCAGGCGTTGTCGAGGATGTTGCCGAGCATCTCTTCGAGATCCTCCTGACGCACAGGCGCCTCGATGTCCGGTGCGACGCCGGCCGAGATGTCGAGATGCCGCTCCACGTGCAGGCGCTGCATCGTGCGCACGAGGCCCGCGACACACGGCGCGGCGAGGCACCGATCGGAGCCGATGGGGCCGGAGGCGGCGATGCGCGCGCGGTTGAGCTGACGATCGATGTGCGCCGTCATCCGGTCGACGTGCGTGGCGATGGCGTCGGCCAGATCGCGGTGACCGGCGGCGCGGGCCGCGTCAGCTTCGCGCAGCAGGAGCGCGAGCGGCGTCTTGAGCGCGTGTGCCAGATCGCCGGCCGCCGCGTTGGCCCGCGTGATGGCGCGCTCGCGATCGTCGAGTAACAGGTTGAGACGATCGATGACCGGCTGAACTTCCGCCGGATAGACCCCCGCGATCTTCGGCGCATGCCCCGTCGTGACCGCGGTCACCTGAGCGCCGAGCCCACGCAGCGGCCTCAGGCTGCGCCACGCCACCAGGGCGCCCGCGGCCATCAGGATGGTGCCGACTGCCGTGCCGATGATGGCCGCATGACCACCCTGCGATCCCGGCAGCGCGTGAATGAAGAGCAGCGACAGCAGGTGCATGAGCGCGAGCAGGCCGCCTGTCCACAACACGGACGCGAGAATCACGCGCGAACGCAGTGAGGACGCCATGGTCAGGGACGCCCCTTCGGCACGCCCATGCGATACCCGACGCCGCGCACGGTTTCAATCGCGCCGGTGCCGAGCTTGCGTCGCAACCGCGCGATGAAGACCTCGACGGTGTTCGAGTCGCGATCGAGATCGCGTTCGTAGATGTGCTCGGAGAGCTCCGTGCGTGTGACGACGCGCGTCTGGTGGTGCATCAGGTAGGAGAGGACGCGGAACTCGTGGCTGCTGAGCTTGACGGGCGAGCCGGCAAGTGTCGCGCGGGCGTTTCGAGGATCGACGGTGAGGGCGCCAACGGTCAGTTCGGTGCGCGCGTGACCGCTCGCCCGTCGGATGAGCGCGCGCAGGCGCGCGAGCACTTCTTCCACCTGGAACGGCTTGGCCACATAGTCGTCGGCGCCGCCGTCGATGCCGAGCACCTTCTCGTGCCAGCTTCCGCGCGCCGTGAGGATGAGCACGGGCGTGGCCAGACCGTCGGTACGCCAGCCGCGCAGCAGGGACAGGCCGTCGACGCCGGGCAGCCCCAGGTCGAGGACAATGGCGTCGTAGGTTTCCGTGCGGGCGAGAAAGTCCGCGCGCGGGCCGTCGTGCGCGCAGTCCACCGCATAGGAAGCCGCACGCGCCGCGGCTGCCACCTGTTCGGCCAGCAGGCGCTCGTCGTCAATCACGAGGATCCGCACCGACACTGTTATAGCGCCAGACACGATGAACGGTTCCTGAACGCGTCATTCAGGGATGATTCACGACGCACTAGGCAGACTGCGCTCCATGACTCCGACATCTCTCGACTTCGCGTATCCCTGGTGGCTCAGTTATGGGCATGTCGCCCTGGCGCTGGCGTTCGGCGTGGTACTCGCGGCGGCCATCTACTGGTCGTGGCGCCCGTGGCTGCGCGTTGCGGTTGGTGCGTTGACGCTCTGGGCGGTGGCCGGCGGCATCATCATGCTGCAGTTCAACGCGCGTGGCGTCCCGGCACTGCCGGCCGCGAACTTCCTGCGCAGCAGTGCTGATGCGCGTGTGCTGGACATCGGCGCAGGCACCGGACGCTCGTCGATCATGGTGCTGCGTGAGCGGCCGAACGCGACACTCGTGGCGCTCGATCAGTTCGGCGACTCGTTCGAGCGCCACTTCGGCGCGAACGGACGACCGGAGGACCGGCTGCTCGCGAATCTGCGCGTGGCCGGGGTTGCCGCCCGCGCGTCCATCGAGTCTGGCGACATGCGCGCTCTGCCGTTTGCGGATCACAGCTTCGACGCGATTGTCAGCGCGTATGCCATGGATCACGTGGGCTCGGACGGCGGACGTGCGGCGCTGGCCGAAGCGCATCGCGTGCTTGCGCCCGGCGGTGAGTTCCTGTTGATGCTCGTGAACAACGACGCCTGGATGAAAATCGCGTTCGGTCCGCTGCTGTCACACGGCGGCCTGCGTGGCCCGGACTGGTGGAGGCGGGAAGCCGGGGCCGCGGGCTTCGCCATCGTCGAGGAAGGCACGCGGCCGGGGACGTTGTACTTCGTGCTGGGGAAGTTCGTTCCCCGGGGCTGAAGCCCCGGG
>CAZVHY010000199.1:0-6351 GCA_964627115.1 uncultured Solibacteraceae bacterium | reverse complement strand
AGGACGTTGAGGAACACGTCGCGCGGGCGGACGTGCCGCGTGAACGGCAGCCACTCGACGCGAGGCCAGTGCGCGTGGTCTGCCCAGTTCGCCCACGGCACGACGCCGGCGAGGATGACGAGCGTCCACACGCCCAGGCGGAACCGCGGCGGGATCACCCACGCGACGCCGGCGGCCGTGACCAGAATCAGGACGAACGCGACGACGCCGAAGAGCACGGCGACCGAAAGCGATCGACGATCAGAACGACGGGAAGAGCGACCGCGCCGCGGGCATGAACGGCCACGGGATCGTGATCAACATCGCGAGCAGCGACAGCCCGAAGAAGATGACGAGCGTGCGGTGGCGTGCGCCCGGCAGCAGGATCTTCCGCGCACGCACGCGGCCGATGTGCGCCAGCGCCACGGCCACCAGCATGCCGAAGATGTGCTCGACCGCCCAGAAGCGCGTCACGCTGTTGCCCATCGCGCTGCCGAAGTTCTGGAAGATCCCCTGCATCATGGGGCTGAGGCCGGCGTAGAGCACGAGACCGATGAGGACCTGCAGGTCCAGGAAGAGGATGAAGAACTTGCCGGCGTTCTCGTCGGTCGAGGTCCAGATCCGGCGGCTCGACGCCCCGGTCACGGCGCGCGTCAGCGCGAACAGCGCGGTGCCGAGCACCACCCAGCGAAGCAGCGAATGAACGGCCAGCAGCGTCGTGAACATGGCGGATATTCTACTCCGTCCCCGGAGTTTACATTTCCTTAACACGTCCGTTTCGAGCGATTCACAGCGCCTTCCTACAGTGACACTCGCGAGACCGCACGCCCGTGCCGTCCGCTCGATTACGTCACACCCCTGGAGGGGGCATGAGTCTGCGCTATTTCCTTGCACGCGTTCTATCCGGCCTGCTGATCTGCCTGCTGCCGGCCCTGGCATCGCCGGCCTTCGCACAGGGCGACGGCCGGTTCAGCGGAGTGGTCCTCGACGAAACCGGCGGCGCCGTTCCCGGTGTCACCGTCGTCATCCGCAACGAACGGACCGGTGAAGAACGGCTGGTCGTCACCAACGAGACCGGCCGCTACTCGGCCGTCGGCCTTCGTCCGTCCGTCTACACGGTGCGCGCCACGCTCAGCGGGTTCGCGCCCATCGAACATGTCGGCGTTCAACTGGCCGCCGGCCAGGAGTTCGCACTCGAACTGCGACTGCGGCCGAACCTGACCGAAGTCGTCACGGTGGAAGGCACGTCGGTCGCCATCGACATCAGCTCGGCGAGCATCGGTGTCAACATCAGCGAGCGCGAAATCCTCAACCTGCCGGTCAACGGCCGCCAGATGTCGCAGCTCATGCTGCAGGCACCGGGGTCACAGAACGCGGGCACGGGCACGTGGAACGACGTGCGCTTCAGCGGACGTGCGAATCAGCAGAACGTCATCAAGTTCGACGGCGTCGAAGGGTCGGCCATCATCGATTCGGCGCCGGGCAACATCGCCGGACAGATTGCGTCGCCGTTCAAGCTGCAGGCGAGCCTCGAGAACGTGCAGGAATTCCGCGTCGAGTCCAACAACTACCCTGCCGAGTACGGCACCGGCACCGGCGGCCAGGTCAGCGTCGTCACGAAGTCGGGCACGAACATGTTCCGCGGATCGGTGTTCGAGTACTTCCGCAACGAAGCGCTCGGCGCGCCCAACTACTTCGACTCAACCCGCAGCGCTGACGGCACCGCGCTCTCACGCCTGCCGCAGTCGAAGCTCGATCAGCACCAGTTCGGCGGGTCGGTGGGCGGCCCCATCCTGCGCGATCGCGCGTTTTTCTTCGCCGGCTATGAAGGCTACCGGCTCGATGCCGGTCTGAACTTCGTCGAGGCGGCACCAAGTGCGGCCGCCTGGACGCGCGCGGTTCCCGCCATTGCGGCGCTGCGGCCCGGCTTCACGGCGCCCGGCGCCGTTCTGCTGCCCGGCGCATCGACCAACCCGGACTTCGACATCTACCAGCTTCAGGGTGCCGAGGAAGTACGTGAGAACGCGGTGAGCCTGCGGCTCGACTATCGCGTGAACGACCGGTGGACGTCCTACTTCCGCGTGTTCCACGATCGCGGCACGCAGGTGCGTCCCCAGAACATCAGCGGCAGCCTCGCGCGGCTCGAGAACAACCCGACGAACGCGATTTTCAACCTGCAGGGCACGTTCGGCAGCGGGCTGCTGAACGAGTTCAAGATCGGCTACAACGCGCCGAAAGCGGAAGTGACGGGCCGGAGCCAGTCGGCCGGCGGCATCGACTTCAGCACCTTCGCGATCAACCTCAGCGGATCGGTCACCAACACGGGCATCTCGGGCCAGGGCGCCTCGTCGGGCATCGTTGTACCGGGCGGTCTGGTGCGCGCCAACAGCGCCACCAACGGCCGCGCGCTCATCTACGATCCGTACTCGCTGGCGTTCTCGAACGCCGTGTCGTCCCTGCGCGGCAACCACTTGATCAAGGTCGGTGGCGAGGCGCGCTTCATCCGCATGACCGCGGATCAGCGCTACGGCACGACGTACGTCTTCCCGAACATCACGGCGTTTCTCGCCAACCAGCCGCAGTCGATTCAGTATGCCGGCGACATCAGCGCGCCGAGCGTCTTCAACAACGGCGCGTCGGGCATGCGGCACATGAACCAGGAATACTTCGTGCTCTTCGCGCAGGATCAGTGGCACGCCACGTCGAACCTGACGCTCAACTACGGCGTGCGCTACGAGTACTACACGCCGCTGAAGGTGCGCGACAACCTGTTCGTGAAGTTCAACCTCGACACCGGCCAGATCGACGACCCGGCGTCGGTCAACGTGCACGGCGTGAAGAAGGACAATGTCCAGCCGCGCCTGTCGGCCACCTACTCGGCCGGACGCACGGTGTTCCGCACGGGCTTCGGCGTCTTCGTCGGCCCCGGACAGGGTGAAGACCTCATCCAGCCGGTCGAAAGCGACGTCGTCCGCACCACGATCAGCAGCGGCGCGCTGCTCGCGTATCCGCTGAACGAAGAGGCGGTCGTCGCCAACTTCACGGCCAATCCGAACAACCGCAGCTACCAGCCGCGCGCGTATGCGAACCAGTACGCGATTCCCGAGAAGGTCTACCAGTACACGGCGTCGATGCAGCGTGAGCTCGGCGGAGGTTTCGCCGCCACGGCCGCCTATGTCGGCAGCCAGGGCCGGAACCTGTTCCTGCGCAGCGTGGCCAACCAGATCGTCGACCTGGTCCCGAACCCGACCAACCCCGCCGGCGCCGCGCTCGTGATCCGCGAGTACTCGATCGTCCAGCGGGACGCCGCCGGCGCCATCACGGGCGTGCAGCAGCCGTACGCCGAGATCGACTTCAAGACCAGCGGCGGTCGCGACAACTACAACGCCATGATGCTGTCGCTCAACCGGCGGTCGGCCAGCGGCCTGTCGGCCAACGTCCAGTACACGCTCGGCCGCAGCAAGGGCACGTCGGGCGGATCGAACGAAGCGGACACGGCCGCCAACAACGCCCGGGCGATCGGCGACTTCGATTACGACTACGGCTACAACAAGTACGACGTCCGGCACACGTTCAGTGCGAGTGCACTCTATGCGCTCCCCTTCGGTCACGGACGACGGTTCGGCAGCGATGCCGGCGCGTTGGCCAACGCCCTGCTCGGCGGCTGGGACATCGGTGGCATCTTCAGCGCGCGCAGCGGTCTGCCCATCGCGGTCCAGATCACGCGGCCGGACGTCCTCTACCGCGACGCCGCGGGCAACTACTTCGCGAATCCGGCCGCGGGCCTCACGCCGGTCATCAACACACCGGGCGGCGGCGCCTCGCGGAACGTGCGTCGGCCGGATCTCGTGCCGGGCGTCGATCCGTACATCAAGAACGGCGGCCTGGTCTATCTCAACCCGGCGGCGTTTGCGGTTCCGCTGCCCGGCACGTGGGGCAACCTCGAGCGCAACTCGATCCACGGTCCGGGCTTCCAGCAGGTCGACTTCTTCTTCTCGAAGCGGTTCGCGCTCGGCGCCAGCCGCAGCGTCGAGTTCCGCGGCGAGGTCTTCAACCTGTTCAATGCGGTGAACTTCGCCAACCCGAGCGCCACGCTGCCCTCGGTCATCCCGGCGAGCACGCTCGGCGGGAACACGCTGCAGCCGGGCCAGGCGTACACCGCGGCCACGGCCGGCTCGTGGGGCCGGGTGACGAGCACCGTCGGCCGCACCGTCGGTCTGGGCACGGCCCGGCAGACGCAGTTCGCCCTGCGCTTCTCGTTCTAACCCGGAGGCTCCCGACTCGGCGGTCGTAGGCGGCGGGCTTTACGCCCGCCGCACACCCCCGCGGGGCCAAAGCCCCGCGGCTCCGTCATCAAGGGCGCGCGATTTAACGCGTCTGTAACAACCGTGAATCGTCCGTGTAACGCCCGCCTCCTAGTCTGGCGCGATGAGGAAGCTGTACATGAAATCGATCGGGACACGTTCGTCGGCCATCTGGGCCGTTGCTGCTGCGCTTGTCGCCATGACCGCCTGCGGGGGTGGTCGCTCTGGTGACCAGCCGATCCACATCAACGGCGCGGGCGCGACGTTCCCGTTCCCGATCTATTCGAAGTGGTTCAGCGAGTACAACGCCATCAACCCCAACGTCCGCATCAACTACCAGTCGATCGGATCGGGCGGAGGCGTGCGTCAACTGCAGAACCAGACCGTCTTCTTCGGCGCGTCGGACTATCCGATGACCGACGAACAGATGGCCGGCGCACCCGGCCCTATCCTGCACCTGCCGGCCGTCGTCGGTTCGGTCGTGCCGGTCTACAACCTCTCGGGTGTGACGGCCGACGTCAGCTTCACGGGCGCCGTGCTGGCGGACATCTTCCTCGGCACGATCACGCGTTGGAACGACCCCGCGCTGGTGGCGGTCAATCCCGGGGTCACGCTGCCCGATCGCGCCATCACGGTCGTGCATCGTTCGGACGGCAGCGGCACGACGTTCGTGTGGGTCGACTACCTCGCGAAGGTGTCGCCGGAGTGGAAGGACAAGGTCGGCGTCGGCACGTCGGTGAACTGGCCCGTGGGGCTCGGCGGCAAGGGCAACGAGGGCGTCGCCGGACTGGTCAAACTGACCGATGGCGCGCTCGGATACGTCGAGCCTGTCTACGCCACGCAGAACCAGATTCCATTCGGCGCCGTGCAGAACGCCGCCGGCCGGTTCGTCAAAGCGTCCTCGGCATCGGTGACGGCCGTGGCCGACGGCGCCGCACCAACGATTCCCGACGACTTCCGCGTGTCGATCACCAACGCCCCGGGCGACGAGGCGTATCCGATCGCGTCGTTCACGTGGCTGCTCTTCTACGAGAACCCCGCTGACAAGGCGCAGGCGGCCGCGATGGTCGAGTTCATGAAGTGGGCACTCACCGACGGCCAGGCGTTCGCGAGCGACCTCGGCTACTCGCCGCTGCCACCGTCGGTCATCGACCGCGAACTGGCCGCACTCGATCGCATCCAGGTGCCGTAGCGTGACCGGACAGGGCCTGCGGACGAGCGACCGCATCTTCGGCGGCATCACCGGCGCGCTCGCGCTCGTCGTGATCCTGATCGTGGTCGCGATTGGTGTCGTGCTCTGGCGCGAGTCGCTGCTCTCGATTCGCGCCTTCGGCTTCGGCTTCTGGACGAGCAGCGACTGGGATCCGGTGGCCGGCGCGTTCGGCGCGTTCCCGTTCATCTGGGGGACGCTCTATTCGTCGTTCCTGGCGCTGCTCATCGCGACGCCGATCTCGCTCGGCATCGCGGTGTTCCTGTCGGACATCTGTCCGCACTGGCTGCGCTCGCCGCTCATCTTCCTCACGGAACTGCTGGCCGCGATTCCGTCGATCGTCTACGGCCTATGGGGCATCTTCGTGCTGGTCCCGCTCGTGCGCGCGATGCAGGAAAGCCTGCCGGAGTGGGTGCGCGCCTTTCCGCTGTTCAGCGGCCCCACGGTCGGCGTGAGCATGCTCGCGGCCGCCCTCGTCCTCGCCGTGATGGTCATCCCCTACACATCGTCGGTCGCGCGCGAAGTGCTCAAGGCGGTGCCGTCGGCGCAGCGCGAGGCGGCCTACGCGCTGGGATCCACGCGGTGGGAAGCCACGCAGGTGGCGCTGCTCTACGCGCGTACGGGCATCTTCGGCGCCATCATGCTCGGGTTCGGGCGCGCGGTGGGCGAGACGATGGCCGTGACCATGGTCATCGGTAACAGTCCGCAGGCGAGCTGGTCGCTGTTCGCGCCGCAGTACACGATGGCGGCCGTCATCGCCAACGAGTTCAAGGAAGCCGTCGAAGAGCTGCACCTGCACGCGCTCGTCGAGATCGGGCTCGTGCTCTTCATCATCACGCTCGTCGTCAACGTCCTGTC
>CAZVHY010000198.1:0-6355 GCA_964627115.1 uncultured Solibacteraceae bacterium | reverse complement strand
CGCCCGCTCATTGGATTCGCGTGTCCACGCGCCCAGGTGAGCCCCCCCGGCCTCGCCGAGGCACGGACCGCCGTCCGCCGCCGCGGCGTTGCGCCCGGACGCGCTTCGCGGCCTGGTGGCCGGCGCACACCGCTACGTGAGCAGCAGGCGCACCGGGACAGCGCCGAGACGGCGCGCACGGTAGACGGCCGGACGTTCAGATCAGCCGCCTGCGAATGGCCAGTCCCACGGCCTCGGCCACCGAGTGCACCCGCAGCTTGCGGTACAGATGGCGGATGTGCGTGCGGACGGTCTCGAGGCTGATCGCCAGATCGTCAGCGGTCTGCTGGTAGCTCCGGCCGCGGACGATGCAGCGGAGCACGTCCTGCTCGCGCGCGGTCAGGTCGAGCCGCGTCGGACCCGGATCGGCGGCGGCGGGTGCGCCGCCCGTGCTCTCGCGCACGAACGTCAGCAGCGTCCGCGCGACGCCCGGCGTCATCGGCGCGCCGTCCCGGATGATGCCGGCCAGTTGCAGCCGCAGGTCACGCGCGTTGATGCGCTTGACGAGATAGCCGTCGGCGCCGGCGCTGATCGCCTCGAGAATCGTCGCCGCATCCTCGAACACGGTCAGCACCACTACGAGCAGAGCGGGTGCGGCGGCCTTGAGGCGCCGCGTGGCCGCGATGCCGTCCAGATCCGGCAGCTCGAGATCCATCAGCACCAGATCCCACGGCAGCGCGCCGTTGCCGGCCAGGGCCTCGTCGAGATCCCGCAGTGCGGTGTCGGCCCGGCCGTAGCTGGCGGCCAGCTCGAAGCCGGGCAGCTCGCGCACGAACGTCTCCATCGTCGCCCGGAAGCGGGCGTTGTCCTCGACGATGGCGACGCGGCGCGGAAGGGCAGGTCTCATGCACGACTCGACGGCGCCGGCCGACTGCCGGTGGGCGCGATCAGCAGGCCGATCATGCCATCGTGCCTCCATCACGGCCGCGTGACGATCACCTTCGGCAGGTTCCGGGTCTGGAACCGGCCGTCGGTGACCGCCAGCCGGCCGTCGCACGCTGTGAGCGTCGCCGAGACCGTGCCTTCGAGGAAGCCCAGATCGCCGTCGAAGCCGACGGCGGTGACCTCCATCGTGCCTGACTCGGCGGCGTGGATCGCGCAGGTCATGCCGGCCGGGTCGTTGCGGGTGGGGTCGAGCCGATCGGCCCGCGCCACGTACATGAGCGTGAGCCCGCTGCCGAGCGTGACCCGCCGCGGCTGCGGGTTCGCCCCCAGGTCGGCAAGGACCACTATCATCAGGCTGCCGGTGTAGTCGCCGTAGGAGGTCACTCTCCCGGCGGCGTCACGGGTGAACGATGCGAACGGCGGCGTCCCGGTGTCGAACCCGGCGATCGTGATCATGCGCTCGCCCGGCTTCGGCTCGTGCCACGAGCCGCTGCTCTGGCGCGCATCGCCAGGGTCGCCGACCACGTGCCACGTGCGCGCGGCGCCATCGAGCCGCGCCGTGATCGTGCCGAGCGTCGTCAGCCGTGCGCCCGGACTTGCCGCCTGTGCAGGCGTCGCGGCTGTCACACCATCGACGCCGGCAGCCTCGGCAGTCTTCCCGGGCGTGCGGCACGCCGACACTGGCAGCGCGGCGGCGATCGCCAGCACGAGAACGAGACGGAACCCTCGCATGGGAAGCTCTCCTGTCCGACCGACGCCGGGCCCGTCCGTCGGGCGCGGTCAGGGCTGCGCGCAGGCGACCCACCGCATCATGCACTGCCTGGCGCACTGCACGGCAGCCATCATCGGCGCTTCGGCCTTCGGATCGTTCCTGTCGGCGCTCTTGCTCAGCTCCTGGAACGCCTTGAACCCCGCGCACGAGCAGTCGCACGGCGGGGGCGTCGACTGGCCGGCCGGCGGCGGCGCGCCGGCCGTACCGGCGCTTGGAGGGCCGGCGGCGGCCGCACCGGCCGCGCCTCCTCCGCCCGCACCGCCTGGACCCGCCGCGGCGACCCCGCTGTCTCCGCCGCCGGTGCCGCCGGACCCGGGGAACCCCGGAGGCGTCATCGGCGTGTAGTCCGCCGGCGCAGCGTCGTCGAACATCGAGTCGGGCACCTCCGTGACCTCGACGCTGGTGATCGTTGTCGTGGTCGATATGACGATGCTTGGCGCCTCCACCATCGTGTACCTGATGTCGAGGTAGAAAAGGAGCTCCTCAGCCGTGTCGAGGGGCATCCCCCGACCTGCGTCGAGCGCCATGGACAACGCAAGCGGCGTCGCGCCGCCGCCGAAGAGCGACACGGCCTGTTCTTCGATGAACGACTGGACCTCGTCCATACCAGCCATGCCGGCATCCGGTGACGCCACCCAGGCCTCCGCCGTGTAACCGGAGTACAACTCGACTGCGTTGCTGTTGGCGGGAAGGCCGAACATATCGCTGAAGTCGAGCACGCGTGGGAGCACCTCGCCATAGTATCGGCGAGCCTCCGCCCCGAGCATCTGCTTGGTTTCTCCGGTCGGTCTCATCACGACCGAAGACAGGTTCGGCAGGCCCACGATTCCGACCTCCAGGCCCCTGGACGCGCCCTGCAGGCCCCTGAAGTTGGTGGCGACGCCTCGTTCCACGTCGAAGCGGGCGCTGAGCTTCTGGCCGTGGTCGACGAGGTGATACTGCGCGCGCCCGTCCACGAGGCGAATCGTCATCTCGCCGCTGAACCCCTTGTTGTCGCTCGACCGCATGTGCATGCGGTCGCGCGTCATCGATATGGTGAACCGCTCCACGGTCGGTGTGCGATCCACGGTCAGGTCTTTGACCGTGTTAGCGACCTCCTTTCCGTCTGACAGTCCGAGCGACACGAGCACGCTGCCGAGCCCGCCCATCAACCAGGGCATGGCGTCCAGCAGTGTTGCGATGTTTCGATCGATCGTGGTCTTGGTCTCCCTTCTCCCGCTGATCACCACGTCGGCCGCCGCCGCGTGGGCGGTGGCGAACACGAGCAACACGCACAACACCAGTCGCAGACGCATCGAGCCTCCTTCGCCCCACGGTCGTGTGTCGGCACTCCGTGGAATCCGCACCCTGGCGCAGGGCCTCCACGGCCCCGCCCCCTGAGTTCCGAGACGGATGAACGCCGTCCGTTCCCGGGCGTCCACGCATCGTCCGCGTTACTTCGCCAGGAGCACCGGCTGAGCCTGCACCGCGCACGCCGGCTCGCTGCCGTTGGTGCACCAGGCTGGCAGCGCCACCCGCAGGATGCCGCAGGTTGCGCGAGACGACGGCAGGCGGCGGGCTGGTGGCGACAGGTCAGGCTACGTCGGCGGCTCCGGCCGGGCTATCCCCCGATCATGTGAGGGTTGTGATCGGCGCCGGGCGCCAATGGCGGGCGAAGCGTCAGGCGTGAGTCGACGGTGTCCGCGGATCGAAGGTCAGCGCGACGGTGAGGCCGCCTCGCACATTTCGCGTCATCGTGAGATCGCCGCCGATCTCGCCGGCACGGCGCTTCATACCCTCGATGCCCAGGCCGGAACCGCGCGCCACACCGGCGTCGAGCCCGCGCCCGTCGTCCTCCACCCAGAGCCGCCATCGCCGTCCCGCGGGCTCGAGCCCGAGCACGACGTGGGCGGCGGCAGCGTGGCGGGACGCGTTGTGCAGCGCCTCGATGGCGACCAGGGCCACGTTCCAGCGTACCGGCAGCGACAGCGTCACCGGCGGCAGCGTGTCGGGAATCGCCAGGCCGAGGGCCGGTGTGTCGCCGGGGAACAGCTTCACGGCCCGCTCGGCCAGGTGCGAGACCAGGGCATCGAGCGTGGCCGACCGCGAGCGCAGCGACCAGACGATCTCGCCGAGCGACGCGCCGAGCTCCGCCGCCGTGTCCGAGATCTCGTTCACGAGGCCGGCCTGGGGCGAGCCTGGCGGCGTGCGCTCCGCTGCCAGGCTGGCCAGGATGTTGATGCTGCCCAGACCCGATCCGATCTCGTCGTGCAGGTCCATCGCGATGCGCGTGCGCTGCCGCTCGAGCCGCAGGAGGAACGTCAGCCGCAGCCGGTAGGCGACGTAGAGCGCCGCGGCCAGCGACAGGGTGAACACCGCCAGCGCCCAGTCGCGCCGGTACCACGGGGGCAGGATCTCGAAGCTCACGCTGGCCGGACGCGCGGTCCACGTCCGGCCGTCGAGCGACGCGCGCACCGCCACCGTGTACGCTCCCGCCGCGAGGTCGGGGAACCGGAACACGGCGGTGCCGGCGGGCGCGCTGGTCCAGTCGGCGTCGGGATGCATGCGGTACTCGTGCTGCAGCAGTCCCCGGTCGCGGTACGACAGCGCCGCGAAGCGCAGCTCGAGGGTGTCGGTGCTGTCCAACCGCCACCGCCCGGATCCGAGCGCGATCCGTCGGCCGTTGACGACCACGTCCACCAGATCGACGCCCGGCGGCGCGAGTGCGCTCGTCCGGGCGATCGCCGGCACGTGCACGAGCCCGACGATCGTGGTGATCCAGAGCGAGCCGTCCGGAAGCTCGGCGATTCGTTCCGCGGCCGCACTGGGCAGCCCCTGCAGCCCGGTCAGCCGTTCGATCACGGTCCAGCCGTCGGGCGCGGCGTGATCGTCACGCACCCGGGCCACCGTGCCGTGCCCGAGGATCCACACGCCGCCGTCGCCCGATGGCACGAGTCCGCGAAGCGAATACGACGGCAGCGACGCGGAGCCGGCGAGCTGCACCCAGTCGGCCTGCGCCTCCTCGTAGCGCCAGACGCCGGCACGATCGGTCGAGAGCCAGAGGTCGCCGTCGTTGAGCTCGACGATCGACGACACGCCGCGGGAGCCGGCGATCGTGCCGCATCGCCAGGGCGGCGGGCCGCCGCCGAGGACCATCGCGGCCGGCGCGTGGCAGATGTGCTCGTTGGCCGCCACCCAGAGGCGGCCGCGGCCGTCCTCCAGGATCCGCCGGAAGTAGACCTCGCCCTCTGGATCGCCGGGATTGGCGGCGACGCGCCGCGGGGGACGGGCGCCGCCGGCGGTGACGAACAGGCCTTCGGACGTCGTGAGCCAGAGCGTGCCGTCGGGTCGCCGGCCGCACCCGAGCCAGGCCAGCAGGCGCGGTTCGGCGTGCAGCACCTGACGGTCGCGCGCGTGACGAACGAATCCCGCGCCCGGATTGACGATCCATAAGTGGCCGTCTGCATCGAGACACATGCCGTCGGCGCCCGGCGCCGACCAGGTCGAAGGCTGCCAGCGGCCGGCGACGAAGCGCATGCGGCCGAGCCCCTGCCAGGTGCCCACCCATATCGAGTCGCCGACGACCTCGAGGAACCGGGTGTGCGCCGAGACGAGGCCGTCGCGCTCGGTCCAGACCACCGTCTCGGGCTCGGGCAGGTGCATCACCCCGCTGTAGGTGCCGAGCCACAGGCTGCCTTCGTGGTCGACCAGCAGCGGCCCGCCGCTCGGAAGGCCGGCTTCGGGACCGAGGATCTCCGGCGGCTCGCCCGGCCGGACCGCGACCACGAACCGATCGAAGGACGCCCAGACCACGTTCCCGCGCACGGCCATGTCGATGGGCCGCGCCTTGAGCGTGGCCACCAGCGACACCACGCCGGCGACGACCCGCACGATGCGGCCGGTGTCTTCGCCGGCGAACGTCGTGGCGAAGAGCGATCCGTCGGGGTGCGGCACGACGTCGGTGATGTCGGGGAGCGGCGCAATCCGGCGCGCACCGCCGGCGTCGATCTGCCACAGGCCTGCATCGGTCGCCACCAGCACGGTGGCCGAGGGTCCCCGGCGGATCCAGCGCGCGCGCTCGCGGCGTGTGCCCTCGAGCACGTGCCGAACCCAGGTGCCATCGGCACGCCGACACGCCACGTCCGGCGCCTGGGTGACGCACAGCAGGCCCTCGCTGCCGAAGGCGGCATCGGCGACGCCCGAGAGCGGCGTGCCGTCAGGACCGGGCACCGGCTCGACGCCATCGGGCACGACACGGTAGAGCATCGACGGCTCGGCGTCGCCGCGCCGCCCCGGCTCCACACCGACCAGCACCTCGCCGCCGGGACCGGTGGTGAGGACGCTGACGTGTCCGTTCAGCCGCTCCGGTGCCCAGCGCCGGAACTCTTCACCGTCGTAGCGGACGAGGCCGGCGAACGACCCCATCCAGATGAAGCCGCGGCTGTCCTGCGCGAGCTGCACCACCTCGCCGGCCGGCAGGCCGTCGCGCTGGTCGAGCAGGCGGAAGACGCGATCGCCGGCCAGCGCCGGAGTGACGCCGGGCGGCCCGGCGATCGCCAGGAGCACGACGGCAACGGCCGCCTGGCGGGGGAAGCCGGCAAGGGCGCCGCGCACGTTCTGAAGACTCATCATGGCCGAGCGGGCCTGTAGTCTTGCACCGTGGGCGACGGCCCGGCAAGC
>CAZVHY010000197.1:4024-6357 GCA_964627115.1 uncultured Solibacteraceae bacterium | reverse complement strand
CCGTAACGCCGTGTTATCGTGGCGGTTGACGTGAAAACGCTCGACCGATATCTGATTCGGGAAATCCTGCCGCCGTTCCTGCTGGCGCTCGGGCTGCTCACGTTCCTGCTGGCCGTCAAGCCGATGCTCGCGTACGCCCAGGACCTGCTGGTCAAGGGCGTGCCGCTACCGACCATCGGATTTCTGCTCCTGACGCTCCTGCCACAGTCACTCGGCATCACCATTCCCATGGCGCTCCTGACGGGCGTCCTCATGGGCCTCGGGCGCCTGTCGGCCGACCGCGAGGCCGTCGCCATGCTCGCGTGTGGCGTCAGCCCGATGCGGCTGCTGCGTCCCGTCCTGGCCCTGGCCGTCATCGCCGGCGGCCTGAACATGTACCTGCTGGTCAAGCTGGTGCCGGACGCCAACCAGCAGTTCCGCCAGGAAACCTTCCGCCTGCTGGCGCAGATGGGCGAGAACGACATCCGCCCGGGGCTGTTCTTCGAGGGCTTCCCGAACAAGGTCATCCGCGTCCGCGACGTGGCGCCCGGCGGTGTCTGGCTCGACGTGATGCTCGCTGACACGAGTCAGCCCGGCCGCACGGCCATCACGCTGGCGTCGCAGGGCTTCCTCGAAGTCAATGCCGAACGCCGCGAAGTGGCCATCGTCCTGCCCGGCGAATCGGCCCGATACGTGCCCGGCGACGACAACGTCTACGACATGGCCGTTGGCCGCGACCTGCGGATTGCCGTGTCGGCTGATTCGGTCTTCGGGACGGGCGACGCGCTGCTGTCGCGCGGCAAAGCCGAAATGACGGTTGCGGATCTCCGCCGGGTCGAGGCAGAAAAAATCGCCGCGGGAGTCTCGCCCCATCCAGAGGTCATGCACCGGCACCAGATGGTGTCGTTCCCGGTGGCCTGCCTGATCTTTGCCATCATCGGCGTGGCGCTCGGCATCCACACACGCCGCGAGGGCAAACTCGGAGGGCTGGCGCTGGGCTTGGGGGTGATCGCGCTCTACTACGCGATCATGATGCTCTTCGAAAGCCTGGTGAAGGGCGGACAGTTCTCGCCGTACTGGGCACGGTGGATGCCGAACATCCTGGTCGGCCTGCTGGCGGTCTGGGCCCTTCGGGGACGCATGCGGCAGACCGGACGTGAGTGGGCCATCTCGCTGCCGGCCTGGGTCGGCCGCCTCGGCCGCCGGACACCCGCGCCGGCTGCCGGTCTGGACGGCGCGACGACCGCAGGCGCCATGACGCCCGCCACCTCCGGCCGCGTCGTCATCGTGCTCCGGATCCCGGACATCCAACTCCCCCGCGTCCGGCTGCTCGATCGCTACGTCTCGCGCAAGTATCTGAGCGTGGCCGTGCTCTCGTTCGTCGGCCTGCTCGTGCTGTATTACATCGGCACGCTGATCGACAAGTCAGAGCGCCTCTTCAAGGGCGAAGCCACGACCGCGATGCTCTTCGAGTACTTCTACCACTCGACGCCGCAGTTCATCGTGCACGTGGCGCCGATGGCCACGCTCGTCGCGGTGCTGGCCACGATTGGCGGCCTCACGCGCACGGGCGAATTGACGGTGATGCGCGCCTGCGGCGTCAGCCTTTATCGTGTCGGGTTTCCCCTGCTCGTGCTCGCGCTGGTCTGGAGCAGCGGCCTGTTCCTGCTCGACGACCGCATCCTGGCGCACGCCAACCGGCGCGCCGAAGCGCTCGAGGATCAGATTCGCGGTGGATTGAGCCACACATCCAATGTGATGGCCAACTCGAACTGGCTCGACGGCAAGGACGGAACGATTTACTACTACTCGGTGTTCGATGCCCCACAACAGACGCTGTTCGGCCTGTCGGTTTTCAAACCGGCGGCCGGCGAGAGCCGCCTCGAACGGCACGTCGTGGCGTCCAGTGCCGTCTTCGCCAACGGCGCCTGGACCTCGGGGACTGGCTGGGAACAGACGTTCCCGGCGCCCGGGAAGACCGAACGCACGGAATTCGCCAGCCGCCAGCTGTCACTGCCCGATCCCGAACAGTTCTCTGGCGGCCACAACCGGACCGCGGCGCTGATGAACTACGGCGAACTGCGACAGTACGCGGCCGAGATGGCGGCGGGAGGCATGACGGCCCTGGATGCGCGCGTCGAACTCGCCCGCCGCGTCGCCTTTCCGTTCGTCACGCTCGTGATGACTGTGCTGGGCATCTCGTTCGGTGTCAGCACCGGCAAGCGCGGCACGCTCTACGGCGTCGGCCTGGCGCTCGTCCTCGGTGCGGGGTACTGGATGGCCGACACGTTCTTCATCGCCTTCGGCGAAGCCGGCATGCTCGCGCCCTGGCTGTCGGCATGGGCGGCGAACCT
>CAZVHY010000197.1:0-3924 GCA_964627115.1 uncultured Solibacteraceae bacterium | reverse complement strand
TTCACCCCGAGCGACAACTCCGACAACCACACCGTTCCCGACGTTCCCGGCCGCGTGTTGATCGTGTCGGCCACGAACAGCAGCGAGTGAATGGGCGTGACGATGGGACGACGCTGCGTGGGACGATCGGCGGGCTCGAAATCCTGCAGACGAAGCGTGAACCGCGTGGGCTCGCGATCGACGAAGATCGAACGACGCCACCGCTGCGCGGTACGGCCGCGACCTTCGGGCAGACGCACCTGCACGGACAAGCGCATGGCCTCCTCGGCCGACGCCACGAAGCTGACCGTTTCGATCCCATCGCTGTTGTCAGGCGCGTAGACCAGTGCGGCGTACTGGCCGCGTGCGGCGCCCGGCCCGAGCGTGTAGTCGAAGCGTACGCCTGGCGGCTCGAGTCGCTGCGTGCCTTCCGACAGCGGATCGTGCTCCACGGCCCACGACGCCGTGTTCAACTCGACGAACACCGGCTCGACGACACCCGCCGGTGTGCCTCCCCCACCTTCGCGGCCGCCGCGTCCTCCCCTTCCGCGGCCACCCGCCGGTTCGTCCGTGGCCTGGCCCTCGACGACAATCGGGTTGGACACGATCCACGGCGCATCGCTCGACGGCAGGTGCGCTTCGATGCGGTACACGCCAGGTGACGACACGCCCGACACGGTGAGCGTGCCCTGCCCGGTGCGGTGCGGCAGCCCGTTGCGCACGAGCGTGAGACGTGCGCCGGGCGCCGTGGGCACCTGCGCCGTGAATGTCACTGGCTCGGGCGATTCCGCGAGGCGATTGCCCATCGCGAAGCGCTCGCCGTTGCGCTCGGCGATGAACTCGAGGACCGACGGCCACGCCTGCGCACGAATCGTTGAATACGTCCGGCCGGCGGCGATGGCGTCGAGCACGGCGCGGGCGTCAGCGGCTGCGTCCCCGGACAACGCGCGCTCGAGCACCACCGTCTGCACGAGCGTGCGGAACATCGTCTCGTACGACGGGCGTTCGAAGCCGGCGCTCCGGCGCGGCTCTTCCTGTTCGCGCCACGGAATGTTCGCGTGCGCGTCGACGGCCGCAAGACCGACGGTCGACCGGACGCGCGACGCGGTGTCCCATCGCTGCAGGCTGCGCGACGGACGCGAGAACAGCGCGGCAATGGCCTCGGCCGGGCGGATCGTCGCGTGCGCCGCCGTGCGCAGCAGGCCCCACGTGGATTCGTCGCGCCACTCGGAATCCGCGTTGATCCACTCGAGGCCGTCGCCAGCCACACCCGGTCCGCCGCGCCAGCTCAACTCGTCGCGTGGTGAATCCGGATGCGCCAGGATGGCCATGCCTCCCTGCCGGTGGATGTCGGCCATCACGTCCTCGGCGAGGCCCGCCAGCGGATACGGTGACGCGGCCTCGAGCCCGAGCGCGACGACATGCCCTTCGCGCGTGTTGATCTCGACGGCGTCGATCGTCAGCACACCATGGCGGTACGCCGGTGGATCGGGCGAACGGGTGGCGTCGCCGTGGTCGGTGAGGATGATGAACTGCAGACCCGCGTGGCTGGCCGCTTCCGCGATGGCGTCGGGCGTGCCCGTGCCGTCCGATCGCGTGCTGTGGATGTGATACGCCCCGGCCGCGTGCGTCGCCGGCGTCTGCCCGTCGAGCCGCAGGGCGGGACGAGGCAACGTCGCAAACACGTACGCGCCAACGGCGGCGGTCATCGCCGCTGTTGCCACCAGTCCGATGCGCAGACCACTACCCGCCTGCAAAACGCCTCACCGTACCAGAGGGCCTCTGACCCGTCAATCAACGGCGCGGATGGAACGCGTCGTAGACCTGACGCAGCCGCGCTTCCAGCACATGCGTGTAAATCTGCGTGGTCGACAGATCCGCGTGCCCGAGCATCGCCTGGATCGCGCGCAGGTCCGCGCCGCGTTCGAGCAGGTGTGTGGCGAACGAGTGACGGACCACGTGCGGGCTGAGCGGCGCGGTGATGCCGGCCGTGCGGCCGTGCGCCTTGAGGATCTTCCAGAATCCGCTGCGCGTGAGTCTCGTGCCGCCGCGCGCGTTGACGAACACCCACGGACTCTCGCGGCGGCGCAGGAGCGCGGGGCGTCCCTCGCGCAGGAACCGGACGAGCCACGTCGCCGCTTCATCACCGAGCGGCACGATGCGCTGCTTGTGTCCCTTGCCGAGGCACTGAATCCATCCCTCGTCCATCCGCAGATCGGTGAGGCGGAGGCCGACGAGCTCCGACACGCGCAGCCCGGTGGCATACAGCACCTCGATCATCGCGCGGTCCCGAAGTCCGGCCGGCGTCGACGTGTCTGGCGCCGCGATCAGCGTGTCGACGTCGGGCGCGGACAGGAAACGCGGCAGCGCCGACATGCGGCGCGGCGACTGGAGATCGTCCGCAGGACTGGCGGGCACGTGGCCGGTGACGGCGAGAAACCGGTAGAAGCTCCGCACGGCCGCGACGAACCGCGCGGTCGACGACGGCGCGAGGCCGCCGGCCATGGCGTCGCGCACGCAGGCCTCGAGATCGGCGCGATCGAGCGACACGGAGGTTTTCCCGTGCTGGCGCGCAAAGGCGTCGAGCCGAGCGAGGTCGCGCGCGTAGGCCGCCACCGTGTTGTCGGCAACGCGCCGCTCGACTTCCAGATGACGCAGGTACGCCTCGATGGCGCGATCGGGTTGCCGACGCTCGGTGTCGCTGCCGCGGGGTGACGCCACGCTACGATGATGCCTCGGCTCGCGCGCGCGCGCCACCTCGCGCGGATTGGCCGTCGTAGACGCGGGGCTTCATGCCCCGCGGATCCGGCTGCGGACACGGTGACTCCGTAGGGGCGGGGCTTGCCCCGCCCGATCGAGAGCCAGGGCAGGCCGACATTCGTGTCCGATCGCCAGACGCCCGGTTTGCAGCCGCGGGCCCGTGAGAGTAGGCTAGGCGTTTCGCGGACTCGACGCATGGCCTATCACTCCAAGTGGCAGCACCTGCCGACTGAGGCGATCAACACCGACACGCTCGGTATCGATCGCATGCCGACCCTCGACATGATCGATCTGTTCGTGCAGGAGGATCGAAAAGTCGTGGCCGCCGTGCAGCGCGAACGCGAGCGCATCGCGCACGGCGTCGAGATCATCGTGTCGGCGCTGCGCAAGGGCGGTCGCGTGGTGCTCGTCGGCGCCGGCACGAGCGGCCGGCTCGGCGTCATCGAAGCGACGGAAATGCCGACGACGTTCGGCACGCCGGCGCGGCTGGTCCACGCGATCATGGCCGGCGGCCAGGACGCCGTGTTCAAGACGCGCGAGGGCGTCGAGGACAACTTCGAGGAAGGCAGCCGCAGCATGGCGCGCGCGCGCGTGTCGAAGCGAGACGTCGTCATTGGCGTGTCGGCCAGCGGCATCACGCAGTTCGTGCGCGGTGCGCTCACGTCCGCGCGCAAGAAGGGCGCGCGCATCATCTTCGTCACGTGCTGGCCGGGCACCGAGCTCCAGAACTTCGTCGATCTCATCATCGCGCCGGCGGTCGGCGCCGAAGTCATTGCCGGGTCCACGCGCCTCAAGGCCGGCACGGCCACCAAGATGGTCCTGAACATGCTCACGACCATCTCGATGATCCGCATCGGCAAGACCTACGGCAACCTCATGGTCGACATCCACGTCGGCTCCGAGAAGGCCCGCGACCGCGCCCGCCGCATCGTCGCCATCGTCACTGGCGGCACGCAGGATGAGGCGACCGTCTGGTTGAAAAAGGCGAAGTGGAACGTGAAGGCCGCGCTGCTCATGAAGCTGACCGGCGGCACCTACGCGCAGGCCCTCCGGCGTCTGAAGACGGCCGAGGACTCCGTGCGGACCGCGCTCGGCAAGGATCTCGAGCAGAGCCTCAACGATGTCCGGTCGCAGTCCTGACCGGGACTTCGCGCTGACACGGTCGATTCTCGACGCCGCCATCGC
>CAZVHY010000196.1:0-6417 GCA_964627115.1 uncultured Solibacteraceae bacterium | reverse complement strand
TCGGTGTTCCAGATCACCAAGCAGAACATCGCGATCAGCCGCCCGGGCGGCTTCTTCGATCTCGCCGGTGGCATTCGCTCGCGTGGCATCGAACAGGACGTGGAGTGGCGACCGTCGCTCTTCACACGCATCACGGCCGGCTACGGATTCACCAACGCCGTGTATACCGACTACGTGACGACGGCCGCCGACCTGACAGGCCACATACGGCCGCGGACGCCGCGGCATTCAGTGAACGCGTCGGCGACGCTCGCGTTCACCAATGGCGTGTCGCTGTCGATCAACGCGCAATCGCGTGGGCGCCAGTTCCTCAACGACGCGAATACGCTGTCGCTCGACGGATACGGCCTGCTCAACGTGGCGCTCGGCTACCGGCGCGGACCGCTGCAGTACGGCCTGACGGTGTCGAACCTGACGGATACCGACTACTGGTCGTCCGCGCTCGGCGGCGCGCAGCTGTATCCGGGCGAGCCGCTGCGGGTGGTCGCCACGATTCGCCTGTTGTCGCGCTGATTGAGGACGGCAGTCGAGATGGCGATCCGTCGACTCTCGTGGCAGGCCGGCCTGGTGTACGTGCACCGGTGGCTCGGCATTCTCGGCTGCCTCCTCTTCCTCGCGTGGTTCGCATCGGGCATCGTGATGATGTACGCGCGCATGCCGATTCTCGCGCCCGAGGAACGGCTCGCGCGCCTGGCGCCACTCGATCTCTCGTCACTGCGTGTCACCCCGGCCGACGCCCGCGGCATCGCTGACACGCAGTCCGGGCGCCTGTCGATCGTGATGATCGACGGGCGTCCTGCCTATCGGTTCAGCGGCGGCGGCGTGCGGGCGTCAGCCGCGTACGTCTTTGGCGACACCGGTGACATGCGCCCGACGACCGATCCCGATCGCGCGTGGCAGGCCGCGCGGACGTTCGTGCCGGGCGCCGACGCGCCGGTGTCGGTGACGCGCATTGCCGAACCCGATCAGTGGACGCTGCAGGCGCGCGCGCAGCTGCCGGCGTATCGCTTCGCCATCGGTGACGCCGCCCGCACGGAGGTCTACGTCTCGGAGGCGTCTGGCGACGTCGTGCTGCGGACGACCGGACGCCAGCGCTTCTGGGCGTATCTCGGTCCGGTGATCCACTGGATCTATTTCACGCCGCTCCGCCGCAACGGGCCGCTCTGGTCCGACGTTGTGATCTGGGCGTCGATCGCCGGCTGCATTGCCTGCGTGACGGGACTCGTCTGGGGCCTCGTCCGGCTGTCACCGCGCCGCCGCTTCCGCATCCGGCGCGACCCGCGCATGTCGCCCTATGCCGGCTCGCTCCGGTGGCACCACTACACCGGCCTTGCCTTCGGCGTCATTGTCCTCACCTGGACGTTCAGCGGTCTGCTGTCGATGGGACCGTGGAACTTCCTGTCGAGCCGCGATCTCGCCGCCATCCGCCGCCAGGCCATCGCCCCGCCGCCCACGCTCGATGACATCACCGCCGACGATGCGCGCCGCGCGGCCGCCGCGATGGTGCCGTATCTGACGCTGAAGGAACTCGAGCTCGTCGACGTCGACGGCGCGTGGTACTGGCGCGCGCTCGACGCGCCTGCGGCCGACGACGCCGGCGCGTGGATCGAAGCAGGTTTGGGGCCACGCGTGCCGAAGCCGACGCTCGGTCATCGCTTCGTCGACGTCGCCGCGGCCGATGCGCCGTTCAGTCACTTTCCTGAGCCGACGCTGCTGCGTATCGCCGCGCGCACCCTGCCTGACGTGCCGACGGTATCCGCCGAGTGGATCGACGCGTTCGACGGCTACTACTACGACGCCCGCGGACAGCGCCCGCTTCCCGTGCTCCGCATCCGCTATGACAATGACGCCGCGACGTGGCTGTACCTCGATCCGTCGAGCGGCGGTGTGACGCTCGCACACGATCGCGTCACGCGCACGCGCCGTTGGCTGTATCAGGGCCTGCACAGCCTCGATTTTCCGGTGCTCTACGACAAGCGCCCGCTCCGGGACTTCGTCGTCATCACGCTGAGTATCGGCGGCCTGGCGGTCGGCGTCACCATCCTGAGCCCGGCCGGGAAGCGGCTGGCGCGGCACGCACGGCGGTGGATTCCCGTCGGACGCCGTGCGACAGCGCCGATCAGGCGGCCTGCCGACGGGTGACGTCTGAACTCAGAGCACGCAGAAACCGTGCGTGCCGTCGCGCTCGAGTTGGGCGACGAGGCCGGACTCGCGGTCGAGATGCGGCTGCGTCGCCACACGCGGATTGTCGGTGCCTTCGCACGACGGCCTGTAGACGTCGCGCGCCGGCGTGACGAACAGCGAAGGCTCGGCCACGAGCGGCAGGCCGCAGCCCGTCCACGCGGCCGTGCCGCCATCGAGCACGTCTACCGGCGCGCCGGTGAGGCTCTCGAACTCGGGCGCCGCCAGCGCGGCAACCAACCCGTCCGTTGATGTAAGGACGAACGGGGTCGCGTGCGGAAATGCCTGCACGATGGCTTCGAGGTGCGTGCGCGATCCGGACCACGCGCCGGCGATGTGACCGCGACGATACTCGGGGCTCGGCGCGAGATCGATGAGGACCGCCGCGCGGCCTTCGAACCGCCGAAGGAGATCGCGTGCGCAGATGGTGCGGACCGATGGCACCACAGGCGGTGTCGCGCGCCACGGGCCGGTCTCGGTGGCCGCGTCCAGACCGACGTCGTCGAGCACCGCCACATCCCAGCCCATCTGCGCCAGCCACGACGCCGTCATGTCGGCGCGCACCGAGACGGCGTCCCAGACGACGACGCGCGCACCGCGGACGGGAGCAAAGACGTCGGTCTCCTGCCGGAGCTGTTCTCCCGGCGCCGATCGGAAGCCCGGGAGGTGGCTGGTCGCGTACGCCTCCGGCGACCGAACGTCGAAACGATACGTCGTACGCGTCGCGTCAGCGAGATGTTGCTCGAGTGTCGCCAGTCCGGTTCGTGCGACCGACGCGCGAACGGCCACGGCGCCTCCGACGAGCGTTCCGAACGCCTTGCTCGGCACGTTCACGCCGCGAAAGACCTCTCCGCCCGACGCGCGCCAGCCGGCCAGTCCTCCGTCCAGCACCGACACGTCCGTGTACCCCAGATCGCGAATCCTTGAAACCGCCTTCCGCGCGAGGCCATCACCATCGTCGTACACGACGATACGGGTCGATCTCCGCGGCACACGATCGTGAATCTCGAGCTCGATGCGGCCGAGCGGCAGCGATGCCGCAAAGAGCGGATGGGCCTCGGCGAACGTCGCTTCCTCGCGAACGTCGAACAGCGCGATTTCCTGCCTCGCGATCAAGGCCGCGCGTACCTCAGCGGTCCTGGCGTTCGCGGCACCCACCATTGACGTCCTCATCCGCCTCGTCTTGCGCGTCACCAGCGACGGCCGACGCCGAGGCTTCACACGGTTGTTCTTCCGGCGGCGGGCCGACGACAGCGATCGTCATCCAGGTGGCTGCGACGACGAGCAGGCCGACGACGAACGCGATGAGGGCGTCCTGAGCCGGGACCGCTGCAACGCTGCGCGAGCCATCGAACGGCACGAACTCACTGCCCCAGTAGGACATCGCAGGTCGACCCGTCTGCTCACCAGAATCCGATGCCGCGCCCCGCGGCCGCCACCAGCGTCCACAACCCGATCGACGTGGCGGCGATGGCACGCGCCCCTCGACGGCTGGCTGCGGCATCGTTCAGCCACCGTGGACGAACGGCATACGTGAAAACCACGGCGACCACGAAGGTCACCACCTTCACCCAGAACGCGGCGTTGTCGTACATCCGCAAGGCTTCGGACAGAAACATCCCGACGCCGGAGAGCGTGATGACGATGAGACTGCCGGTCATCACCGGCGACACATCCGCCGCCAGCGTTTCCACGTGAACGCCGCGGAGCGCGACGCCGAGCACGCGAAGGTCGACGGCCAGCACCGCACCGCCGAGCGCAGCAAGGGCCAGCAGGTGCACGACCTGTATCGCCGGAAACAGCCAGAGCGAATCGCGGACGACCACACCGATCGCCGTGTCGTTCAACCAGACGAAGACGTCGAACAGCGTCATGTCACTGGAACCAGTTGTAGGCGACGAGACGGCCCGTCACGATGATGCCGATCCACAGCAGGATGGACGCCGCGCCGGCGAGACGGGCACGCGCCGGCGGTGTCGATGCGCCGCCCCATCGTTCGACAGCCGGATACAGCGTCGAGTGGAACACGGCGACGTTCACGCCTGCGAGCACCAGGAGCAGGAGCTTCGCGCGAAAGAAGGGATTCTCGTAGAAGGTGACCGGTGTCGCGATCGTCAGCAGGACGCCGGTCACGGTCATCAACGCAAAGCCCCACCGGATCCACGGCAGCAGCCGTTGCATGACCGTCGCCACGGTCACGCTCCGCAGCGTAATGCCGACCAGACGCAGATCCATCACGAGTGTGAGCCCGGCGAACCAGCCGAGCCCCAACACATGCGCCGACTGGATGACGGGATAACTCCACGTCGACTCGCGGATGTGCGTGGCCAGCGCGGTCGCCTCGATCCAGTGCGCGGCTTCCAGAATCATCACGTGACCTCGCGCCAGCAGGCGCCGGGGACCGGCACGCGCGGCCACGGTCGCACCGCGACGGGCCTGCGGTTATGTGAAATTGGAGGCGCGGGAGGGATTCGAACCCTCAGGTGACAGCTTTGCAGGCTGGTACGTTAACCGTTTCGCCACCGCGCCGAAGAGGAGTTGGGAGCTGAATCAGGAGCGACGACAGCGGAACGGGACGGAACGACGGCCGATCATGCGCATCGTCTGTGCAAGTTCGGGGCCGCTCACGTCGACCGTGAATGGCGCAGGCGCACCCCGCAACTACTTGCATATGACACGGATTATTCCGTGTCATATGCCGGCGCAACAAGGCAATCGAGCAGATTACAAGGCCGAGTCGACGACAGCCGGCGGCTTGCTGCCAATCGAAGATGCTGAAACGCGCTCTAGAAGCGGGGCGATCGCAACCACGTGTCCGCGCGCAGCCACGATGCGTCGAGGTCGCGCGTGACGTCGGACACATCGCGCCCCTGAGCCGCCAGCGCGGCCTGCAGACCGATGAGCGCCCACCCGTTGCGCGGGTGGACGCGCAGGTCGGCACGGAACACGTCTTCGGCTTCGGCATGACGGCCGGCGTCGTTCAATGCCGCGCCCAGCCAGTGCCGCGCCGCGAACGGCATCGGCTCCGGTTCATCCCACATCAGGGCATCCTGCGCCGCGACACCGCGACGAAAGGCCGCGATCGCCTCATCGAGTCGCCCTTCGTGACGCAGGATCTCCCCCTCGAGGATGCCGCCAAGTGTGCCGAGCAGATTGGCCGCGGTGTGAAAACGGAACATGGCCGGCGATGACCCCGCAAGGGCCGTCAGGCGATCGAAATGCGCACGGGCGAAGGCCACCTCGCCTCGACGCAACGCGGCGTATCCCAGCGCGAAGTCGCGGGCACCGGCCGACAGATCATCGGCAGGACGCGGCGCCCCGGCCGGAATCCAGTCGAAACGCCCGAAGCGCACGAGCGTGAGATCGTGGAAGAACGACATGTCCATGCGGTCCCGCAGATCTCTGGCCGCCTGAATCGACACACCACCCTGCCCGTCCATGGCCGCCGCGTAGTTCAGCATCAACAGGTTGTGCTCGGGGTACGTGCTGATGCCCTGCCCGACCGGCGCCTTGAGGTCGGCGTGCCACGCGCGGATGCTCCATCGCACGGCATCGCCCCACCGGCCGACAAGGCTGAACGTGTGCGCGGGCATATGGACCATGTGACTCGCGCCGGGCACGAGTTCGCCGAGCGTTTCCGCACACGCCTCCGCCCGTCCCGGCTCGGTCGTCGCTTCGGTCGCGTGCACGTAGAGATGGCAGGCGCCCGGGTGTCGGAGGTCGACGGCAAGAATGCCCTCGAGAAGGCCGAACAGGCGCCGGACGGACGGAGCCGTGAGGTCGCGTGTCCCCCGCCGGGGCTCGAGCAGGAAGAGCGCGTACGCGTGCAGCGTGCGGACATCCAGGTCGTCGGCGTACGTCGCCGCGAGTGCGCCCATCGCATCGGCATACGCGCGATCGCGCTCCACACGCGTCGCCTCGTCGTAGGGCGACGCGTACCGTGTGCGCAGCGCATCGATGAGATCGCGTTCAACCTGTGACGCGTGTTCGCGCAGCGCCACCGCCTTCTCGAGCGCACTCCAGGCGAACGGCCCGTCGTCGGCCGTCATGGGGCGGTTCAGATACGAACCCCACGCCAGCGCCTCTCCCCAGTAACAGATGGCACAGGACGCGTCGCGGGCCCAGGCTTCACGAAACGATCGGATGGCCTCGCTCCGGCCGAACGCGTACAGGAACTGCAGTCCCTGATCGAAGAACTGCCGGGTCTCGGGAACCGCTGAAGCGATCGGACGGGAG
>CAZVHY010000195.1:2610-6456 GCA_964627115.1 uncultured Solibacteraceae bacterium | reverse complement strand
ACCCAGAAGGGCTCGCCGGCTTTGACGAGCTCCACAGGAACTTCTGGCACGAATCCCTTGATCCACTGCGCCATCTCGAGCATGCCCGCCTCTTCCGACACGACGTGTCCGAGCATGATCCAGCCCTTCGCGATGCCGAGTGACATGGCGTCGAGCACGTACGCGGGACTGTCGAGCGTGCCGTCCGATTCCTGCTGTTCGCCGCTGATGATCACGTCGATCTCGCGATTGTTGATCGCGGGCGTCGCGTAGCCGACGCCGAGTTGCACGCGGCTCACGCGGGCGGCGGGATCGCCGACCACGCGCAGCGCGCGGGCGCCGGTCTGCTTCTGCACGTTCGCGGCAAGTGCGCCGAGCGTGGTCTCCGGGATCACGAACCGGTGCGATCCGGGCGCGGTCTCGTGGCGTTCGTCGAGGCCGACGTCGCGCGCCGATCCGACGTAGGTGAAGTCCGGCCGCTGCGCGTGCATGTGGTCGTGGATGCGGAAGACGACGATGTCGTGCCTGCGCATCAGGTCGATCTTCGTGCGATACAGCGGATCGTGCTCGACGATGGACTCGTCGTCGCGGTCGTTCCAGAACGTGTCCTCGTGCGGGATGATCATGTTCAGTCGCGACGCGGCGGCACGTTCGATCACGTCGAGTGTCACGAATGCGGTGGTGGCAATGCCGGTGACGACCGTGTCCGGGCCACCGAACTTGAACGTGTCGCGATAGGTCGCGTCGCGCCACGGCACGCCGACTTCCTTCTTGATGCGATCGACGATCTCTCCTGCGGTCATGCCGGCCTCCAGTACGGGTCGCCGGCCGTGAGATGACGCACGGGCACTTCCGGCACGATCGTCTCGAGCCACGTCGCGCAGGCCCGCATACCGGCGTCTTCCGACACGATGCGGCCGACGAGGATCAGTCCCTTGCGACCGCCGGCGTGGACGACGTCACGGACATATTCGGTGGACTCCCACTCGCGGACTTCGCCGGCGATGATGGCGTCGACGCCGGGCAGGGCGGCAAGCGACGCCGTGATGGGCGTGGAGCCGGGCAGCAGCGCGACGCGCGCGATGCGCGTTTGCGGATCGCCGATGACGCGCAGACCACCGCGCACCTGCAGCTTCGCGCGCACGTCGCGCGCGAGTGCGTCGAGTGTGGCCGCGGGAGTCGTGTACGTGATGGCCTCGCCCGTGGTCTCGGCCTGCGGCCAGCCCATCACCTCGCCGATGCCCTGCACGTAGGGATCGGGCCGGCGCTGCCGCCAGTGATCGCTCAGCCGGAGCACGATGAGGTTGTGCTGCGCGATCAGATCGTTCTTCGCGGTGAAGACCGGATCGGGTGGCGGGGCTGGTGGAGGTGCGCCGCCGGGGCCGCCGCCTCGTCCGGCCGGTGGCGTGCGTGCATCGGCACGCGAGTAGAACACCGGCTGACTCGTGATCACGAGATTGGCGCCCGCTTCCGCGGCCTGTCGAAGGACCGCGATCGACGCGAGCGACGTGGTCACGATGCCCGTGACGCGCGTCGACGGATCGCCGGCCTTGATGGTGTCGACACTGTCGGGTTTCCACTCGACGCCAATCCGCGCCTTGATGCGATCGAACACGTCCTGCGCGGTGAGCGCCGTGCCTGGTGCCTGGGTCGCGTGCGGCCGGGCGAGGGGCGCCGCGACGCCCGCAACCGCGCTGCCCGCGACCAGGGCCGCGAACTCGCGGCGGGAAGGTTGAGTCGTCCGGCTCACACCATGTCCTCCTGTTGTGGAACCGCTATTACAGCATGCCGATGGCCCGTTGCGACGGCGGCGCTTGAAAACGAACCGGCCGGCCGGTGCGAGGCAGGCTGCTCGGCGGCGGGCTGCGCGGCTGCGAGCCGGAGCGCGAGAGCGACACGCGACATAGGGGCGGACCTTGTGTCCGCCCATGTCGACGCCGATGGGCCGACACGAGGTCGGCCCCTACGCCGACGGACGTCCATGCAGGGGCTCGCCGGGTTCAATATCGCGGCACGGACGGATCGACCTCGGTCGACCAGGCCTCGATGCCGCCGCGCAGGTTGTAGAGCCGGCGGAACCCGGCACGCTGGAAGTACTCGGCCGCGGCCTGGCTGCGCATGCCGTGGTGACACTGGAAGACGAGCGGTGTCAGACGATCGCGCTGCATCAGTTCGTCGTGCAGCGCCTGATCGAGCAGGCGCGACCCTTCGATGACCGCCATCGCGCGTTCACCGGGCGTGCGCACGTCGATCAGTTCGAACGGCTCGCGGCCGTCGAGGAACGCGCGCAGCTCGGCGGGGGAGATCTGCTGAATCGGCGCCGGCGCGTTCGGATTGTCGATCGTGAATCCGCCGCCGTCTGCACCGTTCGCGTCGAAGTCGAGCGTCAGGCCGCCGGCGCGCGACGCGCTGCTGGCGTCGAGGATCACGGTGACGCCACCGGCGTCCACCGAGATGTCCTCTGCGCCCGCGCGGTCGAGCCGGAGGTCGTAGTCGAACGACTCGCCGATCGTGATGCGCAGGGCGGCCGTGTCGGGATCAGCGGCTGCCTCGCGGATGGCGCGGGCCGCGGCGTCGGTGACAGTCAGGGAGATGGGCATGCAGGAATTATGACCCCGCAGGACGAGCGGGCCCTGCACTCACGAGCACGCGATCCACCCGATTGCCGTCCATGTCGACGATTTCGAAGCGGAAGCCGTGGCGCACGAACGCATCGCCGGTCCGTGGCACGCGGCCGAGTGCCGCCATGGCGAGGCCGCCGAGCGTGTGGTACTGCTCGGGATCGGTATCCGATCCCAGCCGCTGCGCGCCGATCGTCCGCCTGACCACGTCCACCTCGAGCGCGCCATCGAGCAGCCACGATCCATCGTCGCGATGCACGATGGCCGGCTCGTCCTCGAGTCCACCCGGCATGGCGCCGACAATGGCCGAGACGACGTCGGACAGACTCACCAGGCCATCGACGCCGCCGAACTCGTCGACGACGAGCGCCACCGGCAGGTGCGTGCGCTTGAAGTGTTCGAGCAGCTTCATGAGCGACATCGTCCGCGGCACGAAGAGCGGGGTCTCGACGACCGCCGTGATGTCGAGGTCGTGGCCGGCCAGCAGGCGTTCGAGCACGCGCGTCGATCGTACGAAGCCGGTCACGTGATCCAGGCCGCCGCGGCAGACCGGCAGCACGTCGTGTGGGTGGGCCCGGATGCGCGCGCGGTTTTCGTCGATCGGATCGTCGAGATCGAGGAACACCACCTCGGCGCGCGGCGTGAGAATGGCGCCGACGAGCCGGTCGTCGAGGTTGAGGACGTTGGTGACCAGCTCCTGTTCGCTCGGTTCGAACACGCCTTCCTCGGTGCCCTGTTCCATCAGCACCTTGATTTCTTCCATCGTCACGGCTGGCGCGGTCGATGCACGGATGCGGAGCAGCCGCAGCACCCCGTCGGTCGATGCCGTGAGGATGACCACGAGCGGCCGTGTGGCCGACGCGAGCCACTGCATGGGCCGCGCGACAAGGCTGGCAATGGCCTCCGGCCGCAGGAGCGCCAGCCGCTTCGGCACCAGCTCGCCGACGATGAGCGAGACGTATGTGAGGCTGACGACCATGATGGCAATGGCGATGGCGTTCGCGTAGGGCGCGAGCACCGGCACGCCCTCGATCATGGTCTGCAGCCGGGTGGCGACCGTGGCCTCTCCGATGGCGCCGCTCAGGATGCCGATCGACGTGATGCCGACCTGGACGGTCGACAGGAACCGCGTGGGCTCCGACGACAGCGTCAGCGCCCGTGCCGCACCGGACGAGCCGGCCTCGGCCATCTGCACGAGGCGTGCGCGCCGGGAGCTGACGATGGCGATTTCGGACATGGCGAACAG
>CAZVHY010000195.1:0-2510 GCA_964627115.1 uncultured Solibacteraceae bacterium | reverse complement strand
CACGCCGTCGTGCTGTTCGACGGGACGTGCGCGTTCTGCGAGCGGTCGGTCGTCTTCATGGCCACGCGCGATCCGTCCGGCTACTTCCGGTTCGGCGCGTCGCAAACGCCGGAGGGCCAGCGGCTGCTCGACGCGCACGGCGTGGCGGGGGAGGCGGCACGGAGCCTGATTCTCATCGAGCAGGGGCAGGTCTCTCTGCGGTCGACCGCCGCGCTGCGTATTGCCGCGCGCCTGACGCCGCCCTGGTCCTGGGCGCGCGTGTTGCTCGGCGTGCCGCGTCCGCTTCGCGACGCCGTTTACCGCGTCGTTGCGGCCGTCCGCTACCGGATCGCCGGACGCTCGAACGCGTGCGAGATTCCACCGGCAGAGATCCGGACCCGGATGATCTGAAGGTCCTTCGGGTCCCATAGGTCCTTCAGGTCCTTCGGGTGCCAGGAACGCGCTGGCGCGGGCTGACTTCTGCCTGAAAGATTCAGTTGGCCGGCGTCAGAACGTTCCTTGGCCACAAGGACCTGAAGCACCTATGGGACCGGACGAACCTTCAGATCTTCCCTCCCGCCCCGTTTTCTGCAAGAGTGGCGGCGTGACACAGCACAGCGGAGCCACCGGCACGGATCGAATCGTCACTGACTACGAGGCCTACCTGTTTGGCGAGGGCCATTGGCTGCGGGCGTGGGAGAAGATGGGCGCGCGGCCGGGCGAACGCGACGGCGTGGCCGGATACACGTTCGTCTGCTGGGCGCCCAATGCGCGCGGCGTCTCCGTGGTCGGGGCGTTCAACAACTGGGATGGCCGCGCGAATCCGCTCAAGCCGCTGGGCGTGAGCGGCCTGTGGGAGGGATTCCTGCCGGGCCTGGGCCAGGGCGAGGTGTACAAGTTCGAGATCCGTCCGCGCGTCGGCCCGCCCATCCTGAAGGCCGATCCCTGGGCGCTGGCCGCTGAAGTGCCGCCGAACACCGCGTCGGTGACGGCCGATCTCGGCAGGCACGCGTGGCGCGATGGCGAGTGGATGAGCCAGCGGCGCGAGACCAATCCGCTCGAGCGGCCGATGGCCGTGTACGAAGTGCACCCGGGCTCGTGGCGGCGCAATCCGCTCGAAGGACACCGATCGCTGAACTGGCGTGAGCTTGCGGCCGAGCTCGTGCCGTACGTGAAGGCCCTCGGCTTCACGCACATCGAGCTGCTGCCGATCATGGAGCATCCGTTCGAGGGGTCGTGGGGATATCAGGTCACCGGCTTCTTTGCGCCGACCAGCCGTTTCGGCACGCCCGATGACTTCCGCGCGTTCATCGACGAATGCCACGTCAACGGGATTGGCGTCATCCTCGACTGGGTGCCCGGCCACTTCCCGCGCGACGACCACGGCCTGCGTTACTTCGACGGCACGGCACTGTTCGAACACGAGGATCCGCGTAAGGGCGAGCACCAGGACTGGGGCACGCTGATCTTCAACTACGGACGCCACGAGGTCCGGAACTTCCTGCTGTCGAACGCGCTCTACTGGCTGCAGAGCTTCCACATCGACGGTCTGCGCGTCGACGCGGTCGCGTCGATGATCTATCTCGACTATTCGCGTCGCGAGGGCGAGTGGGTCCCGAACATCCATGGTGGCCGCGAGAACCTCGAGGCCATCGACTTCCTGCGCGAGCTCAACGCGCTGACGCATGGACACCATCCGGGCACGGTCACGATTGCCGAGGAGTCGACGGCGTTTCCCGCCGTGAGCCGGCCGACGTGGGTGGGCGGCCTCGGGTTCACGTTCAAGTGGAACATGGGCTGGATGCACGACATCCTCACCTACATCAGCAAGGACCCGGTATACCGCCGCTGGGAACACCAGCACCTGACGTTCTCGATGCTCTATGCCTACAACGAGAACTTCGTGCTCCCGTTCTCACACGACGAGGTGGTGCACGGCAAGGGATCGATGATGTCGAAGGTACCGGGCGATCAGTGGCAGAAGGCCGCGACGCTCCGCGCCCTGTACACGTTCATGTACGCGCACCCGGGGAAGAAGCTGCTGTTCATGGGCTGCGAACTGGGTGAGTGGCGCGAGTGGAGTCACGCCGACTCGCTCGACTGGGATCTCGTCGCGCAACCGCTGCACGGCGGCCTGCAGCGGTTCGTGCGTGATTTGAACGAGGTCTACCAGCATCAGCCCGCGCTGCACCAGATCGACTTCGACGCGGCCGGCTTCGAGTGGATCGACTGCAACGACCACGAAGCCAGTGTCATCTCGTTCATGCGCCGCGCCACCGACCCGCGCGACTTCATTGTCGTTGTCCTGAACTTCACGCCGGTCGTGCGCGACGACTACCGCGTGGGCGTGCCGGAGCCCGGGTTCTATCGGGAGCTGCTCAACAGCGACGCGGTGTGGTATGCCGGCGGCAACGTCGGCAACGAGGGCGGCATCTACACCGAGGCCGTGCCCGCGCACGGACACGCGCAGTCTCTGCGCCTCACGCTGCCGCCGCTCGCCGGCCTGATGCTGAAGGTGTCGAGAGCGTAGG
>CAZVHY010000194.1:4631-6459 GCA_964627115.1 uncultured Solibacteraceae bacterium | reverse complement strand
ACCACCGACGGGTGCAGCGCGTTCTCGGCGCCAAACCGCTGGATGGCCACGTCCATGTCGAAGAGCATCGACCGCCGGTTGTCTTCGCGCACCATCGACTGCAGCCAGAAGAACGAACACAGGCGCGCGCCTCGCGTCACCGGCGTCACACGGTGCAGGCTCGTCGACGGATACAGAATCAGGTGACCGGGCGGCAGCTTCACGGACTTCGATCCGTAGGTGTCCTCGATCACGAGGTCGCCGCCGTCGTACTCGTCGGGCCCGGCGAAGAACAGCGTGCACGACAGATCCGTGCGGATGCGCTGGCCGTTGGGCATCGACCTGATGGCGCCGTCGACGTGTGTGCCGAACGTCTGGCCGCCCGAGTAACGGTTGAACATCGGCGGCAGCACCTGCAGCGGCAGCGCCGCGGACATGAAGAGCGCGTTGGCGCCCAGCGCCTTGAGAATCATGTCGCCCACCTGCCGCGCTGCCGGGCTGTCGGCCGGCAGCTGCAGGTTGTCTTTCACGCGTGCCCCCTGGTGCCCTGCGGTCACGCGGCCGTCCACCCACTCGGCCGCGTCGAGCAGCGCCCGCGCCTCGGCAACCTGGGCCGGCGACAACACGTCGGGAATGGCAATGAGCATCGACGGGATCTCCTCAGAATTTCAGATCGGTGCTCAGCGTAAAGGCGCGGGCCGGGCCGGGCGTGATGCGCTGGCCGTTCCAGTTCGCCGCCATGGCGTAGAGCGTGTTGGTGACGTTGTCGGCGTTGAACCGCAGGTTCAGGCGGCTGTTGACCTCGTAAATGGCGACGAGATCGAGCACCGTGTAGCCCGGGATCTTCCCGTAGCGGCTGTTGGCGATCACGCGTTCGGCGTGGTCGGGACGTCCGATGAACGACGATCCGACGTGCCGCACGCCGCCGCCGATCGTGAAGCCCGCCGGCACGCGATAGGTGGTCCAGAGGTTCGCGGTGACTTTCGGCGTGAACGCCAGTTCGTCACCGTTGGTCGCCGTGACCGGTGAGGAGGGGCGCGTGAACGCCGGGTTCTGATTGTTGGCCGGGAACGTCTGCTGGTAGTAATCGTCGGGATTGGCCGCGAACCGCGCCGCGTCGACTTCGGCGCTGTGACGACGCTCGCTGTTCATGACGAGCAGACCGCCGAAGATCGACCAGCCTGGCGTGAGGTATCCGGTGGCGCTCAGCTCGAGGCCCTGGACGATCTGCCGGCCGTAGCCGGCGAACGTGTTGGCCACGCCGTCGACCGTGCCGGCCATGGCGAGGTTGTAGCGCTCCGTGCGGAAAAGCGCGGCGGCTGTGCTCAGCCGGCCATCGAAGCCATTCCACTTCGTCCCGAGCTCGAGGTTGCGCGAGCGCTGCACCTTCGCCGACGCGCTGTTGGGGCCGGCGTTCCAGCCCGGAAACGCGTTGTCGCCTTCGCGCGAGATGTCCGTGCCGGACAGATAGGACGCGGGCGGCAGCGCGGCGAGGCCCACCGATCCATAGACACTTGACGCCTCCGACGGTTTGAACACCACGCCGAACTTCCCGCTCACCGTCGTGTCGGTCCGATCGTAGCCGTCAGGGCCCTGCGGCGCGCCGGCCGCCGTGCGGCTCTCGAGTGAGACGTCGTAGCGTTCGACGCGCAGTCCGCCCGTGGCCTCCCAGCGCGACGACAGTTCCACCGTGTCGTACGCGTAGAAGCCGACGGTCGCGATGTTGACGTCGGCCGACTGGCTGGCGATGAGACCCTGCAGGCCGGCCAACGCGCGATCCGGATCGGGCGAGGCCACAGGCGTACTGCCCGGGTTGCCGAGCACGCCGTTGTTCGGATAGCGGCTCGCG
>CAZVHY010000194.1:0-4531 GCA_964627115.1 uncultured Solibacteraceae bacterium | reverse complement strand
TTGATGTCGACGGCGAGCCGCGGTCGATCGGCGGCGGCCGTGCCGTCGAATCCGTAGCCCACCGAGCCGCCATAGAAGTTCTCGGCCTGCTGCGGGGTCTTCGTCGCCAGGTTGACGTAGCCGCCCGCGCTGCCGCGGCCGTTGTCGGCGGCCGGACCCTTGGCGATCTCCACCTGCTCGACGTTGAACACGTCTCGGAAGTAGTTGCCCGAGTCGCGCGCGCCATCCACGAAGACGCTGCCGCTCGTGTCGAAGCCGCGGATGCCGAAGTTGCTCGTGCCCGTGGTGAAGCCGTTCTCACCGGCGTCGAACGTGATGCCCGGCGTGTTGCGCAGAACCTCGGTGAGGTTCTGCGCGCCCTGCTGTGCGAAGAGCGCACTCGGTACGATCGCGATCGACTGCGGCGTGTCGACGAGCGGCGCCGTGAACTTCGGCGACTCGACGGCTGTGGTCGCCCAGCCGACGACGTCGACGGTTTCGCGCTGCCCGCGGACCTCGATGCGCACGACGTTCGGCGCGGTGAAGCGGTGGGTGAGGCCGGTCCCCGCCAGGAGCCGCTGCAGCGCCTGATCGGGCGTCAGCAATCCGCTGGCGCCCGTCGAGTGGATGTTGCCGATGATGTCGGCCGCGGTCTGGACGTCGATCTTCGTCTGCGCTTCGAATGCGGCGAGCACGCCGGCGAGTGGACCGGGCTGGAGGTCGAACGAGATGGCCGGGGCCGTCTGGGCCGGCTGTTCCGCGACGTTGGCCGCGCGCGACGCCCGCAGCACGTCGGCGACGATCGCGTCGTAGACCGCTGTCCGTTCCGCCGCCGTGTCGGCCAGGCGGTGGGGCTCGTCGAGCCCGGTCGGCACGGACGCTGCGGCGGTGTCCGGTGTCCCGAACGCCGCGCCGGCCAGGAAGGTCCCCATCATCACGCGCGAACGTGTCCGCTGCGGCCGGTGTGCCTGTGTCGTCGGTGTCATGTCCGATCGGCTCCTTCGATGTCGCTGTACGCACGGAGGTTGACTAAGTGAGACGAGTCTCAGCTTGTGTGCGAAAGACGAAAGACTAATCCCGACCGATTAGGTCGGTCAAGGAGCGGGACAGATTCGTGACAAATCCGTGACGAACGCGGCGCCGGTTCCGCTCTGCAACACGCCGCGTGCCATCCGCTTGAACCGGTACGGCCCTGCGGTGACACTGTCCCGGGCTTTTTTCAACGGATCCTGGAGGCGTATCGCTGATGGCCGCAGGCTCGCAAACGTCGACGTCCCGGTGGGTCGTGCTCGTGGTCGCGTATCTCGGGTGGGTGTTCGACCTGATGGACGTGTTCCTCATGGTGCTGGTCCGCGACCGCGCGATGACGGAACTGCTCGGTCCCGGGGCCAGTCAGCAGGCCATTGGCGTGTGGGGCGGTTGGGCGCTCGGCATCACGCTCGTCGGCTGGGCCGCTGGCGGCCTCATCTTCGGCATGGTGGCCGACCGGTGGGGCCGCGCGCGCACGATGGCGCTGACCATCCTCATCTACGCCCTGTTCACGGGGCTGTGCGGGTTCGCCCAGACGCCGATGCAGCTCATCGTGCTGCGGTTCATCGCCTCGCTCGGCATCGGCGGCGAGTGGGGCGCCGGTGCGTCGATGATTGCGGAGGTCTTTCCGAAGGCGTCGCGCGCGATGGCGGCCGGCGTTCTGCAGTCAGCGGCCGGCACGGGGTTCTTCGCCGCGATCCTGCTCGAGTACCTGGTGGGCGGCAACTGGCGCTATGCGTTCTTCGGCGGTGCGGTGCCGGCGCTGCTGGCGCTCGTCGTGCGCCTGAGCGTTCGTGAGCCCGAGACGTGGGTGGCGGTGAAGGACCGCGCGGCAGGCCTCGGCGCGCGGATCGGATCGCTGACGGCGCTCTTCGACGATCCCGAACTGCGGCGCCGCCTCATCGCGGGCACCGCGCTCGCCATTGTCGGCATCTTCGCGTACTGGGGCACGAACTTCTGGGTGAACGCGCGGTTCACCGAACTGCTTCGCGCATCCGGCGCCGATCCGGCGACGATCCCATCAGGCGTGCGGCGCGCGCTCATCGTGCTGAACCTCGGCAATCTGGCCGGGTTCCTGATTTACATCCCGATCACCAACCGCGTGGGCCGCAAGCCGGCGTTCACGATCTTCCACATCGGCGCGCTCATCTCGATGCCGCTGGCCTATCTCGGCTCCACGAGCTACGGGCTCGGCCTCGTCCTGTTCTTCTTCGCGGGCCTGTTCACGAGCGGCATCTACAGCGGGTACACGATCTATTTCCCGGAGCTCTTCCCGACGAGCGTGCGCGCGACCGGCGCGAGCTTCTGCTACAACGTCGGCCGCGTCGTCTCGGCGCCCGGCCCGGTGCTGATGGGTTGGCTCACCGGCGCGCTCGTGACCGTCGTGCCCGCCGGCCAGCAGATCGCCTGGGCCGGCGCCATCATGGGCTGCGTCTACGCGCTCGGACTGCTCGTGATTCCGTGGCTGCCCGAGACGAGGGGCGTGGAAATCAAGCCAGAAGGGTGAAGACAGAAGACAGAAGTTCGGCGGAATTTTGAAGTTTGAACTTCGAAGTTCGAACTTTTCCGCACTTCTGGCTTCTGTCTTCCAACTTCTGGCTTGATCCCTATTCCGCCACGTAGTCGACCACGAACGCCTCTTCCAGAATCCCGAGCGAGCCGAGCAGCTTGCCGAACGCGGCGTGCTCGGGGTGGGGTAGATAGGCGTCGCGGGCCTGGGCGTTGGTGAAGGTCATCAGGTACACGTGCGTGAAGCCCTTGTTGAGGTTCTCAGGGCTGTTGTTCACGCCGTGTTCGAAGGCGACGATGCCGGGGATCGTGTCCTTGAGCGCGGCAAACGCCGTGGTGACCTGGCGGATCTGCTCCGGCGTGGCGTCGGGCTTGTACTTGAACACCACCACGTGACGGACCTGCGTGGTCGACTGGAACGCGGCGGCCAGGCCGGCGGCCGACAGGGCAAACAGGCTGATCAGGGCGAAGACCGTCATTTTCATCGCGCCATGGTAGCGCACGGCCATGCTCCCCGCGTGTTAGGATTGGCCGGTTTCCCATCGTCGACAGGTGTTCGATCGCGCCGCCACTGCCAGCCAGGGTCGCTGGCGTCGCCGGCTGCGGTTCATGGAGTCCGGAGGGGTGTCGTGGCGAAAGACAAGCGGTCCAGACAGGGACTTTCGCGTCGTGACTTCGCGTCGCGTCTTGGTGTAGCGGCCGGGCTGGCCGTTGGCGGCCGGCTCGTCGGCGGCGACGTCGTCGGGGCGGCACCAGCCGTCAACCCGCGCATCATCGGCGCCAACGATCGCGTGGTGCTGGCCTCGGTCGGCATCCGCGGACAGGGCAACGGACTCAAGCGCGGCTTCGCACGGCTCGACAACGTCGAGATCAAGACGCTGGCCGACGTGGACGAGAACCTCGCGGCCTCGCGCGTCAACGACACGCAGCTGGCGTCGGTCCCGTCCTACAAGCCCGGCTTCGTGCAGGACATGCGGCGCGTGCTCGACGATCCGGACATCGACGGCATTGTCATCGCCACGCCGAACCACTGGCACACCATTCAGACGATCTGGGGCCTGCAGGCCGGCAAACACGTCTACGTCGAGAAGCCGTCGTCGCACACGGTGCTCGAAGGGCGGCGCATGGTCGAGGCGCAGGCGCGGTACGGCAAGCTCGTGCAGGTCGGCACGATGAACCGCAGCCGGCCGGCGGTGATCGAGGCCATCAAGTTCATTCACGACGGTGGCCTCGGCAAGGTCTACATGGCGCGCGGCCTGTGCTTCAAGCCGCGTCCGGCCATTGGCAAATATCCCGATGGTCCACTGGCCGCCGGTGAGCGGTACGCGCTGACCGTGACGTCGACCAGCTACGAGCCGGCGTGGGACGCCGCGTATCTGTCGAAGGTCGACTACAACATGTGGATGGGACCGGCGCCCGAGAAGCCGTTCAACCGCAATCGCTTCCACTACAACTGGCACTGGCACTGGGACTACGGCAACGGCGACAGCGGCAATCAGGGGCCGCACCAGTTCGACATCGCGCGCTGGGGCCTGCAGAAGATGGAGCACCCGGTGAAGATCATGTCGACCGGCGGCTACTTCGGCGCGCCGGCATCGCAGGAAACGCCGGACACACAGACGACGCTGTACGAGTACGCCGACGGTCTGGTGCTCGAGTTCGCCACGCGCGGCGGGTTTACGAACACCGAAGGGGACCGCAGCATCGGCAACCTGTTCTACGGCGAGAAGGGCTGGCTGTGGCTCGAAGATTCGGGCCGGCGGTGGCAGACGTACTTCGGCCCGAAGAACGAGATGGGGCCGGGCACCGAGGCCCCGGGCGCGGCACCGGCGACCGGCGGACACCCGGCGCCGCACCCGCAGAACTTCGTCGATGCGATCCGCGCCGGCGACGCGAAGATGCTGACCTGCGACGCGCTCGAGGGACACCTCACCTCGTCGCTCCCGCATCTGGGCAACATCTCCTACAAGCTTGGCCGCGCGCTCACGTTCGACGGCCGCGCCGAGAAGTTCGT
>CAZVHY010000193.1:2159-6469 GCA_964627115.1 uncultured Solibacteraceae bacterium | reverse complement strand
TATGTCGATTCTCAAGCGTGCGATCGGCACGCAACAGGCCGGGCTCGTGTTCGTGATCGCGCTGCTGGGCGTGCTGCTGGCACTCACGGCGGGCAGTCACATCGATCCGCGAACGGGGCAGTCGGTTCACAACTTCTACAACCTGCACACGCTGCTGCAGACGGCCACCGACGCGAGCTTCTTCGCCATCATGGCCGTGGGCGCGACGGTCGTGATCATCTCGGGCGGCATCGATCTGTCGGTTGGCGCGATCTACGCGCTCGCGGGCGTGACCACGGCCATGGTGCTGCGCGCGGTCGCACCCGAAAGCGGCATCACGGTCGTGTTGCTGGCCACGACCGTGGCGCTCGGCATCGGCCTCATCTGCGGCGTGCTCAACGGCGTGATGGTCACCGGGCTCGGCGTCCATCCGTTCATCATTACGCTCGGCACCATGTGGGTCGTGCGCGGCATTGCGTTCGTCTCGAGTCACGCCGAGAGCATCCTGGTGCCGCAGTCGCTCACCGCCGTGGCCAAGGCGTCGCTGGGGATGGCCTCGTCGGTCAACCCGGTCCCGTTGCTCGTCATGCTGGCCGTCACCGCGCTCGGCAGCGTATACCTGACGCGCACCGTGATGGGGCGGCACGTCTTTGCGGTGGGCGGCAATCCCGAAGCGAGCCGGTTCTCGGGCCTGCGCCTCAACCGCATCACTATTGGCGTGTTCGCCATCTCCGGACTGACGGCGGGTCTCGCCGCGCTGCTCGGCGCCGCGTTCTACGGCTCCGCGTCGTGCGCGGACGCGACCGGGTACGAGCTGTACGTCATTGCGTCGGCCGTGGTTGGCGGCGCGAGCCTGTCGGGCGGCCGCGGCAGCGCGGTCAGCGCCATGCTCGGCGCGCTGCTCATCGTGCTGATCCGTCAGTCGATCCGCACGATGCGCTTCGATCAGAACTACGAGTGGATCATCATCGGTTGCGCGATCATCCTGGCGGTCGTCGTCGATCAGGCCAGCAGCCGCGCAGCCCTTCGACGCCTGTCTACCGGCGCCGCACGGCGATGAGCCGTACCGGCGCGTTTTCCTGGAGTCTGTCCATGACACGTTTTCCGTTTCGAACTGCCCTGGCGCTGGCCGCTGTCGCGGCGGTGTCGCTCGTGGCCGCTGCGTGCGGCGGCTCGTCCCCCGCGCCTGGCGACGGCCCGCGCGCGATCAAGATCGCGCTGATCGCCAAGAGCTCGACCAACCCCGTGTTCCTTTCTGCGCGCACCGGCGCCGAAGCCGCGGCGAAGGAGATCACGGCGCGGACGAACGTGCCGATCGAGATCGCGTGGCTCACGCCGCCGGCCGAGGACGGCCAGGTGCAGGCGCAGCGCATCGCGCAGGCCGTGAACGAGGGCGCGTCCGCCGTGCTGATCTCCTCGTCGGACGCGGGCAAGGTCACCGGCGCCATCAACGACGCGGTGGCGCGCGGCGTCGAGGTGATGACGTTCGACAGCGACGCGCCCGAGTCGCGGCGCTTCGCCTTCTATGGCGTCGACGACATCCGGACCGGTGAAGCGGTGATGGAAGAGCTGGCCGCGCAGATGGACGGCAAGGGCGCCGTCGCTATCCTGGCCGGCAACCAGAACGCCCCGAACCTGCGCCGGCGCGTCGACGGCGTGAAGCAGGCGGCCGCGAAGTACCCGGGCATCCGGATCGTCGACACCTTCTATCACATCGAAACGCCGCAGGACGCGGCGGCCGAAGTGCTGCGCGTGCAGGGCGCGTATCCCGAAATTCAGGGCTGGGCGATGATTGGCGGCTGGCCGCTCTTCACGCGCACGCTGCTGACGGATCTCGATCCGGGCCGTGTGAAGATCGTCGCTGTCGACGGCCTGCCGGCCGAGCTGCCGTACGTCGAGAAGGGCCTGGCGCCCGTGCTGCTCGCGCAGCCGACGTATCTCTGGGGCTACGAGTCGGTGCAGATCATCTTCCGCAAGGTGCACGAGAAGCAGGACGTGCCCGTGATGAACCAGATGGAGCTCGTCCGCGTCTCGAAGGAGAACCTCGGCACCTGGGCACGTCAGCTCCAGGAGTGGGGCTTCACGGACGTGCCGGCGGAGTACCTGACGCTGCCGTAGCCGCGATGTCAGACGTCGCTGTTTCTTTCCGCGGGATCACGAAGCGGTTCCCGGGCGTGCTCGCGCTCGAGGACGTGAGCTTCGACATTGCCGCGGGCTCCATGCACGCGCTCTGCGGCGAGAACGGCGCGGGCAAGAGCACGCTCGGCAAAATTCTCGCGGGCGTGCACACCGCGGACGCGGGCGAGGTGCGGCTGTTCGGCCAGCCGCTCACCGCCACGCGGCCCGAACACGCGCTGGCCGCCGGCGTCGGCATGGTGCACCAGGAGCTCGCGTTCTGCGAGAACCTGTCGGTGGCCGAAAACCTCTGCCTGCGCGCGCTGCCGGCCACGGGGCCGTTTCTCTCGAAGCCGGCGATGTACCGCGAGGCCGAAGCGCTGCTGGCGGTGATCGACGCGCGCATCGACGTCCGTCGTCGAGTCGGCGAGCTGACGATCGGTCAACAGCAGATGCTCCAGATCGCGGCCGCCGTCGGCCATGGCGCGCGCGTCATCGTGTTCGACGAACCGACGAGCAGCCTGTCGCAGCACGAGGCCGAGAAGCTCTACGAGCTCATCGACCGGCTGCGCACGCAGGGCGTCACGGGCATCTACGTCAGTCACCGCATGGAGGAGATCTTCCGGCTGTGCGACACCGTGACCGTGCTCCGCGACGGTCGGCACGTGGCCACCGAACCGGCCGCCTCCCTCGACACCGGTCGCATCGTCGAGCTGATGATCGGCCGCAAGCTCGAGCAGTACTTCCCCGAGGAACGCGATGGGGGAGCGGGCCAGGAGCGCTTGCGCGTGGAGGGGCTGACGAGTCCCGCCGGGTTCCAGGACATCTCGTTTTCGGTGAAGGCGGGCGAAGTCGTCGGCATGGCCGGACTCGTCGGCGCCGGGCGGTCGGAAACGGCTGCGGCGATCTTCGGGCTCGATGCGCGTGCGACGGGGCGGATCTTCGTCGATGGCCGCCTGGTCGAGATCCGATCGCCGCGCGAGGCCATGCGTCTTGGCATCGGACTCGTCCCCGAAGATCGGAAGCGGCAGGGGCTCGTGCTCTCGATGTCGTCGCTCGCCAATACGACGATGGCGATTCTGCCGTCGATTGCGCGGCTGACGTTCGTGAACGCGACGGAGGAGCGCACGATCGGACGCCGCTTCTTCGAGCGCCTGCGTGTCCGCGCGCACAGCCTCGACGCCACGGCCGCCGGCCTCTCGGGCGGCAACCAGCAGAAGCTCGTGCTCGCGAAGTGGCTGGCCGCGCGCTGTCAGGTGCTGATTCTCGACGAGCCGACGCGCGGCGTCGACGTGGGCGCCAAGGCGCAGATTCATGCGCTCATTGCGGAGCTCGCGGCCGAGGGCGTGGCGGTGCTGCTCATCTCGAGCGAACTGCCTGAACTGCTGCACCTGGCCACGCGCGTGCTCGTGCTGCGCGACGGCCGCATCGCCGGCGAACTGCCGCGCGCCGACGCGACGCAGGACGCGCTGATGCGGCTGATGGCGGGCGTGGCGTGATCTGAACGCGGAGCGCGCGGAGGACACGAAACGCGGAGGGCGCGGAGACCACACCGACACGTAGGGGCCGACCTTGTGTCGGCCCACCCGCTACGACTCCGGCGCCCGTCCTGCTGCGGCGCCGATCTTCGTCACGAGATCCTGCCCGATGACCGACTGAATGCGCGCCCACAGAGCGGCGTCGCGGCCCCGCAGCGTGTGCAGTTCGGCCACCGGCCAGCGCACGATTTCCGATTCCGCCACGATCTCGGCGTCGGCCGTGGCCGGCGTGCCCGTGATGAGGCTCATCTCGCCGACGAACTGGCCGGCCGTGATGTCGGCCACGTGGACGGTGTCACGCGTGATACGGACGCGCCCGGAGATGACGAAGACGAGCGCTGCGGGAAACTCGCCACGCACGGTCAGGCGATCCCCGCGCACGATCTCGCGTCGCCCCTGCCGCCACCAGCGGAGGAACTCCGGCGGCGTCAGGGCGAAGAAGTAGCGCTCGTGGAGCAGGCGCAGCTCGTCGGTCAGCGTCACGGCGCGGCGCTCGCGCAGGATTTTCACCACCCACACGATGTTGATCACGACGAAGACGACGTTCCAGGTCGCGATGCTCCAGACGCCCAGCCGGCCGGCGTAAATGGCGAGCAGGCCCTGCGCGAAGATCAGCGTGCCGCGCAGCCACAGGATGTCGCGCGCGGCCAGCGCGCCGAGCATCAACGCGTATCCGGT
>CAZVHY010000193.1:0-2059 GCA_964627115.1 uncultured Solibacteraceae bacterium | reverse complement strand
GCCGTGCCGCCGCGCAGCCCTGGAGTATGATTCCGCCACCAAATCATGACGTCACTCGACTGGCTCATCGTTGCCGCGTATTTCGTCGCGCTGTTCGGCCTCAACTGGTGGGTCGTGTCCAAGAACAAGGGCACGTCGACCGACTACTTCCTGGCGGGGCGGAACCTGGGCTGGTTCCTCGTCGGCACCTCAATCTTCGCCTCGAACATCGGGTCCGAGCACATCGTCGGCCTGGCCGGCGCGGGCGCAACGAGTGGCGTGGCGCTGGCGCACTACGAGCTGCACGCCTGGTGTGTGCTCGTGCTCGGGTGGGTGCTGATTCCGTTCTACATGCGATCGCGCGTGTTCACGATGCCCGAGTTCCTCGAGCGGCGGTTCTCGCCGGCCTCGCGCTGGGTGCTGTCGCTGATTTCGCTGGTCGCGTACGTGCTGACGAAGATTGCCGTCGGCATCTTTGCCGGCGGCGTCGTGTTCGCGGCGCTGCTGCCGGAGCTGAGCGTGCAGGTCGGCAGCACGGTGTTCAACAGCTTCTGGGTCGGATCCGTCTCGGTCATCGTGCTCACCGGGATCTACACCGTGCTCGGCGGCATGCGCGCTGTGGCGTACGCCGACGCGTTCCAGGCGGGCATCCTGATCATCGGTGCAGCAGCGGTCACGTACTTCGGCCTGCAGGCGGTCGGCGGCTGGGGTGAGCTTCGCGCGGTGCTCGGATCGGAGATGTTCAACCTCTGGCGGCCGTTCGTGCCCGAAGGCGTCGAGGCCACGTGGGCGCCGGTGAAGGAAGCCGGCCGCATGGCCTGGTATTTCAACGCCGACTATCCCTGGGTGGGGATGCTGTTCTGCGCGCCGATCATCGGCCTCTGGTACTGGTGCACGGACCAGTACATCGTGCAGCGCGCACTCGGCGCGCCGAACGTGCGCGAAGCGCGACGCGGTACCATCCTCGCCGGGTTCCTCAAGCTGCTGCCGGTGTTCATCTTCATCGTGCCCGGCATGATCACCCTCGCGCTCGCGCGCAAAGGCACGGCGGGGCTGGCGGCGTTCGTCGACGCGAGTGGCACGGCGCTGCCGGAGATGTCGCAGGCGGCCTTTCCGCTGCTCGTGCAGCACGTCATGCCCACCGGTGTGCGCGGCCTCGTCGTGGCCGGACTGCTCGCCGCGCTCATGAGCTCGCTGGCCGGCGTGTTCAACGCCAGCTCGACGCTCTTCACGATGGACTTCTACAAGAAGTTCCGGCCGCTGGCCACCGAACGGCAGCTCGTGTGGATTGGCCGCGTGGCCACGAGCGTGCTCATCGTCGTCGGGCTGCTGTGGATTCCCGTGATTCAGGGCGCGCGTGGACTCTACGACTACCTGCAGGGCGTGCAGGGGTACCTCGCGCCGCCGATTGCCGCGGTCTTCTTCCTCGGCGTGTTCATGCGCCGGCTGAACGCCAAGGGCTGCCTGTCGGCACTCGTTGTCGGCTTCGGGCTGGGCGTGTTCAGGTTGATGGTCGATACGCCGGTGACGCTGGGCATGATGGAGGGCGGATACGCGGAAGGCTCGTTCCTCTGGATCGTCAACAACATCTACTTCCAGTACTACAGCCTCGTGATCTTCCTCGTGTCGTGCGCCGTGTTGATTGGCGTGAGCTACGCGACCGAGGCGCCGTCGGAAGAGCAGCTGGCCGGCATCACGTACGCGACGGTGTCCGACGAGCAGAAGGCCGAGACGCGCGCGAGCTGGAACCACTGGGACGTGGCCGGCACGGCGACGGTGCTGGGGCTGATTCTCGTCGCCTACATCTACTTCAATGGGTAGGAAGGTGCTGGGTGCCAGGGTGCGAGGTGCCAGGGTGCGAGGTGCCAAGGTGCGAGGTGCCACGGTGCGGGGGGCCACGGTGCGGGGGGCCACGGTGCGAAGGTGCTGCGAGGCCTGACGTTTGCCGATGCGACTGGCGATGACGCCGAGGGCATCACGGCGATGCACGCGGCGGCCGCCCGTCAGCTCGGACGGGACTTCGGCCCCGGGCCGTGGGCGCGGCCGCTGATCGTCCGGCAGATCGACGCGGCGCCAGGAC
>CAZVHY010000192.1:0-6496 GCA_964627115.1 uncultured Solibacteraceae bacterium | reverse complement strand
TTGAAGGTGACGGCGAGATCGGGATGCGCGAACGCCGTGGCCAGGGGGAAGAAGAAGGCCACACTCGCAACGATCGACACACCCGATGCGGCCAGCCGCGAAAGGTGTCGGTGCAAAGCCGGGTCAGTATATCGGAAGGGCGCCGTGCGTCTGCAGGTCGCGTCGCCACGATGCCGCCCCCCCATCCCTGCGACGAGATAGACGTACTCGGGCCGATGGGCGCTTCTCGACGCCGCTATCGTCGGCGCATCACCATGAAGACGCCAACGCCGCCGCCGGCGATGCGGATACCGACGTTGAGGGTCTCCTCCAACAACAGTACGCCTCGCCCGACGTCCCATCCCCCCATGCGTCGTTTCGTTGCGGCAGTCGCCGCCCCCCCCCCCGACGGGGCGGCGGGCCGACTGCCGCGTCCGAGCATTCGATCCACAACTCGCACGAAATCACGCCCGAGCCCGAAGATCTCCTCGCGCACGACGGTCATACCCAGGCCCTCGAAAAGGGACCGCAGGGAACGCCGATCCCAGTATGTGAAGTGATCCTCGACGACCATGCTCCATCGCATGCCGAACACCATCCAGGCGAGGGATGGCAGATTCAGCGTCGATATCGCAAGCGTTCCATCCGGCGCGACCAGCCTCACGAGACGTTCTGCGAACGCACGAGGGTCGGGCGTGTGTTCGAGGGAGTCCCAGGACGTGACGAGGGGGAAACGCCCCCACGGAAGATCGTCGAGCTCCTCGAGCAGACCAACGCGGACCTCAGCCCCCCGGGAGACCGCTCTCTCGGCGGCCGGCGGATTCATCTCGATGCCGAACGTCCGCCAACCTCGCGTCTGCATCAGGTCCAGGAACTGCCCGTCTCCGCACCCGACGTCGCACACGTCGTTCGCTCCCGGGCGTGGTTCCGGCACGTGTCGAAGTCGACGTTCGTAGAGAACGCGCTTTCGCTGCGTGAACTGCCCGAAGTGTTCAGCCAGATTGTATTCGTGCAAGTACTTCTCGCGCACACGCTCGCGCGGCTGAGGATCGCTGTAGACCAAATGGCAATCCAGGCACCGGACGAGTGTGAGACGGTGGTCTCGCGCGAACCCGCGACGTCGCCCGCCTCGACAAGCGGGACAAGAAGTAAGCGTAGTCATGACGGACGGCCCCTCGAGGCCAGAGACTTCCACATGGCGCGCTCATCATCTGCGAACAGGCGCATCGCTGTCGCCATGATCACCGCGCCGCCGCCGAGTGCGGCCGCGGTGAGCGCCAGGGTGACGACGGGCGGGGCACCGAGCCGTTGCATCGCGCCAGGCAGGGCCCACGCGGCGATGGTGATTACGGCCAGAACGACTGCCAGTCGAACAGCGTCGCGCGCCGGCAGCGCCATCACGTCAAGCAGTCTGCGCAACCACAGCCACGTCACCGCCCCCGAAACGACCTGGCACGACGTAAACGCGAGGAGCGCAGCTGTTGGTCCCGCCTGAGCATAGGCGATGGCGAGCCCCGCGAGTTGCCCTGCCACTCCCGTCAGCGCCTCGGGCGTCGCGTGGCCCGTCGCGCGACCGAGCGAGGTCATCGGGCCCGCGATGGCCATCAGCCCGTGGGCAATGAGGAGGGTTTCGAGAAACTGCACGAGCACCGTCGTCCCGCCAACTTCGCCAAGCCACAACTGCAGTAGCGTTGTGGACTGGAACAGTACCGCCGCCGTGCCCGTGGCCACGAAGAGAACCACGTACTTCATGGCCAGTGCATGCAGTCTGGAGAGCGCTTCGGGGCCTTCAACGACCGACCGCGCAGCTCCGAACGGCACCATCACGACGAGGAGAGAGCTCGAGAGACTGCGAAGCGTCTGCCCCGCTCGATACGCAAGATCGTAGATGCCCAGCATCTCCGGGCCGAACCGTCCCGCCACGAGCAAGCGGAAAGCCTGGTCGCCCATCTGGAGGGAGAGATTCGAGACCTGGATGGCTCCAGCAAAGCGCGCGATCTGGCCGGCCATCGGCCAGTCGACATAGAACGGGCGCAGGCGCAGCGGCGGCACTGAGCGAACCAGTGCTCGCCACGTGATGGCCAGCGACGCGATGGGCCCCAGAGCATACGCGGCGAGCAGCCAATCCAATCGCGTCACGCCGGCGCCAGCAAGACCCACAACCGCGACCACGGCGACGAGACTGGTTCCGACTCGCTGCGCCTGAAGCGTGACGACCTGTTGAAGGCCCGAGAGTCCGGCGCCCAGAACCAGTGACAGATTGCTGCAGACCAGCCCGACCGAAAGGACCATGAGGCAACGCCGGACGACCAGGGGGTCGCCGAGATACGCGTACCAGGTCGATGGCAGCAGCCATGCACACAGCAGTACGAACAGGCTGATCGCGACCGATCCGGTCATGGCGGAGTTGATCACACGCGCGATTCCGTCCCGGTCGTCCAAGGCGTGGAATCGGGCAACGGAGCGTTCGGTCGCGATCGACAACCCGAAATCGAACAGCCCGCTGTAACCGATGAGCGGGGCAAAAAACGCCCATGTACCGTAGTCGCGGAGGCCGAGCAGACGGGCCATGATGGTCGCCAGCAACAGGGCCATGAGAATCGCCATGATGCGGCCACCCGCCGATGCGAGGGCGTTCACCACGAAGCGGCGATAGCGGAAGGGCGCCCGCACCGGCGTGACCGTCACGTTCGCAGCACGTTGAGCAGCACGGGGACGTTCGCTGCGATCGAGTACCTGGCTTCGACATCCTGCCTGGCGACGTCGCCCATCGCGGCACGACGCGTCGGATCGTCGACGACAGACAGCAACGCCGATTCCCAGTCGGCCGCGTTGCGGCACAGAACCGACCCACGATCCAGACCGAGGATCTGCTCGTTCGTCGCCGTCCAGGACGCGACCGTTGGAACGCCGGCCGCACCGTACTGGAGGGCCTTGAGTGCGGCCTTTCCGTTGGTCCAGGCCGTGTCCGGCATCGGCATCAGTCCGACATCGAAGCTCGCGACCTGCGCGGCCTCGGTCTGTACATCCCAGGGAAGGATGGTCACCGGAAGATCCGGGAACGGATTCGTTCCCGCGCCGATCAATCGAATCTCGATCGATCGTGCAGCGGCGACTCGTGCAAGCGGCTCGTGAATGAGTGACAGGTACCTGGATGTCGATGGGGTGCCGATCCAGCCGAGAACGACTGGAGTGTTCGCCGTGTCGTGCCGGCGGACCGGATAGCGCTCGACGTCGACGCACGTCGGCACGACCACGGCATGGCCCCCGAGATCCCGGATGACCTGCGCGTTTCGCTCGTTCGAGGTCACGATCGTGCGGCAGCACGCGACCGCACATCGGAGGCCGCCCCTCCAGACGCGCCGGCGCAGTCCTGCCAACAGCGTCGTGCCTTCGCCAGCGTCGAGTGCGTCATCAAAGTCGTAGATAAGGCGGTCCCGCTGCCCCGCAAGTTGTCGAGCCACGCGTCGCGACAATGGCACGCGATAGAGGTAGACTCGATCGTATCTCCTCGACAAGGCAGGGAGACGCCGCATGAACACTTGGCTCTCGAACCACGCAAGAGCCAGATGCATCACACGTGCGAGCGGCGAAAGATGGACTGATCGCAACGCGCGCCTTGTCGCCGCCTCGCCCAGCACGGCGACGACGTCGGCGTCGACACCCGCCCGTCGGTACGCCGGTAAGAACTGAAGGACGCGATACCGTGGCCCCGGAGCGGGCTCTCCCTGGCGAAGGACGAAGAGCACACGCAGCGACCTCGACGGGGAATCGGCAGCGGGGGCGCGATCCAAAGTCAAGAACAGTCCTCGGGTCCGCTCCCGGCCGTCGGTCGACGGCGGACCAGTCCCACTCTCGCCGCAATGAACGGCGCCAGAGAGAGCGCCAGGATGTACCAGGAGGCCGTGTTGTTGAACTTGTTCACGAAAATCGACAGCAACAAGGCAAGACTGACCTGCCCTGTCAGCAGCAGGGCGACAGGATCCCACCGGCGTCGCCGGGCGAATCGATAGACGATGCCACTGAAGAGGCCGACCGCTGTCGCATAGCCGAGGGCGCCGACAGGCCCGAAGTCCGTGAGTGGATAGTAGAGATACGTATACGCATTGAAGGGCACGCTGCGCTCACCGACCGGCAGCGGTCGAAACGGCGCGACCGCCGGCGGCAACTCGGCGGTCACGAGGCCCAGTCGGCTCAGCGCCCGCGCCACGGGGTACGCGGAGTGCAGCCCGTTCGTCCGCGGAAGTGGATCGGTGAGGAGAGAGTCGAGGGAAGCGAATGACCCGGTCGCGTAGAGATAAAGTGTGGAGCCCGTCTGCAGCCCTCTGCCAACGAACGTTGCCAGCGCACTTCGACCGCCTCCTGAGGCGGCTGCGTCGGTGCCGGCCGGCTCCACCGTCGAATCCCCGTCAGCAGACCCGGCCGCAGCGCCGTCGTCCACGAGCACGCCGGACGCCGTCGTAGACGGCAGAGACATCCGAACACCGAGATTCGCGGGCGTCTTCCCGAGCCACGTGCCGACGATGAGGAAGTTGGCAACCAGTGCCAGGCCCACAACGCTCGTCAGGACACCGAGACCAAGCCAAGAAAGCCTCGGCCCATGGCGGAAGACGTACATGAAGTAGCAGGTCAGCGCGACGGTGAAGAACGCCGTACGGTCGGTCGTAATCCATGTCGCGATCGTGACGGCCCCGACGAGCAGCCAGGTACGTCGGTGCAACCGCACGCCGGCGAGCCTCAGCGCACAGGCGGTGATCGGCGCGACGATGCAGAAGTACGTCAGGAACAGGAATGTGTTCGGAATCGCACGCGTACTGATGCCGAGGCGGATGCGGGCGGGGTCATCGAGAAAGGCATCGATGCCGACTGTCGAACCGATGGCGTGGATGTACTGCGCAACACCGACAAGCCCCAACAGCGAAAACGCCGCCACCCACGCGTCGGCTCGCAACGGCACCGGCAATGCCCACGCCGAATCGGCGACAGGCGCCGCCCCGGAACGCGCACCGAGCAAACTGCCGCCAACCATCAATGCGACGGCGGCGACCACGAAGACCAGTGTCTCGGCCTGAACTGGCGGATAAGGGAGCAAGTGAAGCAGATACAGCGAAAGCGCCCCGCACCACGTCACCATCACCAGCGCCGTCGGCGTGAAGTAGTCTCCAGTCACGCGACGGCTGCCGACAACAGCCAGCAGGGCGACGCTCATCAGCATTACGGACAGCCACGACATCATTTCTGTCGGCCTCAGGGACGTGCCTTCGGCGCCTCCGACCAGGGGAGGCGAGCAGTATACTGGATCGCCGTAAAGCTCCGATGCCGACCGACGATGTCTTCGGCCCACCATCAGCGACTGTAGATGGATGACATCTACAGGTGTTCACTACACATCGAATTGACTACCAGTCCGCCTGACGACAACGTCGATGCCGTGACCGTCGACGCCTTTGGCGACGAATGGGAGACGTTCTCCCAGCAGGCCCTGACGGCCGACGAGCGCGAGCGTATCTACACGGACTACTTCTCGATTTTTCCGTGGGAGTGCCTGCCGCCGGACGGCGGCGTCGGCGCTGACGTAGGCTGTGGTTCGGGGCGATGGGCCGTACTCACTGCGGGGCGCGTAGCGCATCTGCATCTGGTCGATGCCAGCGACCGGGCGTTATCGGTCGCGCGATCGCAGATGTCATCGATCTCGAACGCTTCTTTCCATCGCGCTTCGGTAGGCGCCCTGCCGTTCGCCGACGCGTCGCTGGACTTTGCCTACTCACTCGGCGTCCTGCACCACGTTCCCGACACCCGTGCCGCGGTCGTGGAGATTGCGCGCTGCTTGAAGCCCGGGGCACCTCTGTTGCTGTACCTGTACTATCGCTTCGACGGCCGGCCGCTGTGGTTCAGACTTCTGTGGAAGGCCAGCGATGTCCTTCGGCGCGTGCTGTCGCGGGCGCCGTGGCCAGTGAAGTACACGACCAGCCAACTCATCGCGGCGGCCGTCTACTGGCCGCTCGCCAGAGCCGCGCGAGTCTTGGACGGTCTCGGCCGCCTGCCTTCGGCATGGCCACTCGCCTACTACCGCTACAAGTCGTTCTACGTCATGAGAACCGACGCACTAGATCGTCTCGGAACCCCGCTCGAACAACGATTCACCCGCGTCGAAATCGCCGACTTACTCCGCTCTGCGGGCTTCGATCACGTGCGGTTTTCCCCGAATCCACCTTATTGGTGTGCGATCGGCATCAGGCGACCTTGACCGATGACTTGGACTCGTCCCTTCCCGGCGCAGCATCGTCAGGATGCCAGCGACCGTGCCAGCCAGCGTCGTGCCACGCCTGCCACATGAGCACCGGCCAGAGCATCTGATGTCTGTTCGCTCGCCGGGCGATGTGCTCCGCCCATGCGCGCCGGATGGGGCCAGGGTCGAGCAGCGATTCGCGGAGCCGCGCAGGCGACAAGAGTGCCTCCGCCCAGTCGCGAAGAGGACCGCGCAGCCAGTCGTGCAGCGGCAACGCGAAGCCGGCTT
>CAZVHY010000191.1:0-6497 GCA_964627115.1 uncultured Solibacteraceae bacterium | reverse complement strand
CACCGAGTAGTGCGCCGGGCAGCGCCAGCGCGAGACCCTCGGCCATCCAGGTGCGGGTCAGCCGCCAGCGGCTGGCGCCGAGCGATCGGCGGAGCGCGGTGTCGGCCACGCGCGCGGCGGCGCGTGCGAGGATGAGGCTGGCCAGGCTCGTGGCGGCGAGCACGAACAGCGCGGCGACGAGCCCCAGCAGGAGCAGCATGGGGAGCAGCATCGAGCCGGCGGCTGCAACGCTCAGAGATTCGAGCCGCGGTTCCGCTTCGTCGCTGGGGAAGCGGGCGCGAACCGACGCCGCGATGACGCGCGCTTCAGCCTCGGCTGCCTGCATGGTCGTACCCGACCGCAGTCGGGCGATGACAATGGCCTGTGTCGAGTGTCCTTGACGAACATTGTCGACGCTGTTGGCCGTGGGGTGGGGCGCGAACACGTCCGTGGCCACGAGCGGAGTACCGCGGGGCAGTCGCGGTTCGTATCCGAGCACGCCGACGATGACCGGAGTCGTGCTCACCAGCGTGATGCGCTGGCCCATCGCGGCATCGACCGTGCCGAAATGTCGCTCGGCGAATCCGCGTGTGACGACGACCGCGTCTTCTGCGCGGTCGTCGTCGCGCAGGTCGCGTCCGGCGGCAAACGGGCCGCCGAGCATCGACAACGCCCCTGCGGTCACCTGATAGGTGCCGATTTGCCGCGTTGTCCCATTTGTCGTGAGCGTGCCGCCGAGCGGGCGGACGCCGGCGACCTGTGCGAACGCGTCAACCTGGCGGTAGTCGTTGACGCTCCAGCCGCGGAGAAACTGGTTGTTGCCGTGGGTGACGACGACGAGTTGGTCACTGTCCGGATAGGGCAGCGGCGCGAGGATGCCCTGGTAGAGGGTTGTGGCCAGGGCCACCACCGGGCCGCCGGACACGGCGAGAACGATGGTGATGGCGCCTGCCAGGAGCGGCGCGCGTCTGTAGACGCGCGCCGCTCGCACGAGGTCGAGTCCGAGACCCGAGAGCAGTCCGAAGCGGGCGTCGCCGAGCCGCTCGGCGACGCCCGCGCGCACCGTGTCTGCTGTGGCCGCGACTGCGGCCACGGCGGCGGCCCATCGTCCTCGGCGTTCGTGTGCCTCGGTGACGAGGCGCACGAACGCCGCGTGGGTGTCGGCGCCGAAGTCGCGCCGGAACCGGCGCGGCGAGAGGCGGAGGGCGAGGCGATGCGCCGCAGCCGCGGCGCGGAGCCAGAGGGGCAGGGTGTCTCGCATGTGCCAAACTCTATTTCAACGAAATAGAGTTTGGCAAGAGTCAGTCCGGCAGTCGCAGCGCGACGTTGGGATCGATCCGCGACGCGCGAAGGGCCGGGAGCAGGCTGGCCAGGCCGGTGGGCACGAGCAGGAGCGCGGCTCCGGCCAGCAGAGCCAGTGGTTCGAGGCTTTCCGACCCATACAGCCTGGATTGCACGACGAACCCGACCCCATACGCCAGCGCAGAGCCAGCGACCAGACCTGCAGCCACAGGCGTCATGGCCTGGCGCACGATGAGCCTCACGACGTCGCGCGGCGATGCACCAAGCGCCAGCCGCACGCCAATCTCCGGCGTACGCAACGCGACGACGAACGTCACGACGCCGAACAGACCGCCGGCGGTCAGGATCAGGCCCAGCAGTCCGAGCACGGCCGTTGACCTCGCGATCCACTCTTCGTCGATGCGATTCGTCTTCAGACGCTCGGCAAGCGTGGTGATCTCGACCGGCACGCGGTCGTCGAGCGTGCCGACGAGGCGCCTCAGGCTTGCCGCGGCCTGAGCGACATCCGTAGCCCGCAGATAGATCCAGCGCGCCGGCATACCGACGTCGACGGAGGCCTGATAGATGTGCGGCGCGGTCTCGTGGTCCGCGCGTCTGGTGCCGGGCGGCGGAGCGACGACGCCGACGATCTCGGCCAACATCTCCTCGAAAGCGCCATCGCGCCCGCCGCGCACCCGCACGATTCGGCCGATCGCGTGGCCATTCATCATCTGCCGTTCGAAGGCCTCGTTGACGACGATCGAACTGGAAGGCATGGAGGCTTCGAGCCACTGACCTCGCAACAACTCGAGATCGAGCGTGGGCAAGAGATCGCCAGTTACGACACTCGTGGTCGCGACGTGCCGGCTGCTGTCGGGTTCTCCCGGCAGCAGGACATCGACGAACGTGCCTTCCTGGCCCGCTTCCCAGTAATTGACGTGTGAGACGCCAGCGCGCGCCACGCCCGGAAGTCCCGGCGCGCGTGCGGCCAACGCAGCGTAGAAGCTGTCGATGGCGTCGTCGCCATACGCGAGTGGCGCCAGGTTGACGTTCGCGACGAGCATGGTGCCGGGCGCCGCGATGCCGGCGCCCTCGAAATTCGCGCGCAGCGCGCGGATGAACTGCGTGCCACTGGCCAGCAGCGCGACGCAGAGCGCGGCCTGCGCCGCGATGAGCAGCGACCGCGCGCGCGTGCGTGGCCGGTAGCGCCCAAGTGTGCCCGGCTCCACGGACGTGCGCGTGGCCGTCGACCACGCCGGGCCGATACCGAAGACGAGCGCCGTGCACACCACGACGCCGATCGTGAACAACAGCACAGGAAGATCGATGGAGACGGGGAGGGGAATCAGTTGCTCCTGGAGCCGGAGCAGGACCAGGGCGAACAGCAGGCCAAGCGCACCGGCCGCGGCGGCCAGGACCGCCGCTTCGACGAGCAATTGCCGCATGAGTCGCCACCGCGTGGCGCCAATGGCCATGCGGACGCGCCACTCGCCGGTCCGCCGTGTCGCGCGCGCCACCAGCAGGAGCGCGGCGTTGACGCACGCGATGAGCAGCACGACCGTTGGCACACCGGTGAAGGCGACACTGGCCGGCAGCGCGTTTGCCGGATCGTTCAGGAACACGGGACGCACCGTGGCGCCCGGTACGTCAGAAGCGACCCGGCCGTCAGTCGCTGCGGTGGCTGGCGGCGCCGTGGGCGTAAACGACGCGGCAATCGAGGCCGCCTGCGCTTCGAGGTGATCGGCAGTCGCGCCCGATCGAAGTCGAGCCACCAGACTCAGGCGGAACGACGGCGGCATCGACGAGGCGGCTTGGGGCCGGCCCGCATCGTCTCTGAGCGCAATCGCGGCGACGGACGCCGGAAGCCAGAGACCCTGCACGTAGCCGTCGATCCTGGGATTGACACCGACGAATCTTTGCGGCGCGACACCGATGATGCGCACCGTCGTGCCGTTGACGGACATCAGTTGCCCCGCGGCGTCCGGTCGCCCCTGAAACTCGCGTTGCCACACCTCGTGACTGATGACCGCTGCCGGATGTGTCATCCCGGCGTCATCGTCGGCCGCGGTGAAGAAGCGGCCCTGCAGCGGCTCGACGCCCAGGACGTCGAAGTAGTTGGTCGAGACCACCGCGGCGCGTGCGGTGAAGGGCGTGTCGCCGATCTTCGCAGCTACGGTCGTGCGCAGGCTGGCAGCAATCGACTCCGCGGTATCGAGGTGTTCGCGTAGACGTTCGTATTCGTCGAAGGATGCGATGCAACTGGTGCCGCGGAGGACACAGACGTGTAGGAGGTGTTCTTGATGCTGGACGTGCGGGAACGGACGGAAGAACAGCGTCTGCAGCGCACTGAAGCCGGCCGTACTCGCCGCGAGCCCGATGCCGAGACTCGCCACGATGGCCAGCGTGAGCGCCGGCGCGGTCGCGATGCCGCGACCTGCCAGAGTAATGTCTCGTCCCAGCCCCTGCCACGCGCGGCGCCATGACTGCGGCGACAGTGCGTCGCGGACGGACAACGTCCGTAGCGTTGCCGCGTCAGCCAGTGCGCCAACGGCCATCAGGACTGGTGAGGCGGATCTGCGGCGTCGGCCATCCGCGTGCGCGGCGTGGTCGAGCTCTGCGAGCCACTCCTCGCGCCAGTTGCGGCGTCGCCAGCGGGGAACCAGGCAGGCGGCAGTCGTCAGCACGACCCGCGCGAACCAGTGGCTCTTCATGACGTGCTCCGTTGGGAGAAGAGTTTGCCGAGCGCACGATAGCGGGCCTCGGCTTCTTTCAGCTTCCGGCGTCCCGCCGCCGTGCACTGGTAGTAGCGCCGCCGGGGGCGTCCTTCCTTGCGAGCGCGCTTGTCGTCTTCCCAGTCGGACACGACGAGCCCCTGCGCTTCGAGTCGTCTCAGCGCCGGATAGATCGTGCCGCTCGGCAGCTCGGTGACGTCCATGATGTCGAAGCCGAACCGGTATCCCTGGTTCAGCGCCTGGAGCACGAACAGGCCGGTGTAGGACAGCGCGGGATCGGATGGGCTCATGGGTGTATGTGTATCTACATAGCATCGTCTCGTTCTGCCGTCAACGTTAGGCCACGTTGTGTCGGCGCTTGTCGTTACTCGCCTTGCGCTTCGACAAGAGCGGTGCTAGAGTTCCCTTGTCGAAGCACAAGGGGGCCGCGCATGTCGCCAGACCACATGGAATTGCCGCAGGGGACGCTCGACCTGTTGATCCTGAAAACCATCGCGCTCGAGCCGCAGCATGGCTGGGCCATCTCCGAGCGTCTTCACCAGATCTCCAGTGAGACGCTGCTGGTTCGCCAGGGCTCGTTGTATCCCGCGCTCCATCGTCTCGAGCGGCGGGGCTGGGTCAAGACGAGCTGGGGCACGTCCGACAACAACCGCCGTGCCAAGTACTACGAGCTGACGCGCCGCGGGCGGGCGCAGCTCGAGGCACAGGCTGCGGCCTGGCGAAAGCTGGTCGCAACGGTGGGGCAGGTACTCGAAACCGTCTGAGGAGGCCGCATGCTCAGCGACTGGCGACTTCGACTCCGCGCGCTCTTCCGACGGACGGTGGTCGAACACGAGATCGACACCGAGCTGCAGTTTCACATCGACCGGCAGATCGAGGCCTACATGGCGCGCGGGCTCGACCGCGCGGAAGCCGTTCGCCGCACGCAACTGGAATTCGGGACCGTCGATCACGCCAAGGAGGAATACCGGGACGCACTCGGCGTGCGCGTCTTGGGCGACGTGGGGCGCGACGTCCGCCTGGCGTGGCGCGCCCTGCGCGCAACACCGGTCGTGACGGCGGTGGCCGTCGCGTCGCTGGCACTGGGCATCGGCGCGAATACGGCCATCTTCTCCGTCATCAACAGCCTGATGCTCCGCACGCTGCCCGTGCACCATCCAGATCGCCTCGTCCTGGTGACCGACAATACGACGCGGGTGCGCGTGTGGAGCTACCCGGTCTGGACGCAGATTCGCGATCGGCCTGAATTGTTCGAGCGAAGCGCGGCCTGGTCGTTCACACAGTTCAATCTGGCGCCGGGCGGAGAGACGCAGCTCATCGATGGCCTGTGGGCGAGCGGCGCGTTGTTCGACACCCTCGGCGTTCCGGCGCTGCTCGGCCGGTCACTCTCGGATCTCGACGACCGGATCGGCGGCGGCAGCGAAGGTCCCGTGGCCATGATCAGCTCGGGATTCTGGCAGCGGCGATTCGGAGGCGTGCCCGATGTCATCGGTCGCACGCTGGTGCTCGACGACGTGCCATTCACGATTGTGGGAGTCACGCCGCCGAACTTTCACGGCCCGGAAGTCGGACGCACGTTCGACGTCGTCGTCCCGATCGGAAACGAACCCATGGTTCGGGGTCACGACTCGTTCCTCGATAGCAGCGGCACGACGTTCCTCACTGTCATGGCGCGGCTCCGATCAGCGCAGACGATGGAGGCTGCCACCGAGGGGCTGCGTCGTGTGCAGTCCGACATTCGCGCCGCAACGCTCGGTGACGCTGGCCGATTCGGAAGCGCCGCGGCCCTGGAGCGGTACCTCGCGTCACCGTTCGTGCTGATGTCAGGCGCGACGGGCTACGCGGGCGCCCGCGATCTTCGCGAGGCGTACGCTCGGCCGCTGCTGGCAATTCTTGCGGTCGTCGCGCTGCTTCTGTTCATCGCCTGCGTGAACGTGGCCAATCTCCTGACCGCGCGGGCCTTGGCAAGACGACACGAAATCAGTCTGCGTCTGGCGCTCGGGGCGTCGCGGTGGCGGCTGGTGCGGCAGGTCCTCACCGAAGGCGTCCTGCTCTATGCGCTCGGTGCAGCCGCGGGTCTGGCGCTCTCGATGTGGGGCAGCCGCGTGCTCGTGAGTCAGCTTTCGACGCCAACGCAGGCGATCTTCCTCGATCTCTCCATCGATGTCCGCGTCCTGGCCTTCACCGCGGTGATTGCGGCCATCACGACGCTGTTCTTCGGGACGGTGCCGGCGCTTCGGGCGTCGCGTGGCGTGCCGCTGGATGCTCTCAAGCAGCAGGGACGCATGGTGGGCAGCCGCGGGCTTGGTGCGACGGCCGGTGGGTTGCTCGTCGTGCAGGTGGCCTTGTCGCTGATCCTGGTGGTGGCGGCGGGACTGTTCGTTCGCACGTTCGTGTCGTTGAGCTCGAAACCGCTCGGATTCGAGCCCGCGCCGATCCTCGTCGTCACTGTCAGCGCCCATCGCACGTCGGACGATCCGGTCCAGCGGGTCATGCTCTACGAAC
>CAZVHY010000190.1:0-6519 GCA_964627115.1 uncultured Solibacteraceae bacterium | reverse complement strand
GTCCGCCCGGTCGCCGTCTCTGACGACGACGTCGCGTTGCTCACGGCGTACCGCTGGCCGGGCAATGTCAGGGAAATTGCGGCGGTGATGGACCGCGCGGTCCTGATCGGCCAGGGCCGATCGATCGAGGTCGAGGCCGCGCTCGGGCCCATTGCCAGGCCGTCCTCGTCGTCCACGGTTCCGCCCGCGCGTCCTGATGCGGCGCCGGCTTCCGGCGCGGGCATCGAGCCGCTCGACGTGGCGATGCGCCGCCATATCGAGCTCGCGCTGCACCATACGCGCGGCCGCATCGAAGGCCGCAGCGGTGCCGCGCGTCTCCTGCGCATCAACCCACACACCCTGCGCGCGCGCATGCGGAAGCTGAAGATCGACTGGGGGCAGTTTCGAGAGGATGTGGAGTGACAGCGCACCCGGTTGTCGTAGCCGGCGGGCTCTACGCCCCGCGGGGCATGAAGCCCCGCGGCGACGACCGCAACATCCATCGCGGCTTCCTCGCTCGCTAACTCTCCCCCAGATACGCTTCCTTGACCCGAGGGTGCGACGCAATGTCAGCGGCGGGACCTTCGAGAATCACCGCGCCCGTCTCGAGTACGTACGCCCGGTCCGAATGCTTGAGTGCGGCGTTCGCGTTCTGTTCGACGAGCAGAACCGTCGTCCCGGCATTCTTGATGGCGTCGATGGTGGCGAAGATCGTCTGGCAGACAATGGGCGCCAGGCCCAGGGACGGCTCATCGAGCAGCAGCAGCTTCGGCCGCGACATGAGCGCGCGGGCGATGGCCAGCATCTGCTGCTCGCCGCCCGACAGCGTGCCCGCCTTCTGCTTCATGCGCTCGCGGAGCCGGGGAAACAGCGTGAATCCGCGCTCCAGGTCCTCGCGGATCCGCCCGGCGTCCTTCACCAGGTACGCCCCCATCTCGAGATTCTCGAGCACCGTGAGGTTCGCGAAGACGCCCCGCCCTTCCGGCGCCATCGAGATGCCCTTTGGCACGAGCGTGTGCGCCGGCTGTCCGGTGATGGCCTGCCCCTCGAACGTGATGCGCCCGCGCGCCGGCGTCAGCAGTCCGCAGATCGCCCGCAGCGTCGTCGACTTGCCCGCGCCGTTGGCGCCGATGAGCGTCACCACTTCCCCGGCACGCACGGTGAGCGACACGTCGCGCAGGGCGTGGATGCCGCCGTAGTAGACGTTGACGGTGTCGACCGCCAGCAGAACCTGCTCAGCCGACGCCAAGATATGCCTCGATGACCCGGGGATTGGACTGGATCTCGGCGGGTGTGCCCGTCGCGATCGACTCGCCGTGATCGATCACCTGAATCGTCTCGCAGATGCCCATCACGACCTTCATGTTGTGCTCGACGAGCAGGACCGTCAGCGAGAACTCGTCGCGGATCCAGCGGATGGTGTCCATCAGCCCGATCGATTCCTGCGGATTCATCCCGGCCGCCGGTTCATCGAGCAGCAGCAGTTTCGGCGACGTCGCCAGCGCGCGCGCGATCTCGAGCCGGCGCTGGCTGCCGTACGGCAGGCTCGTGGCCGGCTCGTCGGCCAGGGCCTCCAGTCCGAAGATCGACAGCAGGTGCATGGCGCGATCGCGTGTCTCGCGCTCTTCGCGGTGATGGCGCCCCGAGCCGACAATCGCGTCCGCAATCATCTGGCTCGTGCGCAGGTGTTGTGCGGTCATGACGTTCTCGAGGACCGACATGTCCGCAAACAGGCGGATGTTCTGAAACGTACGCGCGATGCCGTGCGTCGCAATCTGATACGGCCTGTGCCCGTGAATCCGCCGGCCGTCGAACCAGACCTCCCCCTCCGACGGCGGATAGACACCCGTCAGCAGGTTGAACACTGTGGTCTTGCCGGCGCCATTCGGCCCGATGAGCCCGTACAACGTGCCCGGCGCGACCTCGAGATTGAGGTTCTTCACGGCCGTGAGCCCACCGAACCGGCGGGTCACACGCCGCACGTCGAGCAACGCCGCAGGCGACGGGGGGTTAGACATCGTCGCTCCCCCCATGCCGGCGCGCCGTCGCGCCCGGACCTGCGAGCGGAACGGAACGAGCCGCAGGCGGGCCGCCGGACTTCCGTCCGCCCCGGCGCAACCATGCGAAGCTCAACTCGCGTCGTCCCATGATGCCCTGCGGCCGGAAGATCATCAGGAGAATCAGGAGCAGCGCGTAGAGCACCATGCGCAGGCCCGGGAACTGCTGATCGAACGTCCGCAGCGCCTCGGGCAGAATCGTGAGTGTCGTGGCGCCGAGCACGGCCCCGGTGATCGATCCGATGCCGCCGAGCACGATCATCACGATGACTTCGATCGACTTCACGAAGTTCAGGTTCTGCGGGTTCAGCGGATTCGCGAACAGCTGTCCCCAGAGTCCCCCCGCCACGCCCGCGAGCGCCGCGCTGATGACGAACGCCAGCACCTTGTAGCGCGTCGTGGCCACGCCCATCGCTTCGGCGGCAATTTCATCGCTGCGAATCGCACCGAGTGCGCGGCCGAACGTCGACTGCGTGATGTTGCGGACGATGACGATCGTCAGGATGGCAATCGCGAAGATCCAGAAGAAACTCGTGATCGGCAGCGCAGCCGTGAATCCCGTTGCGCCGCCAACGGCCGGGATGTTGAGGATGATGACGCGGATGATCTCGCCGAAGCCCAGCGTGACGATGGCCAGGTAGTCGCCCTTGAGCCGCAGTGACGGGATGCCGACCAGCAGCCCGGCCGCGCCCGCCGCGATCGCACCGATGGTGAGGCTCACCGTCATCACGACCACGCTGCCGATGCCGCTGAGCGGCGTTCCGCCCACCAGGCCCGCGACGGCCGCCCCGTGATACACCGTGAAATACGTTGCCGCGTAGCCGCCAACGGCCATGAAGCCGGCGTGGCCGATCGAGAACTGCCCCGCCAGCCCGTTGATGAGGTTCAGGCTGACGGCCAGCGTGATGTTGATGCCGACCAGGCTGATGATGCGCGCGTAGTACGGATTGATGCGGATGTCGCCGATGCCGTGTTCGAACAGCTGGTTCAATGCCGCCAGCGCGGCCACGACCAGCGCAATCGTCAGCAGCTTGCGGCCGGCCGACATCCGCTACACCTTCTCCACGACCGACGAGCCGAAGATGCCCGACGGACGCACGATGAGGATGATGATCAGGACGCCGAACGCCACCGCATCCCGATAGGTCGAATACGCCGTCGCGCTGAGACCGGTCTCCATCAGGCCGATCAGGACGCCACCGACCATCGCCCCCGGAATATTGCCGATCCCGCCGAGCACGGCGGCGACGAACGCCTTGAGTCCCGTCATCAGCCCCATGAGCGGATCGATGCGCGGAATGGCCAGCGCCACGAGCACGCCACCGGCCGCCGCGAGCGCCGAGCCCAGCGCGAACGTGAACGCGATGACGCGGTCGGTGTTGATGCCCATCAGCTTGGCCACCGACAGGTTGTAGGACGTCGCCCGCATCGCCTTGCCCATGCGCGTGCGGTGCACGATGAACTCGAGCCCGAACATCACGATCACAGCCACGACGATGATGAGCAGGTTCTGGTTGGTGATCTGGACGCCACCCAACGAGTACGTGCGCGCCTCGATCATCTGCGGAAAGAACCGCGGCGTGGCGCCGAAGACCACCTGGCCGCCGTACTCGAGCAGCAGCGACACGCCGATGGCGGTGATGAGCGCCGTGAGCCGCGGGTGGCTCCGCACCGGCCTGTAGGCCAGCCGTTCGATGAGGATGCCGATGACCGCGCAGATCGCCATCGCACCCATCGTCACGACGATGGCCCAGAGCACCGACGGGTTGCCGTCGAGCCCGAGCGTGTTGGCGAGGTAGTAGCCGGCGAACGCGCCCAGCATGTACACGTCGCCATGGGCGAAGTTGATCAGCCGCAACACGCCGTACACCATCGTGTAGCCGAGCGCGATCAGCGCGTAGATCGCGCCGAGCGACAGGCCGTTGATGATCTGCTGGAACAGCGTCTCCATGCGCGGGGCAAAACTGCGGACGAAACCGGCCGGTGGCGCGCCGACACGATCAGTCGGGCGCGATCGTGGCCCGATAGGTGTACTTCAGCGCCCCGTTGACGTAGGAGACCTCTTGAATGACGGCCGGCTTCCTCACGTTGCGATCCGGCCCCATCGTCAACTGCCCCGTCACGCCGGCGACGTCGCTCGCCGCAATGGCGTCGCGCACGGCCGCGCCGTCAACCGAACCGGCGCGCTCGAACGCGTCGGCCAGCACCTTGACCGCGTCGTAACCGAGCGCCGCGATCGCGCCGGGCTCGCGACTGAACCGCGTCCGGTAACTCGCCACGAAGTTCTGCACCACGGGATCCGGGTTGTCGCCGGAGTAGTGGTTCGACATGAACGTGTTGCGCAGGGCTTCGCGGCCGTTGACCAGGGCGTCGCCCTCCCAGCCGTCACCGCCGAGAATCGGCATCGTCATCCCGAGCTCGCGTGCCTGGCGGACGATGATGGCCGCCTCGGTGTAGTAGCCGGTGGCGAAGATCACGTCGGGTTTCTGTGCGCGGATCTGCGTGAGCACAGCGCGGAAGTCCGGATCGCCGCCGCTGTAGCTGATCGGGTCGGATACCTGTCCCCCGAGCGCCGTGAAGTTCTTCACGACCGAGTCGGTGAGGCCCACCGAGTAGTCCTGCGTGATGTCGCGCAGCACGGCCGCGCGTCTGGCCTTCAGGTCGTTGAAGGCGAACTTCGCGAGGACCTCGCCCTGGAACGGATCGATGAAGCACACGCGGAAGATGTAGTCGCCGACTTCGGTAACGCGCTCGTTGGTCGACGCGGGCGTGATCATGGGAATCCGGTAGCGCTGCGCCACGGGCGCCGCCGCCAGGGTGCGCCGGCTTGCCACCTCGCCAAGCACGGCCACGACGCGATCCTGCGTGATGAGCTTGGTCACCGCGTTGGACGCCTCTTCAGGGCGGCTCTGGTTGTCTTCGACGAGCAGCCGGAGGCGTCGTCCGCCCAGCACACCGCCAGCGGCGTTGATTTCCTCGACGGCCAGCTGGGTGCCCTCGAGCGACGACTGGCCGAACGACGCGCCATCGCCGGTGAGCGACCCGTAGAACCCCACGAGAATGTCGCCCGTCCCGTCGTCGCCAGGCCCGTCCGACCGGCGCTCGCACGCGATCGTGGTCCCAAGGGCGAGAGTCAGCACGAACAGCAGTCGGGCAACGCGTGAAAGTGGTGGCATGAGGGCGGCATTTTATCGTGGCATCCGCGAAAAATCCACGAAACCACAGACAATAGGCGGGCAGCCTGCGTCAAACTGTGTTATCGATCTCGATGAAGAGGGCATGAACACTACAGAGACCCGCTGGTCCGAGCTGGCCGCGGAGAACGAAGCAGAGCTCGTGGCCTACCTCGGCACGGCCTCGGGCGCTACCAGCCAGCGCGCGACGGACCTGACCTGGGTGGTGACGGGCGTCAACAACGAGACGTACAACGGCGTCCTGTGGACACGGCTGTCGTCGGCAGCCGCCGATCTGCAGGTGCCGTTTCTCGTCGAGCAATTCCGCTTTCAGGGCCTGCCCGCGGTCTGGCGCATCGACGCGGCCACCGAACCGGCCGACATGGGCGCACGGCTGGCGGGACTCGGGTGCAGCGTCGTGCCCGACGACATCTGCATGGGGGCGCACCTGCCGTCGCTGGCGCGCGAGATGTCGCGGTTTCCAGGTCTCACGGTCGACCGCGCAACCACACCCGCCGAGCTCGACGAGTGGCTCCACATCTGGACCACGACCTCGGGCGAGCGGCGTGAGCCGCGCGCGCAACTGTACGAGAGCCTCGGCCTGGGGGCGCGGCAGCCGCTGCACCACTACGTGGCCCGCATCGACGGCCAGGCCGCCGGCGTGGCGGAACTGTTCCTCGGCCAGCGAGGCGCGGGCCTCTACTCGCTCGCGGTGGCGCCCGAGTTCCGCGGCCGCGGTATCGGCACGGCACTCGTGCTCACGCCGCTCCTCGTCGCGCGGACGCTCGGTTACGACACCGGCGTCGTCCGTCCGCCGAGCGACAGCCGCCTGATGTTCGAGCACCTCGGCTTCGAGGCGGTTCGACAACCCTCCATCGGCTATCGCATCAGTTGATCTCGATCGGCGACCGGCTACCGACTACCGGTCAGAGGCGACCGTCGAGCGGCGCTCGCGTCTCACCCGCTCCGCCTCGAGCTGCCCGCATCCCGCCGCCACATCGATGCCGCGGCGCTGGCGGATCGTGCACGGAATCCCCGCCGCCTGGACCGTTGCCCTGAACGCGTCAGCGGCAGACGCCGACGCATCGGCACCGGCAAACTTCGGTGTCGGATTCAGGTGAATGAGGTTCACGTGCGCGTCGATGCCGGCGAGCAGCGCTGCGAGCCGTGCCGCGTGCGCGACCGAGTCGTTGACGCCGTCAATCAGCGTCCAGCCGAAGAACACGCGGCGGCCGGTGGCGCGGCCGTACCAGCGGCACGCATCGATGACGTCGGCGAGCGGCCACCGGCTGCTCACCGGCACCAGCCGC
>CAZVHY010000189.1:1274-6519 GCA_964627115.1 uncultured Solibacteraceae bacterium | reverse complement strand
GCGCCCGGCGGTTCGCGGAACGGCTCGATGGGAATCGGGACGTACTCGACGTCGAGGATCTCGAGATGTTCCGTCTTTGTCGGTGCGCGCAGGACGACGCGGTCGCCGGCGGTCGACTTCATCAGCGCGCGCGCCAGGGGCGACATCCAGCTGATGTAGCGGCGGTCCAGATCCACCTCGTCGAGGCCGACGATGCTGACGACGTGTTCGTGCCCGGCGGCGTCCTCGTACGTGACGGTCGCGCCGAAGAACACGCGCGTGGCCGCCGCGCCGGGCCGTGGCGATGCGGGATCGACGACTTCAGCGGCATCGATACGTTTCGTCAGGAAGCGGATGCGCGAGTCGATCTGACGCAGCCGGCGCTTGGCGTAGAGGTAGTCGGCATTCTCGCTGCGATCGCCGTTACCGGCCGCCCACGCGACGACCTGCGTGATCGCCGGACGTTCCCGATTCAGCAGAAACCGGTGCTCGTCCTTCAAACGCTGCAGTCCGGCGGGCGTGATGTAGTTCTTCAGCTTCGGCCCGGGCGTCTCGCGCACGGGTTCTCTCAGCGGTCTCTTCGTCCTCATCGTCATCACTTCGGCCTCAGACGCTACGTGCCCCGCGGGTTCCTCGTCCCGCGCGTCTTCAGATGGTACGTGAGTGCCTCGGCGATGCACGGCACGACGACATCGGCCGGCACGTCGGCATCGAGTTGAAATACAACGGCTCGATTACCCTCGAACCGAAGATGATCGCCAAAGCGCATGCGGAAGCGCGCGACGAGGTTCGTCTGGCAGTGGAAGTACATCGCGTAGTCGTCAGGCTGCCGCGGTTTCCAATCCATCCGCACGGTGCTGCCCGCACCGTTGACGGGAACGTACGCGGGCTCCCCCCACTTCAAGGTTTCCTCGAGCTCGCCAACGCCGGGCGTTGCCCTCGCCGTCCTGAACACGAGTTCGCGCAACGCGAGGAGCCGGCGACGCGCTCGTGGCGGATACGACTCGAACTTCGCCGCAACGGCATCGTTCGCAAAAGGCTCCATGGGGTCGTTGGCCATCGCCGATATACTCCGAATCTGGGAGGCTCACATGGCAAAAGTTGTCCACTTCGAAATCCCGTTCGACAACAAGGCCCGCGCGACGAAATTCTACGCCGACACGTTCGGCTGGGAACTGGCCGACATGCCCGAGATGAATTACGTGTCGGCGCGCACGGTCGATGTCGACGACCAGTTCATGCCGAAGGAGCCTGGCGCCATCAATGGCGGGTTGACGCCGCGTCCTGCCGAGGCGCCCGTCCCCGTTATCTATGTGGACGTTCCATCGGTCGAGCAGGCGATCGCGCAGGTCACGGCCAACGGCGGAACCGTCGTCACGCCGCTCACGCCGATTCCCGGCATGGGTGCGTATGCACGCGTCAAGGACACCGAAGGCAATGTGATCGGGTTGTACCAGGGAAGCTGACCTCGGGCCGCGCCGTGCTTGGGGGCGACGCGTGCGTCGCCCCTACGCCGACGCGAACGCCGCCAGATGTTTCCCCGTGAGCGTCGTTTTCTTCGCCACGAGATCGACCGGCGTGCCTTCGAACACGACCGTCCCGCCGTCGTGCCCCGCGCCGGGACCGAGATCGATGATCCAGTCGGCGTGCGCCATCACGGACTGGTGGTGTTCGATCACGATGACCGACTTGCCGGCATCGACGAGGCGATCCAGCAGGCCGAGCAGTTGCTCGAGATCCGCGAGGTGCAACCCCGTCGTCGGTTCGTCCAGGACGTAGATGCCGCCCTCCTCGCCCATGTGCGTGGCGAGCTTGAGCCGCTGGCGTTCGCCGCCCGACAGTGTCGTGAGTGGTTGACCAAGCCGCAGGTAGCCGAGTCCGACATCCGCCATGCGCTGCAGGATCGCGTGCGCCGCCGGTACGTGTGAGGGACCTGCCTCGAAGAAACGCACGGCTTCGGCAACCGGCAGATCGAGCACCTCGGCAATGTCACGGCCTCCGAACTTGTAGTTCAAGACCTCGGCCTGGAAACGGCGGCCTTCGCAGGCCTCGCAGATGGTGGTGACACCCGACATCATCGCGAGGTCGGTGTAGATCACACCCGCGCCGTTGCACGTGGGACACGCGCCCTCGGAGTTGGCGCTGAAGAGCGCGGGCTTCACGTTGTTCGCCTTCGCGAACGCCTTGCGGATGGGCTCGAGCAGATCGGTATAGGTGGCCGGGTTGCTCCGCCGCGAACCACGGATTGGCGCCTGGTCGATCGTGACCACGCCGTCGCGACCACTCACCGATCCGTGGATCAACGAGCTCTTGCCCGATCCGGCCACGCCGGTCACCACCACGAGCACGCCCAGCGGAATGTCCACGTTGACGTTCTTCAGGTTGTGCGTCCGCGCGCCACGCACTTTCATCGCGCCGGACGGCTTCCGCACCGACGACTTCAGCGCCGCGCGATCGCTCAGATGGCGCCCCGTGAGCGTGCCACTCTTCTTCAACCCATCGACCGTGCCCTCGAACACGATCTCACCACCGGCCGTGCCGGCGCCTGGACCGAGATCGACGACGCGATCGGCAATCGCAATCGTCTCTGGCTTGTGCTCGACGACGAGGACAGTGTTGCCCTTGTCGCGCAGCCGGCGCAGCAGGTCGTTCATCCGCTGGATGTCGTGCGGGTGCAGGCCGATGGTCGGTTCGTCGAACACGTACGTCACGTCGGTCAGCGACGATCCCAGGTGGCCGACCATCTTCGTGCGCTGCGCTTCGCCGCCCGAGAGTGTGCCGGATGGCCGATCGAGCGAGAGATACCCGAGCCCGATCTCCACGAACGAGTCGAGCGTGTGCACGAGCTTCGCGAGGAGCGGGGCAACGGACGGCTCCTTCATGCCTCGCACCCACCCGGCCAGGTCGCTGATCTGCATCGCGCATGCGTCGGCGATGTTGATGCCCTTGACCTTCGAGGACCGTGCTGCTTCGTTGAGCCGTGTGCCCTTGCAGTCGGGACAGGTGGTGAACGTCACCGCCCGCTCCACGAACGCGCGGATGTGCGGCTGCAGCGCGTCGACGTCTTTGGAGAGGAACGACTTCTGGATGCGTCCGACGAGCCCCTCGTGCGAGAGGTTCGCGCCGGCCACCTTCACCTTGGTCGGCGCCTGGTAGAGGAAGTCCTGCAGCTCCTTCTTCGTGAACTTCCTGATCGGCTTGTCAGCGTCGAAACCTGCGGCCGAGAACATCTTCACGTACCAGCCGTCGGCCGCGAAGCCCGGCACGGTGATCGCGCCCTCGTTGAGCGACTTGTTCTCGTCGTAGATCTGCGTCAGGTCGATGTCCGAGACCGAGCCCATGCCCTCGCACCGCGGGCACATGCCGCCATTGACCGAGAACGTCCGCTTCTCCGTCTTCGTGGCCGCGCCCTTCTCGACGGTGATGGCGCCGGAGGCCTTGACCGACGGTACGTTGAACGAGAAGGCGTTCGACGGACCGATGTGCGGCTTACCGAGCCGGCTGAACAGGACGCGCAGCATGGCGTTCGCGTCGGTCGCCGTGCCGACCGTCGATCGCACGTTCGCGCCCATCCGCTCCTGGTCGACGATGATCGCGGTGGTGAGTCCCTCGAGCACGTCGACCTCGGGCCGGCCGGCCGACGGCATGAAACCCTGGAGGAACGCGCTGTAGGTTTCGTTGATCAGCCGCTGCGATTCGGCGGCAATCGTGCCGAACACGAGCGACGACTTGCCCGATCCCGACACGCCGGTGAACACCGTCAGCCGGCGCTTCGGAATGTCGACGCTGACGTCCTTGAGGTTGTTCTCGCGCGCGCCCTGGACGCGAATGAGATCGTGACTGTCGGCTGGATGGCTCTGCGTCGTCTTCTTCACACTCATGTCGTCAATTGCCGGCAACCGTCATCGCACCGCGCGTCGTCCGCCGCGCCATCTGGCCGCATGTGGCGGCACGAACAGTCGACCAGCGCAGAATCAACGGGCCGACAGCGCCTGCAGCCAGGCTTCGGCCTGCTGACGGGCCGCAGTCGTGGCCTCGCGGCCGGCACGGAAGCACAACTTCCACTCTTCGGGCTTCCGTTCGTAGGCCGGGTTGGCGAACTTCCGTGTGCCGCTCTCGGTGACGAGCTCGGCGGCGTAGTCCACATCGGCGCTGACCGCGAGGAAGTTCTGCAGGTGCCGGACGACCAGCACCTGCGGATCGGCCGGGAAGTTCGCCTCCCAGTACCGGACGTTGTCCTCGTACTCGCGCTGCGCGTCCACCCTGTCCCGTTCGAGGCCCTGCCGCCGCATCGCGGCGAATTGCGGATCCTTCTCCATCGCCGCAACCTGCTCGAAGGCGACGCGCATCTGCTCGCGCTGCTCGGCGGGCAGCGCGGCCAGCGTCTCTTCCCGATCACGGGCTTCCCTCGCCGCGGTCGCCTTCAGTTCCTCGTCGACGGTGAGCTCGAAAACGCGCGGCTCGGGCTTGAGCTCGGCGCGCCGCGTTGCGTACCTCGTCTTGAAGGCGTCGCTGCCGTACCAGGACCGCGCCCAGGCGAACGCCGCCTCGACCGCGGCGGTGCGTCCGGCGGGCGGCAGCACCAGGAACGCCTTCGCATAGGGCCCATACGACGGGCTCCCGGATTCCAGAGCGTCGGCGAATGCGGACTGCGCCTGCGATGGGGAGGTGCCGAGCGGCGGCCCGGCCTGTGCCCACGCGTGTGCGGTGACCGCTGCGGCGAGAAGGACGATGCCGAGTGTCCGCGCCAGGCGTCCAGTCAGTCTGGTTTCCATCAGTCGTCTCCTGCGAGTCCACGGCTCGCGCCACGCGGCGGAGCATACGCCACCGCCGGCCGTGGCGTCGACCCTGTCACCAGGATCGTTGCCGCTCGAAAACCGTGGCCGCGCACCCTGACACGCTACGGGAGACGGTTGCCGCCGCGATCGTTGAACGTGGCCAGTCCGCTCTTCGCCAACGAGCCGCGGAACTCGCTGCCGCGCGCGCTGACCACGGCCGTGCCGCTGGCGCCGACCGACGTCAGCCGGCCGACCACGACACTGTCGAGAATCTCGATGTTGGACATGCCGCTCGCGGCAATGGCGACGGTCTGCGAACGGATCTCGGAGTTGCGGATGACGATCTTGCAGGTGCCCGACGCTTCGACCGCCACGCCCGGCGTGTCGATCAGGACGCCATCGAGCTCCATCACCCGCGTACCCGAGCACTGGACCGGCGCAGCCGGACGCCGGGCGCCCGGTGCGGACGCCGCCGCACCACCGCCGGC
>CAZVHY010000189.1:0-1174 GCA_964627115.1 uncultured Solibacteraceae bacterium | reverse complement strand
GCCTCCACCTGCTGCCCTGGCGTGCGGACGCGCACGAAGTCGCCGTCGCGATCGACGGCAATGACCTGGCCGGCCGTCGCGACGCCAACCGACTGGCTCTGAGCGTCGACGTTGCCGGGCAGCCACAACAGCGCCGCCGTTACCGCCGCAATCCCCCATGCTCGTCCCGTCTGTGCAGTCGTCATGATTTCGCCTCTCCAGATAATAATGATCGGCCGATGCGCCCGGGAGCGTTAGTACCATGCCGGTTCGGGCGCACTGTCGTGCGATAGTGAGGCGCGATGGCCCGGCGTGTCACCGACGCCGTCGCCCGCTTCGAGAATCGCGCCGTTTGATACGGTTCCTGTGGTGTCATGAACTGGCTGCACCGACGCCTCTGCACGTCGTCTCCCTGGCGCTCCTGGGTCGCGAGAGATCTCCTGCCGTGGGCGCTGTCGGACATGGCGCTGGGCGAGAACGTTCTCGAAATCGGTCCGGGGCCTGGCGCAGCCACGGGCCTGCTGCTGCCGCGCGTCCATCGGCTCACCTGTGTGGAAATCGATCGTGCGCTGGCCGACGCCCTGACGCGTCGCTTCGTCGCGCCCAACCTCGTGGTCCGCTGCGAGGACGCCACGACGCTGTCATCGTCGGACGACACGTTCGACACGGTGCTCTGTCTCATGATGCTGCACCACGTGTCGCCCGCGGCGCACCAGGATCGTCTGCTCGCCGAAGCCGCCCGCGTCCTTCGCCCGGGCGGCCGCTTCGTCCTGCTCGAGAGCGGCGCCAGCGCGATCATGAACCTCCTGCACATCGGCGACACGTTCGTTCCCATCGATCCGCGGACAATCGAAGACCGGCTGGCCGGCGCCGGGTTCGATGCCATCGACGTCGACACGCGCGCTCACGTTTTCCGTGCGCGCGCGACAAAACACTGAGGCGACAGGCCGACGGACCGGCGAGAGGCCAGACCGGCTCGGCGCGTCCCCCGACAACCCGAGCACGCGCGTGCCGCCGGCCCGCATCGCAACGCTTGCGCGCGTCGATGGCAGCGGCTAGAATCAGGAGTCCTGCCGCGGGCCGCCGGCCCGCACAGAGTGTCCGCCTCGCCCACCGGGCGCGACGGATTCCCAACCGATGTTCCTCGGTAGCTCAACGGCAGAGCATCCGGCTGTTAACCGGAGGGTTGCTGGTT
>CAZVHY010000188.1:0-6547 GCA_964627115.1 uncultured Solibacteraceae bacterium | reverse complement strand
GCGCGGCGGGCGGCGTCTTCGGCGAACGCGGCGGCCGTGGCCGCGTCGCGCGCGGATCGCTGCGCGTCGATGACCTCGAGGTTCGTTGTCGCCCCCACCTCGAACGCGGCGGTGGTGATGGTGAGCACCTCGTCGGCCTGCTGCGCCGCGCGACGGCTGGCGTCGAGCACGCGCTCGGAACTGGCCAGCGCCTGCCGCGCAATCCGCTCGTCGGCGCGCGCGCGCAGTTCGATGTCGTCGCGCACGAACGACGCCTGCGACACCGCCACCTGCCGCAGCGCGCGTTCGGCCGCGGGACGACGATCGAAGAGCCGCTGGGTGAGATTGACGCTGATCTGCCACGACGCCGACGCCGACAGCGCCGATGCCGGCGCCACGGCCTGCGGCGCGAACGTCACGCCCGCGGTCGGCAGCCAGGCCTTCCACGAATCGCGCAGCACGCGCTCGGCCGCTTCGATCGTGCGCGCCTGTGTCTGCACGTCCGGCCGATCGCCGATCCAGTCGCCCGTGGCCGCCGGCACGTCGAACGTGGGCTCGGCCCCGGCCGTCACCGGTCCGTCCTCGGCCAGCAGCAGCCCGAGCGCCTCCTGCGCCTGGCGCAGCGCGAACCGCGCGTTCTCGAGCTGCGCCTCGTCGCGCGACAGCGCCTGCGCCGCGCGCAACTGGTTCAACCGGCTGCCGGCTCCGCCCTCGAACCGCTTCTCGGCGAAGTCGAAATGGGCCGCGGCCGACTCGACGGCGCGCTCGTTGACCTCCACCTGCCGTCGCGCGGCGATGACGCCGAGGTAGGCCTGAGCCGCGCCGATCGCGATCTGCTGCCGCACTTCGGCGGTGGCCAGGCGCGCGACGTCCACGTTGTCGCGTCCCTGCGCCACGCGGGCCCGCGCCTCGGCCGCCAGCAGCGGCATCGACGCCGATGCGCCGAACAGCACCTGACTGCGCGGCTGCGTCACGGCCCCCTCGAACCCGCGCTCCGAGTCGTTGGTGATGCTGGTCACCGACGCACTCGCCGTGGGCATCAGCGCCGCGCGCGACTGGAGCAGCAGCGCCTCGGCGCGCGCGATGGCGGTGGCGGCACTCGCGACCGTCGGGTTCTTCGTCACCGCCTGCTGCACTGCCTCGTCGAACTCGACCGTGCGCGGCAGCGCCTGCGCGCCAGCCCGGGCTGGCCAGCACAGCGCCATCGTCACGACCGCCAGCGCCAGTGCTTGTCTGAACATCCGGACGCCCATTACTCCGCGCCTCCCATTTCGGCCGCCAGTTCCTGTTTGTGGTCGCGCGTGCCCTTGCCCGGCACGAGCGTCCGAATCAGCACGTAGAGGACCGGGATGAACGTGAGCGACAGCACCATCGACGCGAACATGCCGCCGGCCACCGCCGTGCCGACCGAGTTGCGCGCCGCCGCACCGGCGCCGCTCGCCAGCGCCAGCGGCATGACGCCGAGAATGAACGCCAGCGACGTCATCAGGATGGGCCGCAGGCGGATACGCGAGGCCTCGATGGCGGCCTCGGTGATTGATTTCCCGTGTTCGCGCAGCTGCTCGGCGAACTCGACGATGAGAATCGAGTTCTTGGCGGCGAGGCCGATCAGCATGACGAGCCCGATCTGACAGAAGACGTCGTTCGCCAACCCGCGCGCGAACTGCGCGCTGAGCGCACCGAGCACCGCGAGCGGCACGCCGAGCAGGATGATGAACGGCAGCACCCAGCTCTCGTACTGCGCCGCGAGCACGAGATAGACGACCAGCAGGCTGAGCGCGAACAGATAGATGGCCTGCGAGCCGCTCGAGATCTCCTCGAGTGCCTGGCCCGACCACGCGAAGCTGAAGCCGGCCGGCAGTCCACCGGCCGCCTCTTCCATCGCGCCAATCGCCTGCCCCGAGCTGACACCCGGTGCGGCCGATCCCGAGACTTCGGTCGATCGGAACAGGTTGAAGTGACTGATCACCGACGGCGCGGTCGACTCGCGGAGCGACACGACCGTGTCGAGCGGCACCATCCCACCCCCGACCGTCCGCGCGTAGTACTGGCGCAGGTCGTCCGGGTTCGCGCGGTACGGCTGGTCGCCCTGCACGTACACGCGATACGCGCGGTTGTTGAAGTCGAAGTCGTTGACGTACTGCGATCCGAGCAGCACCTGCAGCGCGTCGGTCACCTGGCTCATCGGGAGCCCGAGGCTCCGCATCCGGTCGCGGTCGATGTCGACGACCAGCTGCGGGTCGTTGGCCGTGAAGCTGCTGTTGAGCGCCACGACCTGCCCGGTCTGGCTCACGCGCCCGATCAAATCGCGCGTGGCCGCCGCGAGCGCGGCCGCGTCGCCGCCGGACTGATCGAGCACCTGGAACTGGAACCCGCCGAGCGGCGACAGCCCCTGGATGGCCGGCGGCGCAATGGGAATGACGAGCGCGCCGGGAATCGCCATCATCTGGCCCTGCAGACGCGCGAGGACCGCCGACAGCGCCTGCTCGGGCCGGCGCCGGTCTTCGAGCGGCCGGAGCCGCACGAACATCATCCCCTGGTGCGGCGCCGCGCCGGCGAAACTGAAGCCGCCGACCGCGAAGGAGCTCGCAATCTCGGGCTCCTGCGCGAGCACGGCCTCGGCCTTCCGGAGAATGTCCGACGTGTACTCGAGCGACGCGCCCGATGGTCCCTGCACGATGGTGATGAAGTAGCCCTCGTCTTCGGCCGGCACGAACGACGTCGGCACGATGCGGAAGACGCCCCACGTGGCCAGCAGCAGGCCGAGGAACAGCACGAACATCACCATCGGCAGGCTGACCACCTGCCGGATGAACCGCACGTACCAGTTCGTCATGCCGTCGATCACGCGGTTGACCGCCGTGAAGAAGCGCCCGTGCGAGTGGCTCTCCTTGTCGAGCAGCAGCGCGGCGAGCGCCGGGGTGAGCGTGACGGCGTTGAACACCGACAACAGCACCGAGAAGGCAATCGTCAGCGAGAACTGCTGATAGAGCCGGCCCGTCATGCCCGGGAAGAAGGCCACCGGCACGAACACGGCCGCGAGCACGACGCCGATGACCACGACCGCGGAGAACACTTCGCGCATCGCGTCGATCGCCGCCCGGTGCGCTTTCTTCCCGAACTCGCGCATGTGCCGTTCCACGTTCTCGATCACGACAATGGCGTCGTCGACGACGATGCCGGTGGCGAGCACGATGCCGAAGAGCGTGAGCGTGTTGATCGAGAAGTCGAACAGCTTCACGAACGCGAACGTGCCGATGAGCGACACCGGAATGGTGATGGCTGGAATCAGCGTGCTGCGCCAGTTCTGGAGGAACAGGAACATGACGAGCACCACGAGCACGATCGCCTCGGCAAGCGTGCGGAGCACCTCGCTGATCGAGTCGCGCACGATCTGCACGTTGTCGAAGGCAATCTGCGCCTCGAGTCCCGGGGGGAACGACGGGCGCAGCCGATCGAGTTCCGCGCGAATCGCATCGAACACTTCGATGGCGTTGGCGCCCGGCAGCGGCCGAATGCCGATGCCGGCGGCCTCGAGGCCGGCAAAGCGCAGCACGGAGCTGTAGCTCTCGGCGCCGAGTTCCACGCGTCCGACGTCGCGCACGCGCACGAGCGCGCCGTCGCGTCCGCTCTTGACGACGACGTTGCCGAACTCGGACGGCTCGATCAGGCGCCCTTCAGCGCGCACGCTGATCTGGTAGGTCTGATCCGGCGCGGCCGGCGACGCACCGATGCTGCCGGCCGCCACCTGGATGTTCTGTTCGCGCAGCGCGCCGACCACGTCGCCGGCCGTCAGGCTGCGGCTCGCCAGCTGCACGGGATCGAGCCACACGCGCATGGCGAAGCGGCGCTCGCCGAAGATCATCACGTCGCCGACGCCCGGGATGCGCTTCAGGGCATCGCGGATGTAGACGTCGACATAGTTGCTGATGAAGAGCGAGTCGTACCGGTTGTCGCGCGAGAAGAACCCGATCGCGCCGAGGAACCCGGCCGTCTGCTTCGTGACCGTGATGCCGTTGGTGCGCACGTCGGCCGGCATGCGGCCGAGCGCCTGGTTCACGCGGTTCTGCACGTCGACGGCGGCCAGATCGGGATCGCGGCCGATCTCGAACTGAATCGTGATCTGGCTCATGCCCGACGAGGTGCTCGACGAGCTCATGTAGGTCATCCCCTCGACGCCGTTGATGACCTGTTCGAGGGGCGTGGTGACGGCCGATTCGACGGCCTGCGCGTTGGCGCCGGTGTAGAACGCCGAGACACTCACCGACGGCGGCGCGAGATCCGGATACCGCTCGATCGGCAGCGTCGGAATCGCGATGAAGCCCGCGAGGACAATGAGCAGCGAGCAGACCGACGACAGGACCGGCCTGCGGATGAAGACGTCGCTGAACACTTACCGGCCTCCTTCGCTCGCCGGCACGATGGCGACCGGCGATCCGTCGCCAATTTTCTGGATGCCGCCGACGATGAGCCGCTCACCAGCGGTGAGGCCGCTCCGGACGACGTATCCGTTGCCGACGACACGATCGACGTCGATCGCCTTCTGCCGCGCCACGGTCGCGCCCTCGGCCGTCTCGGCGACGAAGACGAAATAGCGCCCGTTGATGCGCGTGGCCGCGGTGACCGGCACGAGCAGGCTCGAGTCTTCCGCGAAGACCACCGACGCACGCACGGTCTGCTCCGCGCGGAACCGGCCGCCGGGCGATCGGATGGGCGTCTTGGCCAGCACGGTCTGCGTGGCGTCGTCGACGGTGGCCGAGACGAAGTTGACCGATTCGGTGGCCAGCACCTCACCGGTCGACGAGACAATGCGCACGGGCAACCCGAGCCGGAGCCCCGAGGCCTGCTCGACCGGCACGTTCACGTAGAGCTCGAGCGTCGTGTTGTCGTCGATCGTGGTGAGCTCGGTGGCGCGGGTGACGCGATCGCCGACGCGTGCGGGAATGTCGCCCACCACGCCAGCCGCCGGCGCCACGACGCGGAAGTAGTCGAGCTGCGCCTGCTGCTGGCGAATCTGCTCTTCGGCGGCCCGCATCTGCGCGGCCGCGGTCCGTTCGACGGTGGACGCCTGCTCGAACTCCTGCTGGCTCATCGCGCCCACATCGAGCATCGCCTTGGCGCGCGCCGCCTGCTGGCGCGCGAACTCGGCGTCGGCCTCACGCACGGCCCGCGTCGACTCGAGCGCGGCGAGCGCCGCGCGCTCGGCTGGCGCATCAATCTCGAACAGCGGCGTGCCCTGCGCCACGCGTTCGCCCGACCGCACGAGAATGCGGACGAGAAACCCTTCGGCCTGGGGCTGGATGGTCGTCGAGCGCCGCGAACGAATGGTGCCGACGAACTCAGCCGTGCGCTCCACGGGCGCCGGTGCGAGCGTGATGGCTTCGACCGGCATCGGCGGCATGGCGGCCGGCTGGCCCGAGGGCGCACCGGATCCGCAGGCGGCGGTCATCACCGACAGGGCCAGCCCCGACAACACGACGAGGACGCGGCCTGCCGGACGGGTGATCGGCAGACAGGAGAGAGAAGCGGCAATTCGCATGGGTTGTGAGATCCCGAACAGACACATCAGGGGGGAACGATTGCTATTGTCCGGCGTCACGCCCCGGGAAAGCCAGAGCGACGATTGACGGGACACGCCGGGCCACGGGCGCTGCCGTGACGGGTGCCCGTCCAGTGTAGCCGGGTTACAAGTGGACGACCGATGACACTTTGTCCATTATTATTGTCCAAGAGTCCAACAACACTGCACGACAAGACACCTGCATGAGAGGATACGGACATCCATGGACGTGTTGACCGACGTACTCGAATCCATCAGCGCCAAGAGCCTGCTGCTTGGACGTCTGGATTTGACGGCGCCATGGGGGCTCGCGTTCGATCCGAAGCCCGACCACGGCCTCAGCTTCTTCATCGTCAGCCGCGGCTCGGCCGTGCTCGAGACGTCCGATGGCGAAACGCGGTGGCTCGCCGGCGGCGATTTCGTCCTGATGTGCCAGCCGGCCGCCAAGACCCTGCGCGATCATCCCGACTCGCCCGTCGTGCCCGCCGCGTCGGTCATCACGAAATCGTCCGTGCGGCAGGATTGCCGGCCGGGCGGTGTGTTCTGTCACGGCGGGGGCGGCACGCTGACGAGCATCATCGGCGGACGGATCGACATCGACAACATGGCGCACAACCCGCTGCTGCGCTCGCTGCCGGCCACCATCCACGTGCGGGGCGAACACGTCTCGCCCGCGTCGTGGCTCGAGACGACGATGCAGTTCCTGTCGTCGGAGATGCACTCCGATCAACCCGGCGCCTCCACCGTCGTCAACCGGCTCGTCGACGTCCTGCTCGTACAGGCCGTGCGCACGCACCTGGCGGAGTCGCCCGCGGGCACGGGCAACTGGCTGCGCGCGCTGGTCGATCCGCAGATCGGCCGCGCGCTCTCGCTGATTCACGAACAGCCGGACGCGCCGTGGACCGTCAGGTCGCTGGCCGAACAGGTCGCCATGTCGCGATCGGCCTTCTCGGCGCGCTTCCGCGAACTGGTCGACGAGCCGCCACTCACCTACCTGACGCGCTGGCG
>CAZVHY010000187.1:0-6647 GCA_964627115.1 uncultured Solibacteraceae bacterium | reverse complement strand
CTCCGGCGATCCGGTGAACATCTGCTCGGGGTACCGCGCGTGGCGCAGCATGTTGGCGTAGATCGGACCGCTCTTGTACTCGTTCAGGCTCTGGCCCGCGAGGTACTGGAGCCGGAGGTTCCGATCGCGGTTGATCTGCGCATCGGCGAGCCACGGCGCCAGGTCGGTCGGCGTGCCGGCGTAGTTCGACAGCAGATCGATCGCCGAGTAGATGCCGATCTCGCGCAGCGACTGCGCCACCTGCGCGTAGCGCGGGTCGTCGAGCTTGGCCTGCAGCGCATCGACGTCGATCCGGATCGGCTCGTCGTCGAGCTGGCCCATGAGCACGAGGTCGTAGCCGACGCCGTTGTTCGTGTTGCCCCACACGACGCTGTTGGGGAACGCCTGCATGAACGTGCCGATCTCGCTCTTGACCGCGTCCTCGTTGCTCTCGTAGAGCTGCACGAACAGCGTGACGACGCCGCCGGGATTGAGCCGCCGCTTCACCAGGTTGAAGAACTCCGTGGTGTAGAGCGTGGCCGCGCCCTTCACCCAGGGGTCGAGCGGATCGGACGTGATGGCGTCGAACGTCTGATCGGTCGTCAGCAGGAAGTGCCGGGCATCGTCGATGTGCACGGTCACCTTCGGGTTCCTGACGACGTTGTAGTTGTGCTCGCCGAAGTACTCGGCCACCGACGCGGGCACGAGCGGCTCGATCTCGGCAATCGTCATCCGCTGGACGTCGGGCCCGATCGACACCGCACCGGCCGTGACGCCGGCGCCGCAGCCGATGACCAGCGCGTTGGACGGCGTGTTGGGAATCAGGTGCGTGAAGTGGCCGAGCATGCGCTGCAGCCGCATGTCCTGCGGTTCGCTCGAGGCCTGCACCTTGCCGGCGTTGTGATAGTTGCGCACGCCGGTGGACGTCTCGGTGACGGCGACGAACGCGTTGAGCCCCTCACCTACGTAGATGATGTTCGTGAGCCCCACCCACGTGGCCGCGTACCGGCCGTAGGCCGCGAGAATGCCCGGCACTTCCGGCACGCGGTTGACGAGCAGGCCAGCCGTGCCCGTGGCAATCACGAGCGCGATCACCATGCCCCAGCGCAGGCCCTTGCGGCCCACTTCACCGGCCGCCGCCGGCGCGAGCATCATCAGCCCCGAGATGGCCGACAGGAAAATCAGGCCGCGCTGGCCGGCCTGGCTGCCGATGTACTGCGTGATGATCAGGCTGGCGCCGAGCGAACCGACGATGGCGCCCACCGTGTTGGCGGCGTAGACGCCGCCGACCAGCCGGCCCATGTCCTGACCGGGCTTGGCCACGGCCGCCAGCGCCAGCGGGAAGCTGGCGCCCCAGAGGATCGCGCCGGGAAGCACGACCCACAGGCAGCGCACGATATCGAGCTGGAAGTTGTACCAGATGCTCGTCGTAATCGACGGGTTGATCGGCCAGAACGGCAGAGACTCCGACAACATCAGGCCGGCCCACGCGATGGCGAGACAGAGCGCCATCTGGACCCAGCCGAAGGCCACGCGCGCATTGGCGGTGTTGCGCGAGATGGCCGCGCCGAGGCTGCTGCCGATACCGAGGCCGAAGAGGAACACGCCGAGAATCAGCGAGAACGTGTAGGTCGTGGCGCCGAACATCAGCGACAACAGCCGCACCCAGATGACCTGGCTGGCCAGCGCCGTGAGACCCGAAATGGCGATGGCCACGTAGACGGCCGTCGAGCCTTCGGCGCGTTCCACGGCCGCGACCTCGGTGGATTCCTCGGTCGGCTCGTACGTGGCGCGCGTCGCGAGCAGGATCGCCAGGGCGCCGACGGCAAAGTTGAGGAACACGGCCACGTAGGTGGCCACGGCCATGTCGTACACGCGCAGGAGGTAGAAGCCGGCCAGCAGCGCGCCGACCACGGCGCCGCCGATGTTGCCGCCATAGAAGAAGCCCAGCCATGACACGCCCTGCGGCGTGGTCTCGACGTACCGCGCGACGGCGGGCAGCGTCGCGCCCATCATCAGCGTGGGCAGGAGCAGGCAGACGGTGGCGATGATGGCGCGGAAGACGACGTTCCCGCCGCCAATCGCGCCGTAGATGCTGTTGACGAGCGGCATGCCGAACAGCAGCAGGAGCCCCATGATGCCGATGCCGATTTCGAGCACCGCATAGACGCGCAGCGGGTGGTGGTGCACGCCGATGTAGCGCGGCAGGAGGTAGCTGCCGAGGCACATGCCGCCCATGAACGTACCGAGCAGGACACCCAGCGAGACGGCCGACGAGCCAATCACCAGTTGCAGGAGCTGAAACCAGACCACCTCGTAGATGAGCGCCGCGCACCCGCTCCCGATGAACAGGAGCAGCATGAGCGGCAGGTACGCAGAGGTAGTGTCAACGGACGAGGCAGTACGCTGGGTCATAAACTCGTGGATCCTATAACGGAACGGGCTGCGGACGACTGGCGAACGGCTGCGTGAGTCAGGTGTTTCTACGACTCGTGCAGGTGAAGTGTTGACGACGCAGGGCGCCCGTAGGGGCGGGCCTCGTGTCCGCCCGCATCGCGGACCGTGGGCCGACACAAGGTCGGCCCCTACGGCGTCAGTTCGCCGTCATCGCAGGGGCGGGCCCCCGTGCCCGCCCGAATCACCCTACCGCACGCGGAACACGAGATCCCGGCGCGCGGTGCGCCCGCCCGGGAGCCGGGCGGTGACCGAGAGCAGATGTGGGCCGGGCTCGAGGCCCTGGAGGGGCACGTCGAGACGCAGCGGCGCCCCGCCGTCGGCGCCGAACATCTCGGGCGCCAGCTCGCTGGTCGCCTCGAACCGGACGGCATCGCTCGCGTCGAGCAGCTCGGTGGTGACCGTGACGGGTGCACGGTCGGCCGCGGCCTGATAGACGCGCAGGACCCCGCTCAGCGCCTCGGACGTCGTGAATTCCCGGCTGCTCGTCGGCACGACCGACGGCAGCCAGTCGACGTCGCCCGACCGCGTCACGCCGCGAGCCGGTCCGCCCGAGACGATCAGGCCCGACAGCGCCAGCGCTGACCTCGAGAGGTCCGGCACATCGACCTCGACGAACACGGTTCCGCTCGCATCGAGCACCGCGCTCTGCACGTGGAAACGGATCTGATACCGCCCCGGGTCCAGTGTCAGACGCTGCGTCATGTCGTGGCGCGCCTCGTCGCCGCCGCCCGGCTCGAGCCGCACGTGCTCGATCGTGCGAACCGGATCGCCGGCGCGGCCGTCGGCGTCGTAGACGTTGCGCGTGATCGTGAGCGTCTCGTCGACGGCCGCCCTGATCGGCGGAAACCCCACGCTGAGCACGGCGGCCACATCGACACGCCGCGCCCCGGAGCCGGCCCCATCCGCGGCTCGCGCCACCGGCGTGGCCACGGCGCGCAGCGGCACGCCCTGCACGTGCGTCAGCCCCGACATCGCCGAGTCGGCGGCCGTCGGCCCGCCCACCAGGCGCCGATCGATCACGTCCCCAGCGTTCGGCGCCCAATATCCCGATCGACTGCGCACGGACACGCCGGGACGATTGACGCGAATCTCGACCTTCCGGAACCGTCCATCGGGGGCGCCGTTGGCCGTCTCGTACCCGACGAGGTAGTAGACGCGATCCTCGGCGAGAATCTGGTCGACCGACATCTCGATGGCGTCGGTGTTGATGACGGCACGGCCGCCGGTCTGGTCGGCGAGCACGCGCATGAAGTCCTGCAGCGTGCGCACGCCGCGCGGCACGCGGCGGCGGCCGGGAATGGTCGATTCCGCGCCACGCGTCGCGAGGCGCGTGCGGAGATACTGCTGGTATCCCCCGACGCCCGCCGGGTCGATGCCGTAGATGTTGACGTTGGCCCGCTGCGCCTTGCGGAAGACGCCCTTCATGACGTCGGCCAGCTGCGATCCGCACGAATCGGTCGCCGAAAGCGACAGCGCCACGCCCACGCTGATGAACATCAGCGCCTTCCGGCGTCCGGCCGCCGTGGCAAGGCGCGACGCCACCGTATCGAGCGCGGGCACCGCCGGCTCGCCGCGCATGCAGGGCGAACGCGCGAGCGTCGGGCTCCACTGCTGGATCATGTCGCCGCCGCCAGGTCCCATGCCGCCGGGCGTCGGGCCGATCCAGTCGAGCACGGCCGGCTGGAACCGATCGATCGCGTCGAGGAGCTTCGATCGATCGCTCGTGAAGTCCTGCGTACGACCCGCATTGTGCGCGTAGACCACGGCCGCCATGTCCGACGGCCCGAGCTGGTCGACGATGTACCGCGCGGTCTCGCGCGCCGATCGGACGATGTCCGGATCGTCGGCCGGCAGATTGACGTCGTCGAAGACGATGGCGATGAGGCGTCCGTCGCCGAGCTGATCGGAGAGATCGTTGGCGGCCACGTCGCGCGCGACGTAGCGCATGCGGGCCGATCGCGCCTGATCGTGTTCAGCGAGATCGACGTGCGCCACCGCGACGACGCGCTGCGGACGCCCGTCCTCGAGGACGGTGAAATCGTCGGCCGTCAGCCCGCGCACCGGCCGCCGGTTACGATCGAGCACCGACACGTCCATCTCGATCAGATCGATGTCGGCGCGGAAGATCGGCTGCTGCGGCGCGGACTCCGGCTCCTGGGCATGGATCGGCAGCAGCGCCACGAGCGCGGCCGCACAGACGAACGCCGAACGCCAACCGATCATCGTCACCGCACCGTGAACCGCACGTCCCGCCGCGCGGTCTCATTGCCGTGCCGGGCCTCGACACCGAGCACGTACGGCCCCGGCGCCAGACGATCGACCGGCACGTCGATCGAGAAGTCCACCGCTCGACTCGCGCCGAAACTGCCTGGCACGAGCCGCGTCTCCTGACGATACACGGACGCGTCGTTGACGTCGAGAATCTCCGCCACGACATACCCGGCCATCAGCGCGCGCGACACGCCCTGGTACATCCGCACGAAGGCGCGCACCTGGTCCGACGACGAGAACTCGCGGCGCGTCGTCGGCACGATCGGCAGCAGGCCCTCGAGCGGCGCCTCGGGCACGACAACGGTGCCCGGCGTCACCGACAGCAGGAGGCCCGACAGGGCGACCGGCGCGCGGTGGTAGTCCGGCACGTCCACGTAGGTGTAGACACTGCCCGAGCGTCCGAGCCGCGTGTCCTCGACGGCCGTGCGCAGTTCGTAGCGCCCGGGCTTCAGATCGAGTCGCGAGACGACTTCATAGTCGAAGGCGGTTGCCGAAATCGCGCGTGGCACGACGCGAACCGAATGGTGCGCCGCCGCGAGCGACCGGCCCTGGCGATCGAAGGCGCCGGTGTAGACGTTGACGATGCCCGGCAGCGCGTCGGCCGGGCGTGTGATGAGCGACGGCTCGAACGTCTGCGTGACGTGCACGACCGATGCGATCGACGCGCTCGTGAGATCGGGCGCGGCCACGGGCACGGCGCTGATCGCCAGCGTCACGTCGCTCCGCGGCCACAGCCCGCCAACCGCCGTGCGCAGGCCGGGCGACAGTCCCGGCACCTCGCCGTCGGTGCGGTCGCGGCGTGCGACCGCCGGATCGACGGCGCCCCCGTAGTAGCCGCGACGCGCCTGCAAGGTGGCGCCCGGACGATTGACGCGGACGCTGATGCGGCGGAACTGACCGTCCGGTTCCGGATGCGCCGGTTCGAAGCCGAGCACGTAGTACGACTCGCTCTCGCGGAAAATCTCGGCGACACGATCCGCCGGACGGATCGGATCGTACAGGTACCGCCCACCGGTGCGGTCTGGCAACGTGCGGAGATTACCCACGCGAATCATGTTGCGCATGGCCGGACCGCCACCACGGCCCGACGCCGGCCGGCGCGCCGACGAGGACGTCGACAGCGTGGGCAGGCCCGCCGGATCGAACGCGTGCACCGTCACGTTGCCGGCTTCGACCGCGCGGAACGCGCGCGTCCGCGCGGGATTGATCCGCGCACTGCACTCGCCGTTCGACTGAATCGCGATGTTGCTGCCGACGACGAGCAGCATCTTGCGGCGCTGGCGCACGGGCGCCATCGCCTCGGCGATATCGCCAATCGTGTCGAGCGAACACGCGCCACACGGACACAACGCCGGCGACGCGCCATCGTCGACCGGCAGCCCGACGTGCGGCTGGCGGATGGCGTGCAGCAGCCGCGCGCGATCGTCGGTGAAGTTCTGCGGCACGCCAAACGTGGAATAGGCCACGGCCGCGAGATCCCCCGGCCGGAGCTGGTCGACGACGGCCTCGGCGAACTTCTGCGTGACCGGCAAGTCCTCGAACGCGATGCTCTGGTCGATCAGGATGACGATGAGGCGGCCTTCATGTTGGAGGTCGTTGTCGACGACGTCGGGCGCCACGCGTGTCATCCAGCGCGCGGCCGGCTGCTCGCGCGGCGGCAGATCGACGGCGGAAAACGCCACGATCGGCCGCGCCCGGCCGTCCTCGAGCACGGTGAAGTCGGCCGCGGTCAGACCGCGCACGGGCAACCGATCCCGATCGAGGACCGAGACGTCGACGTCGACCAGGTCGGCCGTCGACCGGAACGTCAACTGGGCAGGTTCCTGCGGCCGCGCCTCGAGCACGAGAAACGAGGCCACGAGGCCACACGTGAGCCAGGGGAACACGCGCTGCATGGGATACCAGGTACTTACTGCCGGGAACGCCAGCAGTTTACCGCA
>CAZVHY010000186.1:0-6666 GCA_964627115.1 uncultured Solibacteraceae bacterium | reverse complement strand
ATCGTTCCCGCCGTGTCGATGACGATGTCCGCGCGCGCGCGTTTGTCGTCGATGGGCCACTGCGCGCTCAGGCGGCTGCGCGCCTCCGTTTCTGACAGGCCGTCGCGGGTCATGAGCCGCTCGAGCTGAAGCGCGGCGGGGCACGCGGCGACGACGACCATGTCGAAATCGCGCTCGCGGCCGGTCTCGTAGAGCAGGGGGATGTCGGCAATGGCTGCGCGCGGGCCGCCTGCCGCGGCATCACTCGCGCGCGCGTCGAACCACGCGGCCATGGCCGCATACACGGCCGGGTGCACGATCTGTTCGAGGTCGGCGCGCGCCGCTGCGTCGTTGAAGACGATGCGCGCGAGGCGGGCACGGTCGAGCGTGCCGTCGGTGCGAAGGACCGTCGCGCCGAAGCGATCAGCGACGGCCTTCAGGCCGGCAGTGCCTGGCGCGACCGCGTCGCGCGCGAGCAGGTCGGCGTCGATGACCGGCGCACCCAGTTCCGCGAACCGCCGAAGACAGACGGACTTGCCCGTGGCAATGCCGCCGGTGAGCGCGACCCGCAGCAGGGGAGCAGGCACGTGGCCGTCCTACTGCACCAGCGCGGCCGGAATTTCGGCTTCGTTGTCGGTGGCCGGCGTGATGCGTTCCTCGACGAACGTGTTCCACTCGTGGCAGTGCGGGCACTGCCAGATGAGCTCCGTGCTGCGGTACCGGCACCGCAGGCACACGTGCGGATCGAGATAGAACACCGACTGCCGCGTGATGTCGATGTACCGGGCGACGAGCTGCTTCGGCAGATCGAGCAGCGACAGCGTGGCCCAGATCGCCTGGTGAATCGCAATGGCGTGCGGGTTGTGCTCGAGCGCGTCGAACAGCAGCTCGAGCGCGCGGCTCGGCTGGCCTCTGTGCGTCAGGTGCCGTGCGAGGGCCGCCCGTGCGCGCCACTCGCGCGGCGCCGCCTGTGTGAGTGCGCGGCAGCGCTCCGCGAAGCGCTCGGACTGCCCGAACGTGTCGTACGCCTGCTCGAGCCGGCCGAGCGAGAGATAGGCGCGGTCCGGTGCCACCTCGATCGCGCGTTCCCAGGCCGCGGCCGCCCCCGCAAGGTCGCCCTGTTGCCGCCGCGCATCGCCGAGGTGCAGATACGCGGGAATGACGCGCGCGTCGAGCTCGATGGCCGCCTCGAACCGCTTGATCGCATCGTCCGGACGCCCGTCCTTGAGCGCCTGCAGGCCCAGTTCGTTCTCGAGAAACGCCAGGATCAACTGCGACTTCGGCTGGTCGGGCGGCCCGGCAATCTGCGCGAGACGACGGCGGGTGACGTACGCCTCCTGCCACTGGTGCTGGTCTTCCTGGAGCTTCTCGAGGTTGACGAGCGCCGCTTCGTTGTCGGGATCGAGCTTCAGCACGTCCTGGAAGGCCGCAACCGCACGATCGACGAACCCGCCGCGCCGGTAGTCGAGCCCGAGGCAGAGCAGTACGTTGGCGTGTTCGATCTTGTTGAGGCGCGGGCGCTGGAGCAGGGCCTGGTGTTCGAGAATCGCGCGGCCGACCTGGCCCTTCTCGCGGTGCAGGTTGCCGAGCACGAGCCGGAGCTCGAGCGCGTCCGGGTTGAGCTGCGCGGCCCGTTCCAGCTCTTCGATGGCGAGATCCACCTGCCCGGCAACCAGGTGGTTCAGCCCGAGGATGAAGTGCGGAGACTGCCGGACGCGCCGCCGATCGACCCAGCGGCCCTCGAGCAGTTTGTAGCGCTCCCACGCCTTGCCCGCGGCCAGGCCGATGAGCAACGCGAGAAGGCCGATCAGGACGATGCCGTAACCCTGCATGAATGTGTTCTACCCGAGGTACGTCTTCACGATACCAGCCCAGTGCCCCTGCGCGGTGAGAACCAGTTCGACCAGTTCGCGGACCGCGCCGCGGCCGCCCGGGTGGCGGCTCACCCAGTCGACCCGGGATCGCACCTCGTCAACCGCATCGGCGGGCGCGGTCGACAGTCCGGCCTGGGCGAAGATCGGGAGATCGACCAGGTCGTCGCCCATGTAGGCCACCTCACCGGGCTCGAACCCGTGTGTCGCCAGAATCTCCGTGAACGCGCCACGTTTGTCGTTGCCGCCCTGCGACACGATGCGCAGCCCGAGCTCCTGGGCGCGCCGCGTCGTGGCGTCCGAGGGCCGCCCGCTCAGCAGGCCCACTTCGATGTCGAGCTTGCGCGCCCACACCATGCCGAGGCCGTCGCGGATGAAGAACGGCTTCGACTCGCCGCCGGTGCCGTGAATGTGGACCGTGCCGTCGGTGAGCACACCGTCGACGTCGAGGAGAATCAGCCGCACGCGACGCGCGCGTTCCTGGATTTGATCGGGAGCGAGAGCCATCACACCATCTGCGTGCGCCAGAGATCGTGCAGGTGAACGACGCCGAGTGCCACGTCGCCGGCGCCGACGACCACGACCGACGTGATCTTGCGTTGTTCCATGAGCCGGAGCGCCTCGACGGCCAGCGTGCCCGATGCGATGGTGACCGGACGGGTGGTCATGACGTCGCCGGCCCGATGGCGCAGCAGATCGGACCCCGGCGTCATGTGACGGCGCAGGTCGCCGTCGGTCACCACGCCGGCGAGCCGGCCGTCGTCGTCGACCACGCACGTCATGCCGAGACGTTTGCCGGAGATTTCCTGGATGACGTCGAGCATGCCGGTCTCGCGCCCGACCGTTGGCAGCGCATCGCCGGCGTGCATCACGCTGTCGACGCGCATCAGCCGTTTGCCCAGGCGGCCCCCGGGGTGCAGGTGCGCGAAGTGCTCGGCCTGGAATCCCTTGCGTTGCGCGAGTGCCATGGCGAGCGCATCGCCCATGGCGAGCGTAGCCGTGGTGCTGGCCGTGGGCGCCAGGTTCATCGGGCAGGCTTCTTCGGCGACCGCGCACGTCAGCGTCACGTCCGCGGCGGCGCCGAGCGTCGACGTCGGCTGGCCCGTCAGCGCAATGAGGCGCGCGCCGAGGCGGCGGATGGCCTCGAGCAGGCGAATGAGCTCCTCGGTTTCGCCGCTGTACGAAAGTGCGATGACGACGTCGTTGGTCTGGACCATGCCGAGATCGCCGTGAACGGCTTCCGCGGCATGGAGGAACATGGCCGGCGTGCCGGTGCTCGAGAACGTGGCGGCCAGCTTGTGCGCGATGATGCCCGACTTGCCCATGCCGGTGACGACCACGCGTCCGGTGCAGTGCTCGAGCAGATCGATGGCGGCATCGAAGCGTTCGTCGAGCGTGGGCAGCAGGCCGAGAATGGCGTTGGCCTCGGTCTGCAGCACCTTGCGCGCGAACTCGCGGACGTCGAAGGGAGGCACGGTATCGGCCATGGCCGGCTAGAGCCCCTTCACCGCGGCGTTGATGCGTACGAGGTGATCGAGCAGCGCCGGCAGCCGCTGGAGCGGCAGCGCGTTCGGCCCGTCGCTTTTCGCCTGCGCCGGGTTGTCGTGCACCTCGAGGAACACGCCGTCGACGCCCGCGCCCACGCCCGCGCTGGCGAGCGGCTCGATGTACTGCGAGAGACCGGCCGTGAACCCGTCGCCGGCTCCCGGCAACTGCAGGCTGTGTGTGACGTCGAAGATGACCGGCACGCCGAGCTCGCGCATCATCGGGAACGCGCGCATGTCGACGACGAGGTTGTTGTAGCCGAACGAGTAGCCGCGTTCGGTCAGGGTGACCTTGTCGTTGCCCGACGCGCGCACCTTGTCGATCGCGTGGCGCATGTCCTTCGGCGCGAGAAACTGTCCCTTCTTCACGTTGACGACGCGGCCCGTGCGCGCCGCCTCGACCAGCAGGTCGGTCTGGCGCGACAGGAACGCGGGGATCTGGATGACGTCTGCGACCTCGGCGACGCGTTCGGCCTGCGCCGGCTCGTGGATGTCGGTCAGCACCGGCACGTTCAATTCGCGGCGGATCCGGCCGAGAATCGCCACGCCTTCGTCGAGCCCCGGCCCGCGATACGACGTGAGCGACGTCCGGTTCGCTTTGTCGAACGAGGCCTTGAAGATGTACGGCAGGCCGGCGTTCGCCGCGGCGGCGGCAATCGTCCGGCCGAGGCCGAGCGCGTGCGCCTCGCTCTCGATGACACACGGCCCGGCGATGAGCACGAGCGGCGGGCGGCCGAACACCACCGGGCCGCTGACGGCCACCTCCTGCACGGGGGCGAGTGTGATCACGTCAGCCCCGGGCCCGGCGGTCGCCGATGGCGGTCACGTTCGTCGTCTCGCCGAGGTCGGCCTGTTTGCGCCGGTACGCCGCTTCGACGAAGCCGGCAAACAGCGGGTGCGGGCGCAGCGGCTTCGACTTGAACTCGGGGTGGAACTGGACCGCGACGTACCACGGATGGCTCGCGAGCTCGACCATCTCGACGAACTTGCCGTCGATCGACTTGCCGGAGAACCGCAGGCCGTGGTCGCTCAGCGTCTTCTCGTACGCCGAGTTGAATTCGTACCGATGCCGATGCCGTTCGTGGATGATTTCCTCGCCGTAGAGCTTGAAGGCGAGTGAGTCCGGGGCGAGCCGGCAGGCGTAGCTGCCCAGGCGCATCGTGCCGCCCAGGTCGTCGACCTCGAGCAGGTCGCGCAGCTTGTAGATCACCTTGTGTGGCGCGTCCTCGGTGACCTCGGTCGAGTCGGCGTCATCGAGCCCGCAGACGTTGCGCGCGAACTCGACCACCGCCCACTGGAAGCCGTAGCAGATGCCGAAGTAGGGGATGCCGCGCGTGCGCGCGAACTCGGCCGCGGCCATCATGCCGCGGCTGCCGCGGTTGCCGAAGCCGGGGGCGACGAGAATGCCGGCCGCGCCCTCGAGCGCGGTCACGTCCCCTTCCTGCTCGAGCGCCTCGGCCTCGACGTACTTCAGGCTGACCTTCAGCCGGTGCTTGAAGCCGCCGTGGAAGAGCGCCTCGTTGATGCTCTTGTAGCAGTCCTCGTACTCCGTGTACTTGCCGACGAAGTGGATCTGGACGGTGTCCTGCGGGTGTTTGACGCGTTCGACCAGCTCGCGCCACGGTCCCATGCTCGCGGCGGTTTCGGGCAGGTGCAGCCGGCGGAGCAGCAGCGTGTCGAGGCCCTGCGCCTCGAACGTCAGCGGGACCTCATAGATGGTGGCCACGTCGCGCGCGGTGATGACGGCTTCCTCGTCGACGTCGCAGAAGTGCGCGATCTTCCGCTTCATGTCGTCGTCGAGCGGCCGGTCGGTGCGGCAGAGCAGGACGTCGGGCTGGATGCCGATCGAGCGCAGGTCGCGGACACTGTGCTGCGTGGGTTTCGTCTTCAGTTCGCCGGCCGACGCAATGTAGGGCACGAGCGTCAGGTGGACGTAAATCGCGTTCTCGCGCCCGACGTCCTGGCGGAACTGGCGGATGGCCTCGAGGAAGGGCAGGCTCTCGATGTCGCCCACCGTGCCGCCGATCTCCACGAGGAGGACATCGACGCCTTCGGCGGCCGACCGAATCGCATCCTTTATTTCATTGGTGATGTGCGGGATGACCTGCACCGTGCGGCCGAGGTACTCGCCACGGCGCTCCTTCTGGATGACCGACAGGTAGATTTTGCCGGTGGTCCAGTTGTTGTTGCGCGTGGCCACCATGCTCGTGAAGCGCTCGTAGTGGCCCAGGTCGAGGTCCGTCTCCGCGCCGTCGTCGGTGACATAGACCTCGCCGTGCTGATACGGGCTCATCGTGCCGGGGTCGACGTTGATGTACGGGTCGAGTTTCTGCAGGGCGATCTTGTAGCCGTGCCCCTCGAGCAGACGCGCGATCGAGGCGGCCGCCAGGCCCTTGCCGAGCGACGATACGACGCCGCCGGTCACGAAGATGTACTTGGTTGGTCTCGTGGGTGTGCTCTGTGGCATGGTCATCTCTCGAGGGGCGCACCGGCTTCGAGCTGGCGGCGCACCCGTTCCAGATCTTCCGGCGTGTCGACGCCGATGGTCTCGCTTGCCGTTTCGACGGTCGCAATCCTGAACCCGTGTTCGAGGACGCGCAACTGTTCGAGGCCCTCGGCCTGCTCGAGCGGCGTGGGTGGCAGCGCGGCGACGCGCAGCAGGAACTCGCGCCGGTACGCGTACAGTCCCAGGTGGGCCCAGGCGGTCGGGGGCTCGTGGCCGGGCCGGGTGAACGGAATCGGCGCGCGGGAAAAGTAGAGCGCATAGCCACGCGCGTCGACGACCACCTTCACGACGGCCGGGTTCGTCAGATCGTCCGGCGTGGCCAGGCGGCGCAGCGTGCTCATCAGATCCTGCGGATGGTCGCGAAGTGCGGTGGCCGCGGCGGCAATGGCGCCGCCATCGATCAGCGGCTCGTCCCCCTGGACATTGATGATGATGTCGCTGTCGAGATGACGTGCGACCTCGGCGAGCCGATCGGTGCCCGTCAGGTGCGTGGCCTGCGTCATCACCGCCGTGCCGCCGAAGCCGGCCACCGTTTCGGCGATGCGTTCGTCATCGGTGGCCACGAGCACGGCGTCGGCCGCCCCGGTTTCCGACGCACGCCGGTACACATGTTCGATCATCGGACGCCCCGCAATCAGCGCGAGCGGTTTGCCGGGAAGACGCGTCGAGCGAAAACGGGCCGGGATGACGGCGACAGTTCGAGCGGAACGAACGGAATGGGGAAGCCCTGCGGGGAAAACGACGGGCACGGCAAATCTTAGCACAG
>CAZVHY010000185.1:0-6715 GCA_964627115.1 uncultured Solibacteraceae bacterium | reverse complement strand
CTGCGTGCGCGTCGGCGCCATGCGCTGTCACAGCCAGGCCCTGACCATCAAGCTGAACCGCGACGTGCCGCTCGACGAGATCGAGACGATGCTCGCGTCCGCGCACGAGTGGGTGCGCGTGGTGCCGAATGAAAAGGAACAGACGCTCGCGGCGCTGACGCCTGCGGCCGTGACCGGCACGCTCACGGTTCCGGTCGGCCGTCTACGCAAGCTGGCGATGGGGCCCGAGTATCTCGGCGCCTTCACGGTCGGCGATCAGCTGCTCTGGGGCGCGGCCGAGCCGCTGCGCCGCATGCTGCGCATCATCGTCTCTCGCGCGGACGCCAGCACGTCGTCGCTCGACGAACCGGTCTCGGCCACGGCGGTGCGCGCATGATCGTGATGAAATTCGGCGGGACGTCGGTGGCCGATGCGTCGGCCATCGAACGGCTGATGGCCATCGTGCGCGCCGCGCGCCAGGCCGCGACGCAGCCGGAAGCTACCGACTGGCGTGGACCGGTGGTCGTGGTGTCGGCACTCGGCGGCGCCACCGACAAGTTCCTGGCTGCGGCGACCGATGCGGGACAGGGCAACATCGCCAGCGCGGTCGACGGACTGAAGGCGCTGCGCGCGCGCCATCTCGAGGTCGCCGGCATCATCGGTTCGAGCGCCGATCGGCCCGACGTCGATGCCTTCATCAACGAGCAGTTCGACGAGCTCGAGCGGCTCGCGACCGCGCTCGGCGTGCTTCGCGAGGTCACGCCGCGCTGGCTCGACACGATTGCCGCGGCCGGCGAAATCCTCAGCAGCCGCATCGTGGCTGCGGCGCTCACCGCGCATGGACTGCCGGCTTCGTGGGTCGATGCGCGCCAGGTCATCGTGACCGGCGACGAGCACACCGCCGCGCCGCCGCTGATGAAGGAGACGCAGGCCGCACTTGCGGCCGTCGTCGATCCCATCCTCGCCGATCGCCGCATTGCGGTGATGGGCGGGTTCGTCGGCGCCAACAAAGCAGGCGTGACGACCACTCTCGGCCGCGGCGGCTCGGACTATTCCGCTGCCATTGTCGGCGCCTGCCTCGGCGCGTCGGAGATTCAGATCTGGACCGACGTCGACGGCATGCTCACCGCCGATCCGCGCATCATCGAGCACGTGCAGGTCGTGCCTCACCTCTCGTTCGGCGAAGCGTCGGAGCTCGCGTACTTCGGTGCGAAGGTGTTGCACCCGGCGACGATTCTGCCGGCCGTCGGTCAGAACATCCCGGTCCGCATCCTCAACTCCCGTCGTCCCACCGATGCGTCCGGCACGCTCATCACGCGTGAGCGGCCGGTGAGCGATCGGCCCGTCACGGCCGTAGCCTCGAAGAAACACGTTACCGTCGTCGACATCACGTCGACGCGCATGCTGATGGCGCACGGCTTTCTCGCGCGCATCTTCAACGCCTTCGAGGAGCATCGTACGGCCGTCGACGTCGTCACGACGTCCGAGGTGAGCGTGTCGGTCACCATCGACGATGCGCGGCGACTGCCGGAGATTGCGGCGTCGTTGCGCGAGGTGGCTGACGTGACGCGCGAGGACAAGATGGCCATCGTCTGCGCGGTCGGCGACGGCCTGCAGCGCGACCCGGCGTTCGTCAGCGATCTGCTGCAGTCGCTGCGCGGCATTCCGATCCGCATGGTGTCGCAGGCTGCGGCGCGGCGGAACGTCACGCTCGTCATTCGCGAGGCCGATCTCGAGTCGGCGCTCGTCCGCGTCCACGAACGCTTCTTCGGGGTACCCGCGTGAGAATTCTCCTGATCGGTCACGGTCGTATGGGACAGCTGATCGAACAGCTGGCTCCGCAGCACGGCTGCGAGATTGCCGGCATCGCCGAGGTCGATCGGCCGGTGTCCGCGGTTCTGGACGAACTCGAGGACAAACCCGTCGACGTGGCCATCGACTTTTCCCAGCCCGCCGCGGTGGCCGACAACCTGCGTCAGCTCGCCGCGCGGAAGGTCGGCGTCGTCATCGGTACTACGGGCTGGCAGGAGCACGAGCGCGACCTGCGCGCGCTGGCCGGACAGGCCGACATTGGCGTGCTCGCGGCCGCGAACTTCTCGCTCGGCATGCACGTGTTTGCGGTCGTCGTCGAGCAGGCGGCGCGGCGGTTCGGTTCACTCAATCGCGTCGGCGCGTGGATTCACGAAGCGCATCATGCGAAGAAAATCGATGCGCCGTCGGGCACCGCTCTGATGCTGAAGAAGGTGATGGAAGACGCCGGCTATCTCGCGGGTATCGACATGTCGTCGACGCGCGCCGGTTCGATCCCCGGCACGCACGAAGTGGGGTTCGATGGTCCGGCCGAGACGGTCACGCTGACGCACACGGTGCGCGACCGGTCCGTGTTCGCGCACGGCGCGCTCGAGGCGGCCAAGTGGCTCCACGGGCGGCGTGGCTGGTTCACGATGCGTGACATGATTAACGGATAGGCTGCACGGCTGCGGGCCGCACGGCTGCAGGGCCGCGTGGCAAGGTGGGAGCATGAGACTTCAGTTCACAGGGTTGGGCACGGCGCTCATCACGCCGTTCACGCGGGCTGGCGCGCTCGACGAAGCGGCCGTCACGCAACTCGCGAGGCGACAGGTCGAGTCCGGCGTGCACTTCGTCGTGCCGTGTGGCACCACCGGCGAGGCGCCGACGTTGACCGAGGCTGAAAAGACCCGCGTGGTCGAGCTGGTAGCCGAGGCGGTCGACGGACACGCGATGGTGCTGGCCGGTGCCGGCGGCTACGACACGCGTGAGGTGATTCACGCCATTCACCAGTGCGAACGCGCAGGCGCCCACGGCATCCTCTCGGTTTCTCCCTACTACAACAAGCCCACGCAGGAAGGTCTCTACCAGCACTACAAGGCCCTCGCCGAGAGCACCAGGCTGCCCATCATCGTCTACAACGTTCCCGGCCGCACCGGCAGCAACGTGGAACCGGCGACGCTGACGCGTCTCGCCGAGATTCCGAACATCGTCGGCGTGAAGGAAGCGTCAGGCAACATGGCGCAGATCGTCGACGTGTGCCGGCGCGTGCCTTCCGATTTCATCGTGCTGTCCGGTGATGACGCACTGACGCTTCCGATGATGTCGATCGGAGGAAAGGGTGCGATCGCGGTGGCGTCAAACGAGGTCCCGTCCGAGATGACGCAGATGGTCGAAGCCGCCGAGCGTGGCGACTTCGCGGCCGCGCGGCGATGGCACCAGGCGCTCGTGCCGCTCATGCAGGTCAATTTCGTCGAGGCGAATCCCATTCCGGTGAAGGCTGCCATGGCGGCGATGGGGTTGTGCGAAGAGGTGTACCGTCTGCCGATGGTGCCGCCGAGCGACGCGGCCCGGCAGCAGGTCGTGTCGGTCCTCAAGGACCTCGGACTGCCGATCGCGGTGGAAGCGCGCGCGTGACGTTCGATCGATCGGTGGCGGGGAAGGGCGGACGCGCGTGGACCTGCTGACGCAGATCCGGCTGACGCGCGAGCTCGTCGACATCGATTCGACGACAGGCCGGGAAGGCGAGGCCGGCGCCGCGCTCGTTCGAATGTTGCGCGGTCTCGGGTACACGGTCGTCGAGCAGCCGGTGTCCGAGGGACGATTCAACGTCTACGCGTCGATCGGCCAGCCTTCGGTCGTTCTCTCCACCCACTTCGACTGCGTACCGCCATTTTTCCCGAGTCGCGAAGAGAGTGGCCGGATCTATGGCCGCGGCGCGTGCGATGCGAAGGGCATTGCGGTTGCGCAGATGGCTGCCGCCGAGCGGCTGCGGGCATCGGGCGTGGCGGACGTCGGCCTGCTGTTCGTGGTTGGCGAGGAGCGCGGCAGTGACGGCGCGAAACTCGCGAACACGATGGCGCCAGGTTCGCGATTCCTGATCAACGGTGAACCCACGGACAATCGGCTCGCGCTGGCCACGCGTGGTGTCTATCGCGCGCGGCTGCACGCGAGCGGGCGCGCGGCGCACACGAGTCAGCCGGAGCTCGGCGAGTCGGCGATCGAAAAGCTGATTGATGCGGCTGTGGCGCTCCGCAGCGTGCAGTGGCCTGCCGATCCGGATCTCGGCACGACGTACTACACGGTCGGCGTCATCAAGGGGGGCGTGGCGCCCAACGTCGTGCCGCCGTCGGCAGAAGCCGAGGTGCTGTTCCGCACGGTGAGCGATCACGACGACGTGCGGCGCCGGTTGTCGGCGGCCGTTGGTTCGATCGTCAGGATCGAGGACGTGCACGAGGTGCCGCCCGTGCGTCTCGGCACCGTGCCGGGCTTCGATGCGGCCGTCTTCAACTTCACCACGGACGTGCCGTTCCTCGATCGCTGGGGCACGCGGTTCCTGATAGGCCCCGGTTCCATCAACGTCGCGCACACGGCCGACGAGTACATCGAAATTGCCGAGCTCGAGCGCGCGGTCGATCTGTACGTGTCGCTGGTGAGGACGCTCGTCGCCTGACGAGGGCCGCGCGTCGATGAGACGGCGTCCGCAGGGGCGGGCCCCCGTGCCCGCCCATCCCGGACTAATCCAGCAGCCGCTCGAGAATCCTCACCAGCGCGCGCTGATCGGCTGTCGAGAGGCGGCGGAACGGGTCGGGCGGCGCGGCCAGCCGCTTCTGTAGCTGCACCCGGACCCGTGCGCCTGAGGGCGTGAGCACCAGCACTTTGACGCGCCGATCGGCTGCCGACGGCTGCCGCTGGAGCAGCCCCCGCGATTCCAGTCGATCCACCAGGCCCGTGACGTTCGACGCGTCGCAGGCGAGCGTCTCGGCCAGCCGGCCCATCGGCACCGGCTGCCCGGGCTCGAGCAGGTGGAGAACGTGACACTGCACCGGCGACAGATCGAACTCCGCGGCCAGCGCGGGCAATTGCACGCGCTGTTCGAGCAGGAGGCGCGTCAGCAGTTCCCACGCACGGCAGGCCGTCTCGCGATCTGCGCTCATCGGGCTCATGATACTTGATTTCGGTAATAATTGACTACATCAAATATTGAGCGTATGGTGGGATTCATGACCAGACTCCGCATCGTGCCGCTCGACGACGAGGTCGTATTGCCGGGTATGCCCGTCACGCTGGCCGCCGACGCCGGCCAGGACAACCGCGTGCTGCTGATTCCGCGTCGCGGCCAGGCGTACGCGCGTGTTGGTGTGGTGGCCGAGGTTGGCGACCGCATCCGCGTGCCCGGTCGCGGTTCGGCTGTGGCCTTCGTTGCGCTGCACCGCGCCGTACCCGGCGCCGCATCGACCGACGCTGACGGCGTCCTGCGCGTGGAGGTCGAGGAGCGCCCGGACGTGCCACCGCCGGCGACGCTGACGCGCGACCTCGAGCGCGAGTATCGCGCGGTCGTGGAGGAAATTCTCCAACTGCGCGGCGACGACGGCCGCATCGGTGCGTTCGTGCGCTCGATCGACAATCCCGGCGCGCTCGCCGACACCGCCGGCTATTCGCCCGATCTCACCGTCGATCAGAAGGTTTCCCTTCTCGAAACGCTCGACGTCGTCGATCGCCTCAGGCTGGCCACGCAGTTCCAGCGCGATCGCCTCACCGAGCTCGTCGTCCGCAAGCGGATCCGCGAGGACGTCGAGGGCGGCGCGCAGAAACAGCAGCGTGACTATTTCCTGCGCCGGCAGATGGACGCCATCCGCAAGGAGCTCGGCGAAGAAGACGGGTCGGCGGCCGAGGACTACCGGCGGAAGATCGCTGAGGCCGACATGCCCGACGCCGTCCGGCAGCAGGCCGAACGCGAGCTCAGTCGTCTCGAGCGGCTCGGCGACTCGAACGCCGAGGCCGCGATGATCCGCACGTATCTCGACTGGCTGATTGCCGTGCCGTGGGCGAAGCGGTCCGACGAGCGGCTCGATCCCGTGCACGCCCGCGAGGTGCTCGACGCCGATCACGAAGGGCTCGACGACGTGAAGAAGCGCATCACGGAGTACCTGGCCGTGCGCAAGCTCAGGGCCGAGCGCGGCATGGTCGACACACGTCGATCAGGCGCCATCCTCACGCTCATCGGGCCGCCCGGAACCGGCAAGACGTCGATTGGCGAGTCGATCGCGAAAGCGACCGGACGCCAGTTCGTCCGCATGTCACTTGGCGGTGTCAGGGACGAGGCCGAAATCCGCGGTCACCGGCGCACCTACATCGGTGCGCTGCCCGGACGACTCGTGCGCGCGCTGCGTGACGCCGGCACGATGAACCCGGTCATTCTGCTCGACGAGGTGGACAAGATCGGCGCCGACTGGCGTGGCGATCCGTCGGCAGCGCTGCTCGAGGTGCTCGATCCGGCGCAGAACCACGCGTTCCGCGATCACTACCTCGATGTCGAGCTCGATCTGTCGCAGGTCCTGTTCATCGCCACGGCCAACGTGGCCGAGACGATTCCCGGCCCGCTCTTCGATCGCATGGAGGTCATCCGGTTCGACGGCTACACGACGAACGAGAAGGTCGCGATTGCGCGCGGTCACCTGTGGCCGCGGCAGATGGAGAAGAACGGTCTGCTCGTCGACGAAGTGACGGGCCGTGACGATGTGCTGCGGCTGATCGTGACCGACTACACGCGCGAGGCCGGCGTGCGTCAGCTCGAGCGCGAGATCGGGACGCTGCTCCGCAAGACAGCCACGACCGTCGCCTCGGGCGATCGGACCGCGCCGGTCGAGATCGACGCGGCGTTCGTGCGCGATGCGCTCGGACGGCCGAAGTTCTTCCACGAGGCTGCCGCACGGACGGCCGTGCC
>CAZVHY010000184.1:2782-6720 GCA_964627115.1 uncultured Solibacteraceae bacterium | reverse complement strand
CTGGCCGAGTTTCTCGGCACGTTCGTGTTAATCGTCTTCGGTGTCGGCGTGGTCGCGCAGGTGGTCTTGAGCGGCCAGGCCAACGGCACGTATCTGTCCATCAACCTCGCCTGGGGACTTGCGGTGACGTTCGGGTGTTACGTCGCGGGTGGGGTGTCGGGTGCGCACCTCAATCCGGCCGTGACGATTGCCGTGGCCGTGCACCGCGGATTTCCGTGGAGCAAAGTGACGCCGTATGTGGCCGCGCAACTTGCCGGCGCGTTCGTGGCGTCGCTCGTCGTGTACGTGACGTACTTCGAGGCGCTCAACGCGTTCGACGGCGGCGTGCGCCAGGTGACGGGCGATCTGGCCACGGCCGGCATCTGGGCCACGTATCCGCAGGCGTACCTCAGCACGTTTCCCGGCGGCTTCATCGATCAGGTGGTGGGCACGGCGCTGCTCGTGGGCGTGATCTTCGCGCTGACCGATACGCGCAACACACCGCCGCCCGCTGGACTGGGCCCGGTGGTCGTCGGTCTGCTGGTGCTCGTCATCGGCATGACGTTCGGCTACAACGCCGGCTACGCCATCAACCCCGCGCGCGACCTCGGGCCGCGCGTGTTCACCGCGCTCTTCGGCTGGGGCACCGAGGTGTTCCGCGCGGGCAACGCCTGGTGGTGGGTGCCGATCGTGGGGCCGGTGACCGGCGCCGTTCTGGGTGGGTGGATCTACGATCGGTTGATCGGCAGCAGACACGGCTGACAGCGTGGGCCGACACGGGTGTCGGCCCCTGCGTATCAGTCGTAGGGGCGGGCCCCCGTGCCCGCCCATTCCGCCGCCGCGCAGCCTGAACCTCACCGCCGCACGCCCGTGTCTTCCCACGGCCGGCCGTAGTGCTCGTGCAGCCGTGCATCGAACACGTCGTCGGGCAGGGCGTCCGGATCGTACGGCGGCGCGTTCTTGATCGCGTCGCGCGAGAGATTGACCACCGCCTTCGAATCGGCCCAGTTGACGCCCTCGACCCAGTGCGGCGAGATCACCACCTTGTTCCCGAACCACCAGTTGCTGGTATCGAGCACGAGATAGCGGATGGTCCACGTGTCGTCGTCGACGAGGAAGTCCTCGACGTGGCCGATGTCGCCGTCGATGGCATCGACGTGGTAGCCGGTCACGTCGGTGCAGCTGCGCAGGTGGACGTCGCCCGGGTTGGCCGCGGCGATGGCCGCGAGGCTCGGCTCGTCCTCGTCAATCAATTGATCGATACGCGCGCGCCCGGGTGGCGGCACCGGCACGTGACCGTGGGCCGGGTAACTCGCGGTGCCCCACACGCCCGCGCCGCCCCAGTAGTACGGATAGCCGTAGTAGCGCGCGTACGCCGTTTCGTACTGCCGCGAGATCGGCTGATGGGTGTCGACCTCCGGGCTGTTCTCGATCCGGTCCCGTGTGGACTGCACAGTCAGGACCTTGTCGTCCTGGACCAGCCGGCCGACGGCGAACGGGGAAATGAGCACGTGGCGTCCTGACAGCCACGTGCCCGTGTCGACCACAAGATACCGCACCGTCCAGTCGTCGTCGTCAAAGAACACGTCATGCACGCGTCCGATGTCGCCGTCAACGGCCCGGATCGCGCACTGCTTCAGATCTTTCACCGGATGCAGCATGAGGTTGCTCCTTCGTCCGGCCGACACGATGGCCGTATGCCCCGCGCGTCGGCCGGTATGCCGCAGGGCAGAGCAAGCGTCGTGCCCGCCGGCGATGGACAACAGCTGCCGATGCGCGGAGTCGCTTCCTGGGCCGACACAAGGTCGGCCCCTACGCACGGCGCGTGGATGACCACTCTGGAACCGCAGGGGCCGACCTTGTGTCGGCCCACTGCTCATAGGCGGCCACGGCGCCGCGCCTGCGGCTACAATAGGCCCGTTCAACAGGCCTCGTCAGTTGCAGGAGACAGCAGGAAATGCGTTACACGATTGGTGTGGTCGGGCTCGGCGTCATGGGCGCGAACCTGGCGCGGAACATGGAAAGCCGCGGCGTAGCCGTGGCCGGCTACGATCTCGATCCCGGCAAGACGAAGGCGTTTGCCGCCGGGGAGGGACGAACCGTGATGGGCGCCGAGAGCGCCTCCGCGTTGGCTGAGGCGCTCGAGCGGCCGCGCCGCATCCTCATGATGGTGCCGGCCGGCAAGCCGGTCGACGACGTCATCGCGCACCTCGCGCCACATCTCGAGGCCGGCGACATCCTCATCGATGCCGGCAACTCCTTCTTCAAGGACACCGACCGCCGCGAGGCCGACCTGGCCTCGAAGGGCCTGCGTTACCTCGGCACGGGCGTGTCGGGCGGGGAAGAGGGCGCGCTCAAAGGCCCGGCCATCATGCCGGGCGGATCGCGCGAGGCCTGGCAGGCCGTGGCGCCCATCTTCGAAGCCATCGCCGCGAAGGCCGACGATGGTGAGCCGTGCGTGGGATACGTGGGGGCGCGCGGCGCCGGGCACTACGTGAAGATGGTGCACAACGGCATCGAGTACGGCGACATGCAGCTCATCGCCGAAACCTACGATCTCTTCAGCCGCGGCCTCGGCATGAGCGCGCGCGAGATCTCGGACATCTTCGCGGAGTGGAACCGCGGCGAGCTCAAGTCCTATCTCGTCGAGATCACGGCCGACGTGCTCGCCCAGCAGGATCCCGACACGAAGCGCCCGCTCGTCGACGTCATCCTCGACGAGGCCCAGCAGAAGGGCACGGGCAAGTGGATGAGCCAGAACGCGTTCGACGTCGGCGCGCCGATTCCCACGGTGAATGCCGCGGTCGAGGCACGGCTGATTTCGGCGCAGAAAACCGAACGCGTGGCGGCCAGCGCCGTGCTGACCGGTCCGTCGGCGTCGTTCACCGGCGATCGCGCCACGCTGGTCGACGCCGCGCGTCAGGCGCTCTACGCGAGCAAGATCACGTCGTACGCGCAGGGCATGGCGCTCCTGCGCATGGCGTCGGTCGAGTACGGCTACGACATCGATCCGGGTGAGGTGGCGCGCATCTGGCGCGCGGGATGCATCATCCGCGCGACGTTGCTCGAGGACATCCGTGCGGCCTTCGCGCGCGATCCGCAGCTCGTGAACCTGCTCGTCGACAAGGCGTTCGCCGAGGCCGTGGGCCAGCGTCAACAGGCGTGGCGCGAGATGGTGCAGGCGGCCGTGGGGCTCGGTATTCCCGTGCCCGCGACGTCGGCGTCGCTCGCCTACTACGACGCGTACCGCAGCGCGCGGCTGCCCGCCAATCTCACGCAGGGCCAGCGCGACTACTTCGGCGCGCACACGTACCGCCGCGTCGATCGCGACGGATCGTTCCACACGCAGTGGACGTCGCGCGAGGAATGACACTGACGTCGTAGGGGCGGCCCTTGGGCCGCCCGGCCCGGCGGGGCAAGCCCCGCCCCTGCAAGTCATCACACGGAGACCCGGACCCCATCATGAGCAGCCTCAGCATCCCCAAGGACGGCGCCCTCGATTTCCTGGCGCTCGGCGCCATCATCCATCGCCTCGATCCCGGCATCGTGCCGTTCCGCAAGGCGCACACGCTCGAGGTGCACGTCAGCGGCGGCGAGTTCAACGTGGCCGCCAACCTCGCGGACTGCTTCGGCCTGCGCACGGCCGTGGCCACCGCCATGGTGCGGTATCCGGTCGGGGATCTCATTGCCGAGCGCGTGCGCGCGATGGGCGTGCAGCCGATCTACAAGTACTTCGACCACGACGGCGCGCGCGGCCCGAACATGGCCACCGTGTACAGCGACCGCGGCATGGGCATCCGGCCGCCGGTCGTCTTCTACAACCGATCGAACGAAGCCGCGGCGCTGCTCAAGCCCGGCGACTTCGACTGGGCCGGCATCTTCGGCCGCGGCGTGCGCTGGTTCCACAGCGGCGGCCTGTTCTCGGCGCTGTCGGACTCGACGGCCGAGCTGATCATCGA
>CAZVHY010000184.1:0-2682 GCA_964627115.1 uncultured Solibacteraceae bacterium | reverse complement strand
CTGCGCGAGGTACACACGACGAACCGGCACGACTGGTCGGCCGTGGCCTGGATCGACGGCCAGCAGTTCGTGGCGCCGACCTGCCAGCTCGACGTCTACGACCGCGTGGGCGGCGGCGATGGGTTCGCGTCGGGTCTGATCTACGGCCTGCTCGCGGGCGAATCCCCTGAACAGGCCGTCCGCCTCGGCTGGGCGCACGGCGCGCTCATCACGACCTTCCCCGGCGACACGACGATGGCGAGAGTCGAAGACGTGCGCGCGTTTGCGAAGGGCGGAAGCGCGAGGATACAGAGGTAGCGTCGCCCCTACAGCATTCCCTTCCCCCACGGCCCGGTAATCGCGAACGTGATGCCGGGCCGTTGCATGTTCACGAACAACCACTGGCCGTCCGGGCTGTAACACGCGCCGGCGAACTCGCTGGTGCGGTAGTCCTGCGCGGTGACGGCGGCGTTGTAGTTGGCGTGCAGCATGGCGTTGTTCGACGCGAACGTGAACGTCTGCCCGTGCATCGTCAGGCCGATGAGCCGCTCGCTGGCCGAGGCGCCGTTGCCGCTGTCTTCGCAGAGCAGCAGGCCGCCGCGCGGCGACACGGTGACGTTGTCGGGATAGTCGCATTCCCCGGCGCGTGGTGATTCGTAGATGAGCTTCAGCGTGCCGGCGCGCGGATCGAGCTCGAAGACCTGGCCGCACTGTTCGGCGCCGCCGCTCGTCGAGATGAAGTAGCCGACACGATCGCCCCACCACGCACCTTCGAGACGCTGGAAGCGCGCGGCACCTTTGAGCCGGCCCTGCGCGAACGTGGATCGTTCCGCGGCCAGCGGGTCGTCGATGCGCACCCAGTCGACGTCCCACGTCGTGCCCATGGGATAACCGACGCCGAGATCGACGTTCGGCCGGTTACGCACCTTCATCATGAAGAGATCGCCGCCCTGTCGAAGATCGCCTTTGACGTGCGGGACGAAGCGGTAGAAACCGCTGGTCTCACCGGCGTCTTCGGTTTCGTACACGTCGCCCGTGTCGGGGTCGATCATGATCGCTTCGTGCGAGTAACGCCCCATGGCTTCGAGCGGGCGGCGGTCGCCGCGTTCAGCGCCGACCTCGAAGATGAACCCATGTCCTCTCTGCGCCGCGGTTTCCTCGCACGTCAGCCACGTGCCCCAGGGCGTCACGCCGCCGGCGCAATTGACGTTGGTGCCGGCCAGCGAAATCCACGATCGCAGCCAGCGACCCTCGTTCGCATCGAACGTGACGTTCGTCGTGCCGCCACCGGCCGCCTGGTCGTAGACGATGGCGGTGTCGTTCGAGAAGGCGGGACCGGGTGGCAGTTCGTGGTTGCGCACGAGCACGAGCTCGGACGTCCCGGGCTGCTGCACGATGACCGCCATGCCGTCGTGCGCACCGGGGCAGATGGCGCCATCAGACAGACGGTCGCCCATCCAGGCGTACGAAAGATAACGGAAGCCGTCGGGTAGATTGAGCAGCTCGAGGCCGGTCGTGTCGTCCTTCTTCGGCGAGATCGGGCCGTACGGGCTCGAGATGCCGACCGGGCCCGACGGACGCCGCGCGGCCAGTTCACCGAGCGAGAACATCCAGAGGGCGCCGGCACCCATCGCGCCGCGGCGCAGGAACGTGCGGCGGTCGTTCGGCATGGAGAGGGCAGACCCGGAACGTGACGCGATAACCATGCGCCCATGCTGGGGAACGGATGCGACGGTCGCGTGTCGTCGCGGTGACGCCAGCGTTACGGGAATCGCTCCCGCGGGGCATCTGCTACCATTTGCCGGCAACCCCGAGGAGTGCTCCCATGTCCCTACTGTCCTTCCGTCGTGCCTGCGCGCTGGTGATCCTGCCGTGTGCCGTGCTGGCCGCTGCTTCGTCCGGCCGCGCCGAGCGCCAGACGGCCACCGGCCCCGACGCGCGCGAGTGGATTCAGCTGTTCAATGGCCGCGATCTCACCGGCTGGACGCCGAAGTTCACGAAACACCCGCTCGGTCACAACCTGCACAACACGTTTCGTGTGGAGGACGGCCTGCTGAAGGTGCGGTACGACGGCTGGACGAAATTCGACGGCGAGTTCGGCCACATGTTCTACCGGGACGCGTTCTCGCACTACGTCATCGCGGCCGAGTACCGGTTCGTGGAGAACCAGGTGCCCGGCGGACCCGAGTGGGCCCTCCGCAACAACGGCCTGATGCTGCACAGTCCCGATCCGAAGACGATGCTGCAGGATCAGGACTTCCCGATTTCGATCGAGGTGCAGCTGCTCGGCGGACTCGGCAAGGGCCCGCGCACGACGGCGAACCTCTGCACGCCGGGATCGAACGTCGTCATGGACGGCAAGCTCGTCACCGCGCACTGCATCAACTCGACATCGCAGACCTACGAGGGCGATCAGTGGGTGCGCGTCGAGGTCGAGGTGCACGGCGACGATCGCGTCCGGCACCTGATCGATGGCCAGGTGGTGCTCGAATACACGAAGCCGCAGATGGGCGGCGGTGCCGTGGCGCCGGTCGATCCGGCGATCAAGATCGACGGCACGCCGATGGCCTCAGGGTTCATCTCGATCCAGGCCGAGACCGCACCGACCGACTTCCGGAAGATCGAGCTGCTCAACCTCGAGGGCTGCATGGATCCGAAGGCGTCGACCTACAAGTCCTATTTCGTCAAGTCCAACCCGGCGGC